>JBKOYV010000304.1:0-8028 GCA_046725585.1 Gemmatimonadota bacterium | reverse complement strand
GCGTCACGCACCGCGTGGGAGCGCGGAGTGTCCCGCTTCGACCGCACGTCGAAGCGGCTCGAAGACCTCGTGAAGGACACACGTCTCTATTCGAATTTCCGGCTCTCGAAGGACGGTTCCATCGCCGTCCTGTCGGCATCGGACGGAAACCGGCCTCCTGACATCTACGTGGGCGACGCATCGCTCCGTGGTCTGCGCCGCCTCACCGACGGCAACCCGTGGATGCACGAACGCCAGGTCGGAGGCACCGAGCTGCTCTCCTACCTGGACGCGGACGGCCATCGGAAGTTCGGCGTGATCTACTATCCCGCCGGCTACACCAAGGGGCAGCGGTACCCCACGGTGTTCAACATCTATGAGGACTTCTTCGACGACACGTTCGACGCGACGGCGAACGTGCTCACCGGCGCGGGCTACGTGGTGGTCAAGCCGTCCGTCGACTTCGACATCGGCTACCCGGGCGAGGCGTGGGTCAAAGGAGTCACGTCCGCCGCCAACAAGCTGATCGAGATGGGCATCGCCGACTCATCGAAGCTCGGCGTTCACGGAACGAGCTACGGCGGCTACGCGACGAACCTGCTGATCACGCAGACGAACCGGTTCAAGGCGGCGATCAACATCTCGGGCAAGGTCGACATCATCAGCTTCTACACGGACAGCCCACGCCTCGGCGTGCGGAATGTCCATGCGGCCGAGAAGAGTCAGGACCGCCTCGGGGCCACGTTATGGCAGCAGCCGCAGAAGTACATCGCGCACTCCGCGATCATGTTCGCCGACCGCATAACGACGCCGCTCCTGCTGATGACGGGCAACGAGGACTCGAACGTTCCGGCGAACAACACGCGCGAGATGTTCTATGCGCTGCGTCGTCTCGGGAAAACCGTGGAGTGGGTCAACTACATGAACAGCGGCCACGGCACGCCGGGGACAACGGTGGAGGACTTCACCGACTTCCATCGGCGCATGCTGGCGTGGTACGACAAGTACCTGAAGGCTGACGCGGGCAAGAAGGTGGCTGGCAGAGAATAGGGACTGGGGACTGGGGACTGGGGACTGGGGACTCGGCCGGGAACCTTCTATTCGCGAGGAGGCATCCGCGCCGGTAGAAGCCTCCCGACCGAGTCCCCAGTCCCCAGTCCCGATGTCCCCCCACCTGTACCCGGTCCCGATGTCCCACAGCCGTCCCTAGTCCCCCGTCCAGCTCCCTCGCAACTGTACGCTGCGCAGCTCTTCGGGCAGCGCCTCGAGCAACGGTCGCAGCTCGTTCGCTCGATCCAGGGTCGTCACGAACGTCAGGCCGGCGAGCGTGACGACGAGCATGCCCGACACGCCGTACAGCACAACCGGCACGCCCTCGGCGTGCACGACGTTGCCCGTGCAGTCCACGAAATGGACCTCGCCATACGCGCCGTTGCCTTCATCATCGAGCTCTCGAGCCCGTCGCAGCGAAGCCCACGTGCCAACGTCGTCCCACCCGAATTCACCCGGAACGAGGATCAGCTTCGAGTAACGCTCGAGCAGCCCGCGCTCGATCGACACCGACTGGATCATTCCCGCGAATCGCACGAAGTCCTGCTCACCGAGCGCCTGCAGTCCGTGCGCGAGCTCCGAGGTGTACTCCGCGAGCGCGTCGACGACGTCCTTCGCCCGCCAGACGAAGATCCCGGCGTTCCAGTAGGCGCCATCGCTCACGAGCATCTCGGCCAGCACGGGACCCGGCTTCTCGATGAACGACTTCACACGGCACGGCGCGCCGTCGTCAGGCAGCCCGCCCGCCTGCAGCGGAGTTCCCGGCCGGATGTAGCCAAAGCCTGTTTCGGGTCGCGTCGCCTTCACGCCGACCGTGACGAGCGCCTTCTCTCGCGCGGCGACACGTGCCGCGCGTATGAGCGTCTGCCGGAAGAACTCTGGAAACGCGACCGCGAGATCCGCATGGACGCAACAGAAGATCGTCTCCGGTCCCGCACGCCGAATGATCTCCTGCGCACCCCAGGCGAGAGCGGCCGCGGTCCCGAGCGGCCTCGGTTCAACGAGCATGTTGGTTTTCGGAATCTCCGGGATCGCGGCGTGGATCGCCGCCGCGATATCGCGGCTCGTCAGCACCAGCACGCGTTCCGGTGGAATTAGCGGCGCGAGACGTGAGATCGTCTCCGCAATGAGCGGTCGGTCACCGATGAGCTTGAGCAGCTGCTTCGGACGGTCGGGTGTGCTCAGAGGCCAGAAGCGCGAACCGATCCCGCCCGCGAGGACGATCGCCCACATCGACGCGTCAGTCTCGCGCTCCGCCATCGCCTGCGGCTGCTCGGACGGAAGCGTCGCGACGTCGCCGAGATCGGCGGCTGGAACGACCGGGATGATCAGATTGTCGAGGGAATCCCGTGAACCGAGGTACGGCACTCAGTGCTCCTCGCGTTGAACGGTCAGGTCTTCCCGCGTCGGGCCAGAGCCGAACGTCGACCGGAAAACGGCGGCGGGGCGTGTAAACTACAGCGTAGAGCCGCCCGCGTCTGCCATCGCGCTCGAAATAGGAAATAAATACGCCGGAGGCGCGCCATCCAGAACGACGCTCGTGAAGATCCGTTGCCGCCCCCGACGCTCGGAGAGCTGGACCTCGAGGCCCATCTCGCGGATCCGGCGCTCAAGCAGGGCTTCGTGACGCCGATGTTCGACATGATCGCCCCGCGCTATGATCGATTCACGCGGGTGTTCTCGTTTGGGATGGACCGGCGGTGGAAGGCGGAATTGATCACCTGGATGCGCTCCGCGATCCGCGCCGAGTCTCGCGTCCTCGACCTAGCGTGCGGGACTGGCGACCTGGCGTTCGCGGCCGGCGAGCGAGCGACGCAGGGTTCGGTGCTGGGGCTGGACGCGTCGAAAAAAATGATCGAGCTCGCGCGACAGCGTGCGACGCAAGAGGCGCCGCTCGGAAACGTTCAGTTCCAGGTCGGCGACATGACTTCCCTCGACGTGGACGCGGCGTCGGTGGACGCGATCACGGTGGGGTACGGCATGCGGAACGTGCCGCAGTACGAGGTGGCCGTTCGGGAGATCGCCCGCGTGCTCAAGCCCGGCGGCGTCCTCGCGACGCTGGATTTTTATCGGCCGGAGTCAGTCCTCTGGCGGCCGCTCTTTCTGACGTATCTCAGGGCCGCCGGCAATTGGATAGGCTGGCTATGGCACCGCGAGCCCGTGGTTTACGGGTACATAGCGCCGTCCATACGTCACTTCGTGTCGTGGCAGCGCTTCTCGACGACGCTCGAACGCCACGGACTCCGAGTGGAATCGGTGCGCGTCAAGCTGCTCGGAGGGGTCGCCCTGCACTTCGCGCGTCGCGCGTAGGCGACGCGCGCCCTGTCTAGGAGCTCAGCCTGCTCGCGAGCCGGTCGAAGCCGGACGCGATGGCCGCATAGCGAAGGCGTTCGATCGTCGCCGCGATCGTCCGCACGCCCACACTGGCGAGCGCCGGCGCACATTCCGCGACGAGCCGTGTCGCGGCGAAGGCGTCGTTAGGTTCGGCAACGGCGAGCGCGCGCTCGAATCGATCGGCGGCCAGACCAGCGTGGCCGGCAGCCGCGGCAACGCGAATGGCGAGCGCATCCGCGAGCTCGCGGCCGACGAACCATGCCGGGAGCGTACCGATCGCGAGGACCTCCTCAGCCCTGCGGAGGCGACCTTCGGCGGCGTCGTGGTCGCCCTGATCGAATGCGGTCAGCCCCGCGCCCGAGTGCGCCGCGACTTCCGCCGCCTCATCGTCCAGCTCCGCGGCGCGTGCCGCGGCTGTCTCGTACGCCGACGCTGCGTCGGCGAGCCGGCCATCTTCGCGCGCCACATGCCCCGACACGAGCAGCGCGGCGGCACGTCTTGCCTCGTCGCGGACCGTCGTGAACAGCCGCAGCGCTTCGTCGAGTCGCGCGCGGGCGCTGCCTAACGAACCAGCCTTGAAGTCCAGCGTGCCCAGCGCCAGCGTGGCGATGGCGGCCAAGTCGGGGGCGTGCGCCTGACGGGCGGTGTCGAGCGCCTGCTCGAGCGCTTCGCGTGCGGCGCTCAGGCGCCCGGCGTTCGCGTGCGCCTCGCCGGCGGCAAGCCAGCACCGAGTCTGACCGTGCCGGTCGCCGAGCCGGAGAAACAGGGCGAGCGCCTCGCGATATCGGTCGAGCGTCTCCTCGAGTCGGCTCGGCGCAAGCGACGCACCCAACCGAAGCAACGCCTGGGCGTGACCGCGACGGTCCCCACGCGCCGCCGAAAGCCTAACGGCTCGTCGCGCTGCACGCTCGGCCGCGTCGAGGTCTCCGAGCGCGCTGTGCGCCTCCGCCACCATGACGTGGAGGGCCACCGCTTCGTCGTCGGCGTGCTCGGATTCCGCTTCGGCGAGCAGGGCCAGGCAGGCTTCGAGGGTGCGACGCACGGGCTGCCCGCGACGTGCCCGCAGTCGCTCGCGGATCCGACGCACCGAGAGCGCCTTTACCGCTTCGGGTTGCGTGGCGAGATGGTCGAGCGCGAGGTCGCACAGCTCCTCCGCCTGATCGAATCGGCCGGCCGATTCCGCCA
Organism: Gemmatimonadota bacterium; assembly: GCA_046725585.1. Lineage (GTDB taxonomy): Bacteria > Gemmatimonadota > Gemmatimonadetes > Gemmatimonadales > Gemmatimonadaceae > JAJKIV01. The sequence goes on along the minus strand of JBKOYV010000304.1, from coordinate 3,480 downwards.
CGCGGGCGTGCTCCACGCGTGCGGCGGCGAGGTCGTCGGGCGAAGGCGCATGACGCTGCGCGACGGCGAGGCATGCCGCCGCCTCGTCATGCGCATGCACGCTCGCCGCCCGGTCAGCCGCGAGCATGGCGTAGCGGAACGCTTCCCGATCGTCGCCAGCCGCGTGGTAATGCCGCGCGATATCGGCTACGGCCGTCGGGGTGCGCAGCTCGAGCGCACGCGCGATACGGTGGTGCAGCTCCGCACGCACTCGGTCAGGAACGGTGTGACGCGCAGCGTCGGCGAGAACCGCATGCGCGAACTCGAAGTCGCGACCGTCGTGGCGATCGGCGCGGACGAGGACTGCGGCAGTCACGCCTTCGTCCAATGCTCCATCGACCTCGTCCGGCTCGCCGGCGCCGGCGGCCACGAGCAGGTCCGTGTCGAACGGACGCCCGAGGAGAGCCGCGCAGGCGAGGATAGACGACGCTCGTGGCGACAGGCGATCGATCCGGCGGCCAACGAGCTGCGCGCATGCGGGCGGTAGCCGCAGCTGATCGAGCGTGCGCCATTCCCACCGTGTGCCGGCATACCAAACGCCGCCGTCGTCGACGAGGGCTCGAAGCACCTGCGAAACGAGCAGCGGGTTGCCCTCGGTGTAGCGATGCAGGAAGGTCGGGAGCTCATTGCCAATGTCGCCCTGATGAAACACGGTCTCGAGCCAGCGTTTGAGCTCGTCGCGCGTCAGCCTTCGGAGGCTCACCTGTGAGAACGCGGGCGACCGGGCCAGACGCTTTCGACGCTCCGCCACCTCGCGGGCCTCCTCGGCGCGGATCGTGGCGCACAGCAGAATGCGCGCGCCGTTCAGCTGTGCGACCACGAACTCAAGGGCGTCCCACGACGCACGATCGGCCCACTGCATGTCTTCGAGCACGACGCCTAAGGGCCGCACGCTCGCGGCCGCGCGCAGATACGCGACAAGCTCCTCGAGGAGCGCGTACGGGCTCGCCTCGGCGTCGCGGTGCGTCGCCGTGAGGCCTAACGCCGGAACGATGCGCCCGAGCTCCTGCCATCCCGTGTCCGGCACGAGTCCCTGACGCTGAATCGCGCCGATGACATCCACCCACGGTGCGAACGGGGTCTTCACCGACGATTGCGAGCTCTGGCCAACGACGAGCAGGCCCGCGCGGACGCGAACCTCGGGCTCGAGCTGTCGCACGAGCGTCGACTTCCCTACCCCGGCTTCGCCGACGACGGCGACCAGGCGGCCATCATCGCGGCATGCCGCGTCGAGCCAACCGACGAGCTTTCGCAGCTCGTCGACACGGCCGACGAAACGATCGAAATCCATCTTCGGCATGGCGGGCCGCGTTTCGGCTTCATCGGCGGACGCGATGCCGGCACTCCCGGACCGGCGCGCCGCGAACAGCGCGCGGTCCGCCGCCGCAATGAGCGCTTCCGCGCTGTCGGCGTGCATTGGCGCAGCCGCAATCCCGGCCGACACCGTGACGGCCGTCGTGGTTTCGGGATCATTGCGAACTGGCGACCGGAGTCGGGCCACCGCCGTCTGAAGCCTGCGTGCCACGTCGCGAGCCCTGTCCAGCGGAGCGCCCGGCAGCAGGATCGCGAACTCATCGCCGCCATACCGTCCGACGATGTCGCCGCCACGGAGCCCGTGCTGCAGCACGCGGGCAACTGCCCAGAGCACGTCATCACCCTGCAGCTGTCCGTACGCTTCGTTGACGCGCGCCAGGTCATCGACGTCGATGAGGACGAGCGACACGGCCGATGTCGCGGCAGGGCGTTCGGCGATCGACTTCGCGACCATGGCGAGGAATGCCGCTCGCGGCAGCACTCCTGTCAGCCCATCCTCGGGACGGGGGGCTCGTGGTTCATCAGCTTCTCGAGCGCGCATCGCGTCCGTCGAGGTGGCGCTGCGCGGCTCTGGCCAGTTCCAGTCGTTGACCACTTCCTCGAACGCGCGGAAGACGGCGGGGTCGAACTGCCGCCCGATGTCCCGCCGCATCACGTCCAGGGCTTCGTCGTGCGAGAGTGCGCGCTTGAAGCTTCGGTCGGACGTCAGCACGTCGTACACGTCGGCGACGCAGGCGATGCGGGCGGCGAGCGGGATACGCTCGCCCGCGAGCCCGTGCGGGTACCCCGACCCGTCCCAGCATTCGTGGTGACTCTCGACGATCGGCCGGACGTCCCAGGGGAAGTCGACCGCCGCGAGCATCTCCGCGCCTGCGGTCGGGTGACGCCTAACGAGCGACCACTCTTCCTCGGTCAGCCGGCCCGGCTTGTTGAGCACGTCCGCCGGGATGACCAGCTTACCGATGTCGTGCAGCAGCGCGCCGACGCGGTACCAGAACACCGTCGGCCCGGCGATCCCCATGTGCGTCGCGATCGCGCAGGCGAGATCGGCAACTCGTTCGCAGTGGCCGTGCGTATTGAGATCCTTCGCTTCGATCGACTGCCCCCACCGGCGTACAACGTCGATGAACTGCGCCTCGAGACGTCGCGCGCGGCGAGCAACAACTGCGACGCCAGCCGTGCCCTTGAGCTGAGACAGGGCCCGGTATGCGCGGTTCAGCGCGATGATGGTCTCTCGATGCCGGTCCTGACGGTGATATAGCTCGGCACGTTCGGCAGCGATCTCCGCCGCGAGCACGGCGTCGTCACGGTCCCGAAGCGCGGCCTCGGCGGCGGCGAGTCGCTCCTCCGCGCGCGGAAGATCCCCGCGCTCTCGAGCGATCATCGCGGCGGTCCGTGCCGCGGCGGCTGTCGCACGAGGATCACGGATCCGCCGCGCGCTGTCGAGCGCGCGCTCGCAGCCGGCCTCCGCGCGGTCCACGTCACCCCGCCGAGCGAGCAGCTCCGCGTGACGCAGCTGCGCGTCGAGCACGGCGGTGGGCTCGCCTAGCGCGCCCGCGACCGTCACCGCCTCCTCGAACGCCGCGTCCGACGCGTCCCACCGGCGGGCATCGTCGTAGAGCTCGGCCAGTGAGATCAGGGTCGTGGCAAGGTCGAGCGCCTGGCCTAACGCGCGCAGCTCGGTCAGGCAGGATTCGTACAGCGCGATCCCCTCCTCGAGGGATGCACGTGCCACGGCCAGCGCGCCAAGCGTGCGCAGACACTGCGCCGCCTCCTTGTGCTCACCGGCGCGCCGCGCCCAATCGCGCGCTCGCATCGCTTCGCCCTCCGCGCCTGCGATGTCGCCGCTCGCCCACATCACGCGCGACCGCAGAGCCGACGCGCTGGCGCAGTCTGCATCCGACCCTCTCGCCGTTGCGGATGCCAGTGCCGCTTCGAGGATGTCCAGGGCAACCGTCGCCTCACCCGCCGCGCTCGCGAGCCGCGCTGCAGCCAGCAGTGCCGCCTGGACCACGTGCGCCTCGTCGGCGCTTCGCACGCGCTGCAACGCGCGATCGTACAGCCCTCTCGCCAGATCGGTCCGGCCGCGCTCTTCCGCGACTCGAGCCTGCTCGAGAAGCACTGGTG
>JBKOYV010000445.1:0-6332 GCA_046725585.1 Gemmatimonadota bacterium | reverse complement strand
CGCATGGGGTGCGGGTGAGGGTCCCGCACCGGACTGAATGCGACCGACAAGCTCGGCGCACGTATCCGCAGGAAGACGGCCCTCCGTGTAGACCGTGAACGTCGCCAGCTCATAGTTCGACGGATGCATGATAAAGTGCTCGTTGATATCGGGGTCGATAGCATGGAGCGACGGACGACGCTCTCGCAACACATTCAGCGACGTGTTCAAGTTGGGACTAGGCAGAAGGAGCACGACGTGGCGGCATGGAGCCAAGGCTCGCTTGACCCGCACGAACAGCGCCTCATCCTCGTAAACTGAATGACCTGCTCCGAGATCGATGACGGAGTTCGGGTGATCCTTCAGGACGCGTTCAACTGCGTGTGCTTCAAACGGCTTCCAGTACCTGTACAGACCCCAAAACCCTTCGCTCTGATGTAGGCGCCTGGCGAGGGACTCGTCATAGCCGATCTCGCTATAGTAGCGAAACCGCACGTCGTCGATTGAGCAACGCGGCAATCCCAAGGCCGCGGAAAGTAGGTTGCCGAGCGTAGACTTTCCTGCCGCGATTGGTCCGATCAGCACAACGTCCATAGGGCGTGCAAGGAGAGTGGCTAAGCGGGAGGTTGTAGCGGGCTAACGACTGAAGTTGACCCGCAAGGGCACATCATTAAGATGCGGCGCAGCCGCCGCATCCATAGCGCCCTTGTCAGATCCAACGAACGTTAGGCGTCATGCGCCTCGGAGACGGGCCCGGTGACCGCCATGCGGAGTTCGGGAAGGCACTCGGTAAGGCCACGCCATTCGGATTGCTCAGAATGGCTCGCCGGAAGTACACCGTGCCGATACCAGGTTCTACTTCGCCGCGCTCCCAAGATGCCGCTCGAACCACTGCACCATTGCGGCATTGGCGCGCTCGAGACCGGTGCCCTCGAACCCGTGCCCCGCGCCTTCAATGCGAATGAACGACGCGGGCACGCCCGCCTTCGTCAGCGCCCCGTACATCGTCTCCCCCTCGACCATCGGGACGACTGCGTCGGCGTCGCCGTGCACGATGAGCGCGGGAGCAGCTCCGCGCGAGACGAAGCGAATGGGTGAGTACTCCGCCGCTTGCGTCTCCGTTAGCCTCATGGCCGGGAATGCCTGTCGGATCCGCTGCGTCCCCCATCGAGTGAGATCCGTGGGCGGAAAGTACGCCACGACCGCCGCGACGCGACTGGATTCCCTGAGCACGGCGTCAGAGGCCGACGAATCCCCGGAGTCGGCTGTCGTACCGAGCAGCAGCGCGAGCTGCCCGCCGGCGCTGCTGCCGAACACGCCAATGCGGTCGGGGTCGACGCCGTATTCGCGCGCGTGCTGACGGATGAAGCGGACCGCCCGCCGCGTGTCCGCCACGATCGCGGACATCGGATATCTCGGGCTGCTGCCGTGTCTCACGGCGAATACGGTGAATCCCTTGTCGTTCAACAGTGGATAGTATCCTTGGCCGATCAGACGGCCCATCTCCACGCTCGATTGGTACCCGCCGCTTACGATCGAGATGACGCCCGCGCCGTTAGGCTGTGCCGGACGGTGCACGTCGAACGTGAGCGCGAGACCGTCCTTGTGCCCGTACACCACATCCGTTGTCACCGAGGCTGACGCGCGGGTTCTTGGGCCTCGCGGACTGCGGGCGCGCACGCTGAACAGACGCACGCGACAAGAGCGAACAGCACGACCGGCGAACGCAAGCGAGTGCGGCTCATGGTCGCTGCCTAACAACTTCGTAGTCGCCCCGCCGCGCTCCTTCGCGCACGACCCAGCCTGGCGCCGCCTTGAACGTCCATCCGTCTCCAGCGAACGTACCGTCATCACGCCGCACGGGTGCCGGCACACGACGCGACCTGCCATCGCTCGCAACCAGTACACCCTTCTCCGCTTCGAGGGTGCCCCAGTCTCCTGAAGAGCGGAACGCATGGAAGTACACCGTCCCGACACCAGGAATCACAACCGCGCCCCGGGAATCGGACATGCCGCTGCCGCCTCCCGCAATCAGGAGCACCGGACCCTCGACAAAGCGCTGGCGCAATTCGGCGAGACGCGCCTGCCGCTCTTGCTCGCGCTTCTGTTCGGACGCGCGGATCTCGCCGCCGCCGTATCGGGTGGCAGACGCTGTGGCATCAGTGGCTGGTTGAACTCCAAGCGCACGCATCACGAGCGTGCCGAGATCGTCGGTGCCGCGCGCGCGTCGCGTCCAGCCGGGAGACGATGCATCGAGCAGGAGGCCATACGCGGGACCGGACTTGTACGCAAACGTGCGAACGAAGCTCTCCTCCGCCTCCGCGGTGGCTAGCAGGTCGAGCGCGCCCACGATCGCATCGGCCGCAGACTGTGCTGCGAGCACAGTGCCCGTGTACGCGGCGAGCCCTTCCGTGATCTCCTGGCCGCGCTCGTCTTCGACACTGGCTGGGTAGAGCAGGCGCCGCGCCTGCCGGAACGCGAGCGCGTCACGGACAGCGAGCTTGCGCTGCTCTCCTGATTCACGCAGTGCCCGCGCGAGCGCGCGCCATTCGAGCCGCAACCAATACCGTCCGTCCAATGCGTCGAGATGTTCAGTCGCCAGTGCGGGTGCCATCAGCCCGAGCTTCGGCTGCACGCCGTGGAACAATTCGTGGAGGAAGATCTCCATGCGGTGACGCGGCGTCGCGTTGGCCACGTCGTCCCACATGTATGCTCCCCACGTCGCGCCGCCCCACTGGACCGGTGCGTTCACGAGACCGAGCAGTCGCGGGCGAGGTCCTTCCGGTGCGGGCTGGCTGGTGGCGAACGTCTGCGTCCGCCTGTCGGCGATCACCATCGGCGCGCAGATCGACACGCCCCACAGACGGCCGCCGTCGCGCTCGCAGAGCGCCTGGGCTTCTTTGAAGAACTCTTGTGCGCGCTGTTGATCGACCTGCGCTACCGCCGGCGGCGCGGCACCCGCCAGCAGGTGCAGGAAAACTCTCGCGAGCCTGATCGGTGTCCGCATTCCCACGCCTCCTGGCCGGCTTCAAGATCTTCTTGCCGGCGAGCCCATGCTGCGAATGCGACCAGTGACTTGCATCGAGTGTCAATGATGACGCCTAACGCCCAAGTTATTATAAGGGCTTCTCGAAACGAGACTCGTGGTCGTCGGGCTAACGGATGAAGTTGAGCTACGGGCCGATCAAATAGAGCGCGGCCTCAGGCCCTCGGCAACCGAGTAGCAGCCGCCGTAGAACACATTTCCCGGTGGCGCCTCGCCCTCCTTCCCCTGCCGCCCAGCCGCCCTTCATCATTGGCGCAGGCTTGGGCGCTGGATTCAAATTCCTACTCGCATCGGACGGTTACGTGAGTACAGCTCGATGGTTAACGGCCGCGCTGCTCGTCGCAGCGACGCCCCCGCTCGCCGCGCAGGCCAAACCCGACTGGGCCGCGTTCGACAAGTACGTCGCAAAGGCCGCCGCTGACTGGCGCATCCCCGCGCTCGCCATCGCGGTCGTCAAAGACGATTCGGTCGTCTTCGCCAAGGGCTACGGCGTGTTGCAGAAGGGAACGTCGCAGCCCGCCAACGAGCACACGCGCTTTGCGATCGGATCGACGACCAAGGCGATGACGTCCGCGTCGATCGCCATGCTCGTCGACGACGGCAAGCTCAAGCTCGACGACCCCGTCACGAAGTACATCCCCGAGCTTCAGTTGTCTGATCCATGGGTCACGCGGGAGCTCACGATCCGTGACCTGCTCACGCATCGCAGCGGTCTGCCGGGCACCGATTTGTTCTGGGCATCGAGCTGGAAATACAGCCAGGCCGATGTCATCCGGCGGCTTCGGTACATCCAACCCACGGCGTCGTTCCGCTCGGAGTGGCAGTATCACAACGTGCTGTACGCCCTCAACGGCGTCATCATCGAGCGCGTCTCGGGAATGCCGTGGGAGCAATTCGTCAGAACGCGTATCTTCGAGCCCCTCGGCATGAACGAGACCGAGCCGCTCGTCTCGATGATTACGGCCAAGCCTAACGTCGCCGTACCGCACGCGCTCATCAATGATTCCGTGACGGTCGTCCCGATACGGTCGACCGACGGAGTGGCGTCGGCGGGAAGCGTGTGGTCGAGCGTATCCGATATGGCCAAGTGGATGCGCTTCGTGATCGACAGCGGGCGCGTCGGCAACAAGCGCCTGATTCAGCAGCGTACGTTCGCCGAGTTGGTCACGCCGCAGATTCAGGCACCGATGGCAGAGTACCCGGCACTGCAGGTCGCGAAGCCCGACTTCTTCAGCTACGGGCTGGGATGGTTCATCCAGGACTATCGCGGGCAGCAGGTCTGGATGCACACGGGCAGCATCAACGGCCTGTGCGCGATCATCGGCATCGAGCCGAACAAGCGACTCGGCGTGTATGTGCTCGAGAACCTCGACCACGCGGAGATCCGGCACGGGCTGATGTACAGTGTGTTCGACCTGTTCGAGAATGGTCCGCGGCGCGACTGGAGCGTCGACCTCAAGCCGATCTTTGCGCGCCCGCGGCCAAACGCGGCGCAGACCGCGCGTGCGACGGCGGCTCCGTCGCTCTCGCTCGAGGGCTATGCCGGGACGTACGTCGACTCGGCCTACGGCACCGTGAACGTCACATTCCAGAACGGCGCCCTACAGGCCGCGGTCGTCACCGATCCCGCCGTGCCGCTCGAGCCTCTGAGCTTCGAGGCGTTCCGCACGAAGCCGAGCGACGGCGGCCGCCCGACGGTCTTGACGTTCGTTCCCGACGGAAATGGCGGCGTGAGCGGGGTGCGCGTGGCCAACATCGTGTTCGCTCGCGCGCGCGCGCAGCGATGAGCGTGTTCGCTCCGGTCGGACGTTTGTGAGCATCGACATCGCCGCGTTGCGGCCGAAGCTCGAGGCGTCGCTCGGAGAGCAGCTCCAGCTCGGCGCCCTCCTGGGACAAGGAGGGTTCGCCGCGGTATTCCGCGCCCACGATCCCTTCCTCGAGCGCGACGTCGCCATCAAGGTGCTGGACCCGTCGCTCGCCGTCGACGCCGCCCTCGAGGAGCAGTTCCTGCACGAAGCGCGGACGATTGCCGCAGCCGAACATCCACACATCGTGCCGCTGTATGCCGCGGAGTCCAGCGGAGGACTGCTGTATCTCGTCATGCGGCTCCTCCCCGGGCAGTCTCTCGAGGATCGCATCGCGAAGGGAAAGCTCTCGGCTGCAGAAGCGGCGAGGATCGCTCTCCAGTGCGCGGGGGCACTGGCCGCGGCGCATGCCGTGGGCGTCGTGCACCGCGACATCAAGCCCGCGAACATCCTCCTCGACGCCAACGGCAACGCGACCGTCACCGACTTCGGGATCGCGCTCGTTACCTCGCGACCGGCGCGTGAGCGCCTCGGATCGACCACCGGAACCCCGCACTACATGAGCCCCGAGCAGTCGCTCGGCGAGCAAGTCGATGGACGCTCGGATGTCTACGCGTTAGGCGTCGTGCTCTACGAGATGCTCACGGGCACGCTGCCCTTCCCGGGGCGCAACGTGACCGAAGTGATCGCCCAGCACATCTCGGCGCCCATCCCCAAGGTGTCGGAGCGCGAGCCCGAGACGCCGGTGGCGCTCGTTCGGCTGGTGGACCACATGTTGGCCAAGGACCCGGCGACGCGACCCACCGCCGTCGAGCTGGTGAAGGAATTGACCGCGGCGAGCACGCCGGACGCGCTGCTGACACCGTCGCAGGTGCGACGTCGACGCTGGAAGCGGCGCGGGCTTTACCTGGGGATCGCCGTGGCGAGCGCGGGACCCGTGATCTATTTCGGCGTGCGCATCGCCTTTCAGGTGATGTCATTCTTGGTGAGCGGCGGAGAGGGTGCCGATCCCGCGTTGCTCGCGTCGGGTGGTGCGGTGCCGGATTCGATCGTGCGCCTCGCGCGAGAGGTGGGGAGCGTGCGTGCGAATGAACGCGTCGGGCTCGTCTTCATCCAGGCCAATCACACGTTCGCGGATGCGTTGCTGATGACCGACTCGGCGATCATTCGCCGCACGCCGAAGGGCACCCTGCGGCGCTCACTTGCGGAGAGCGACATCAACCTTCAACCCATGAGACGTGGTGGTTCGGCGGGCGGCCTCCTCATCGTGAAGCGGAAAGGGGCAGCTCCGGACACGCTGTATCAGGACTTGACCGGCCGGGAGGCGATGCGGTTGCTCAATGAGTTCACGACGTTGCTACGCGCGCAGAAGGCGCGGGACTCGACCTCGAAGTAGTCGCGGAAGCTCGTCGAGAGCGTCGAGTCTCTTGGCCGGGCGGGAAGAGACGAAACCTCGCCTTCGTTTCACCGCCAGGCGAGAAAGGTGTGGGGTAGGACTACGC
>JBKOYV010000301.1:0-9978 GCA_046725585.1 Gemmatimonadota bacterium | reverse complement strand
GCGCAGGCCGCCGCCGCGCCGGTTCCTAAGGGCGGGGCGGTCAAGGGTGCCGCGAAAGGGGCTGTGGCGGGCGTGGCGATCGGCGCGGCCGCCGGCGACGCAGGCAAGGGCGCGGCGATCGGTGCCGCCGCCGGAGGGGTGGCCGGCCGCCGGGGGCAGAAACAGACCGAAAAGGCAGCCGCGACCGACGCGCAGCAGCAGGCGGCGTCGGCGGAGGCGGAGCGCAAGAAGAAGTTCGCCGACGGCTTCACCGTCTGCATGGACGGTCGCGGCTATTCGGTCAAGTAGATCGATCTGCTGATCGATCTAGTCACGCAGTCCGGGCCGAACGGCCCGGACGCTCAATGCGCGCTACAACTATCCGTTCTCGACCGGCGACTACCGGGGTGGCAACAAGGCGTCGTGGGCGTATTGGGGGTTTGGCATCGGCGTTGCCTACACGCGATGACCCGGTCGTGTCTCGGTAAGGCACGTTAGGCTGGTGCCACTGCACGGGTGGCACGCCAACCCCCGACATTGGACCTTGGTAAGACGGTGTCGGTGAACACTACGGCGTGCGATGGGTGAGGCCGTTCGGACGACGGAAACGGCCGAGGTGCCCGGAGTCGACAGCCAAGTCTATGGTGGCGCGATCGCCGGCGGGATCGCTACGGCACGCCGATCCGGCGCGATGAGCTGATCCCCAGGAACAGGGACTGACTCCGTCCACACAGCGCCACGGCCATTTGTGTTCGTCGGAGTGACAGTGGGCCGGACGGCGGAACCGCCGGCCGGCTTTCTATTATTGTCGCGCCATCGCGACACGCACGGCCTCCTGAGGTGAGACGACGTGATCCGCGCTCGTCGCCGCATCGGCGATGGCGATCTCGACTCCCTTGACGCGGCCAGAGAATTCGTTCCCGCGGGGCCCGTAGTCCGCGGACACCGGTGAGCCGGTGTCCTGGCCGACATCGCAGCCATCGTCGGCCGAGAAGATCATCGCAGCCGTGGCGGCCACGTTGCCGTCGCCGACTTTCTTGCCATCGACGAACAGCGATACACTCCCGCCCTTGCCAAGGCCAGGGCCGTCGTAGGCGAACTCCATTCGCACTTGGTGGTCCCCTGCAGGGAGCGTGTTCTTCGATTCGACATACGTGTACTCGACGCCGAGCAGGTTGTAGCAGTATTTGAGGTTGCCGTTCTTGGCGTAGAGGCTCCAGCCGCCAACGTTGCCGCCCTGCGCGACGATCACGCCCTCGGCCCCCGACTTGGGAACCTCGACTTCCGCGGTGACGGAGTGCGATTTGTTCTTGATGTTGATGACCGAGTTCTCGGATAGTCGCCCCATGCCACCGAAGAGGAGCTGCGTGTTGGCGCGGATGAGCACAGGCCTTCCGGCCAGATCCGCGTTCAACCGTTCGGCGACGCGATCATCGAGCGGAAGCACGTTGTAGCGCGTCGCCTCGATGAGCCACAGGCGCTGCAATTCACGAAGCTTCTCCGGCATCTGCTTCGCGAGGTTGTTCGCCTGGCTCCAGTCCTTGTTCGTGTCGTACAGCTCCCAGACGTCGTCGTCGAATGGCGGAACCGTTTCGCCAACGAGAATCCACGGCGTCTTATGTCGCGTTACCGCGGTCCAGCCTTTGTGGTAGATGCCGCGGTTGCCGAACATCTCGAAATACTGCGTCTCGTGTCGCTCAGCAGCGTTGGCGTCGTTGAACGAGTAGAGCATGCTGACGCCCTCGATCGGATGCTGCTGAACGCCATTCACCGAGGTCGGCTCGGGCAGTCCCGCCGCTTCCAGCAGCGTGGGGGCGACATCGATGACGTGATGGAACTGCGATCGGATCTCGCCCTTCGCCTTGAACCCGTTAGGCCAGTGTACGATGGTGCCGTTGCGGGTCCCGCCCCAGTGCGAGGCGACCTGCTTGGTCCACTGGTACGGCGTATTCATCGCGTGCGCCCAGCCCACCGCGTAGTGATTGTAGGATTCCGGCCCACCGAGCTTGTCGAGCCTGGCCATAAGGAATTCTGGCGTCTCGAGGGCGGCGGCACCGTTGAAGTTGATCATCTCGTTGTACGTGCCGTTGAGCGTGCCCTCGGCCGACGCGCCGTTGTCGCCGATGATGTAGTACACCAGCGTGTCGTCGAGCAGGTGAAGCCGTTCCAGTGTGTCGAACAGGCGTCCGACGTGGTGGTCCGTGTACTCGAGGAACCCGGCGTATATCTCCATCTGACGCCGAAGCACGGGCTTGAGCTCGTCGGGCATGTCGTTCCACGCCGGGATCTCCTTGTGCCGCGCGGTGAGCTCCGCGTCCTTCGGGATCACGCCGAGCCTCTTCTGGCGATCGAACGTCTGCTCGCGGAGCGCGTCCCATCCCTTGTCGAATTTCCCCTTGTACTTGTCCGCCCATTCCTTGGGGACGTGATGCGGCGCGTGCGTCGCGCCCGGCGCGAAGTAGATCAAGAACGGCTTGTCGGGGATGAGCGCCTTCTGCTGCCCGATCCACGCGATGGCCTTGTCGGTCATGTCCTCCATGAAGTGATAGCCTTCCTCGGGCGTCTTCTTCACTTCGATCGGCGTGGTACCCTCGTAGAGCGACGGATACCACTGATGCGCCTCTCCGCCGATGAAGCCGTAGAAGTACTCGAAGCCGCCGCCGCCCGTGGGCCAGGCGTCGAACGGGCCGGCCGGGCTCGTCTGCCACACCGGGATTTCATGACACTTCCCGAACTGCGCGGTGGCGTAGCCGTTCAGCTTCAACGTTCTGGCGATCGGCGACATTGTGTTAGGCAGCACCGAGCAATAGCCGGGCGAGCCGCTGGCGATCTCGGTAATCCCGCCCATCCCGGTCGAGTGGTGGTTACGGCCGGTCAACAGCGCCTGCCGAGTCGGGGAGCATAGCGCCGTCGTGTGAAACCGGTTGTATTTCAGCCCGTTCGCCGCCAGGAACTCGGCGTTAGGCGTGTGGCACGGACCGCCGAACGCGCTGGAGGCGCCGAAGCCGACGTCATCGATGAGGATGACGAGGATGTTGGGAGCGCCCTTCGGAGGCCGCAGCTGCGCGATCGGCGGAAATTTCGTGTCCGGGTCCTTGGCGTCGTAGGTGATCAGTCCCGTGCGGGCCGCGTCGGGAATCGGCAGGGCAGTGCGCGCGGTATTGCTGTCGGGCATCGTTGATCTCTCCGCAGTCGTCGGCTGTCGGTCTCACCAAGGTCGATTCGCCTTCGGGACCGGTCGAGCTTCCGGGCAGATTACCTCAGGTCCACCTGGCGTTGCTATTGGACCTTGGGCGGCGGAGCCGATGAGTTGCCGGGGCGTGGTGTACCGCCGTTCCCCAATCCGGCTCCCAGGTCACCGCCGGACCGGCGTCGGAGACGACGGCCAACCGGATGCGGCCGGGCACGTCTCCATCGATGTGGCGTTAGGCACCGACAGGGCCGCGATCGTGTACGATGCCAACACGTGGGGTAGGAGCCACCGGGACTTCCCTTCGCTCGGCGGCGCGTCTGCCCTTTGGCGCCGACAGACAGACGCCGCCGGCAGCCCCGCCGATGACGGCGGGCACTTTCGCGCCTTTCGGTCGCCGTGGCGTTTCGCCACGGCTGGCCGTCGAGGTTCATGTGCGCCATGAGCACGGCAGTCACGTCCACCGCGTCGTCCGATCTCCGCCCGCTGCAGAGCTCGTTAGGTGGGCCGGGCCGGAGCTCACCGAGATGGCCAGCCTGTTCCGCGCTGCCTGCCGGGAGTACCAGGCACGCACGGCCTACCGGTGAACGGCGCATGGATCACCTACGCCGACTGCGGGCCGGGCGGTGACCAGCCTAGCCCAAGGTGCCGGCCACGGCAACGCGGACGCGACCGTTTCGACACAAGCGGGCGCACGCAGATCTTCCTGTGGCGCCCCGTGGATCTATTTGACCGCGTGGACGAAAGTCCGATGTCGGCCGCTGGCGACCAGTGCACAATCCCACACTGTGTCGGCCAGGAGACTGCGCCATGATCACCGTTCGCGTTCGGCGATACGCATGCCTAACGGTACTTGCGGTGCCGTTGGTCTCGCGTCAGGCACCAGGCCAGGACCCGCTGCCCTCGTGGAACGACGGCGCAGCCAAGAAGTCCATCCGTCGACTTCGTCGCGCGCGCCACGAGGCAGGGCGGGCCGGATTTCGTGCAGCCATCGGCACGAATCGCGACCTTCGACAACGATGGAACCCTCTGGTCCGAGAAGCCCGTACGGTGGCGACTTACCCGAGTATCCCAGCTGGTATCGGCCACCCGAGCAGCCGAAGATGACTGACGCCAAATTTCTCGCGGCGGAGGACTTCGTCATTCAGCTCACCGATTTCCGTCGGCGCTTCGACAGCACCGGTAAGGTCCGCTCCTAACGGCTCAACACGAACATCACGATGCCTAACCAGAACGCGCTGGTGGCGCTCCTGCTGTGCCTGTCGTGCGGCATGGCGGCATTCGGACAGAATCCTGCGCAAAGCGGCAGTCAGCCCGGGCAGCCGAAGGAGAACCTGGCTGGCGCAGTAGTGGACCCGACCGCCGAGATCAAAACCCTCACCCTCCAGTACAAGTACGCTCCATCCTATTGAGGCTTGGACGACGACGGAGACCAGGTCGATCTCCAGATAGGTATTCCCCACCGTGCCTTCGGCAAGAGCAACATCCTGAGAGTCACGGTCCCTTACCTGACCAACACGCCCGTGGGCAACCCCGGGCTGACCGATGTTGCCGTTTTCGACATCGTGCTCCTGCCGCAGGGCTGGGGGACGCTGGCCGTCGGCGGCGTGAGCACTTTCGCGCCGGACAAAGGGACACACACGGACAAGTTCGCCATCGGTCCCGCCATCGGGGCGGTGCTCAAGAGTGCAAAGTGGACCTATGGCGCGTTCAGCCAGAACCTCTTCAGCTTCGGCGACATCGCGAGCTCGCAGCTCCAGCCGATCCTCGCCTACACCATGAGCGCGAAGGTGAGCTTCTCGTTAGGTGATATGCAGATCACCTACGACTGGAAGAAGGACCGCTTCGTCAACCTGCCGCTGAGCGTTCAGGCGAACTACATCACCGCCGTCGGTCAGCAGCCGATCCGTCTCTTCTTTAACCCCCAGTACAACGCCAAGAACGAGCTCGGAACGCGGCAGTGGACCCTCATCGGAGGCATGGCGCTGATCGTTAGATAAGTGCGACGACGGCCGAGGATCGAGCAATCAAGCTATTACGCAAGCTTGTCAGTTGGTGATCCTTTTCGCGTCCTTCGCGTTGAAGTGACGGGTCGTGGTGCGTGGTCAATGGTGGTGTACACGAAGG
Source organism: Gemmatimonadota bacterium (assembly GCA_046725585.1). GTDB lineage: Bacteria > Gemmatimonadota > Gemmatimonadetes > Gemmatimonadales > Gemmatimonadaceae > JAJKIV01. The sequence goes on along the minus strand of JBKOYV010000301.1, from coordinate 4,682 downwards.
TCCGATATCCGCGGCCGCCCGTCGGGACAAGTGTCCGTAGATGATCTGTCCACCCCAGCAGCGTTAGTGTCAAATGCGGGATTCCAAATTGGTCGATGCGGCGAAGAAAGCGACCGAATCGGTCGCGGCCAAGGCGGGCGAGGTGACCCGGTCCGTCACCACCGACAGTCTGCGGGACGTGGCCTCGGGCGTGAAGGACCAGCTCGCGGACGTGACGACCGACATCAAGGAGATGAGCGTTGCCAAGCTCGAGGAGGCGCTCGGGGACTTCAACGCCGCGCTGCCCCTCCTCCGGGATGCGGGCTACGTCCTCGACGGTGTGAGCGTCAAGCTAGGGCTGAGTCCCCAGGTCGTCGCCAACTTCGCCGGCGGCGGCGCCGTGCTTTCCGAAGAACGCGTCGACGCGATGCTGGCAGAACACTCCCGCCGAAAGCTGACGACTCTGCTCGTGAAGGCTGTACGACACGCGACGACGCTCCAGTCGAAGCTCACCATTTCCGGAATGCGCGCTGACGGCCTCTCGGTGGAAGTCGGGCTCGTCCCGCAGGTCACCGTGAAGTTCACTCCGGCGGCGCGGATGACGACGGAGGAAGCCAAGCCCGAGTAGAAGGGCCCCGGTCCGAGCCGGGGCACGGCCGTCGAGCACGGCCGTGTCCTGTTCGGGCACACCCGTACCGGCCGCGGTGCCGGGCCGCGTGGAGGTCAGCCCGCCACGCGTCTCAAGTCGACACGCATGGCGCGAACGGCCGGCGGCAGCGTCGCGACCGCGGCCAGGAGAAGCAGCGCGCCACCCGCGCCCGCCAGTACCGCTGGCGACCGAGCCTGCACGCCGAACACGAACGCATTGAGCAGGCCGCTCGCCGACCACACGGCGGCCAGGCCTAACGCGACGCCGAACACCGTCAGCTTCGTAACCTGCGCGATAACAGACGCCCCGAGCTTCGTAGGCTGCGCGCCGAACACGAGGCGCACCGCAAACTCGCGCTCACGGTTGCTCACGAGCTGACTCATCACGCCGTAGCTGCCGAGCGACACGATGCCTACGGCGACGATGGAGAACATGACCAGCACCAGCGTCCGCAGCCGCGGGAGCGCATTGGCCTGGAGCACGAGCGCCTCGAGGGTGGATACCCCGCTCGCGGCGATCACCGGATCGGCCTTTTTGAGCGCCCGACGGATCGCGGCGATCGTCGCGCTCGTGCTGCCGCGCCCTTGTGCGACGATCGAGACGCGGACGGACGACACCTGCGCGTACGGCATGTATACCGCTTCGCCCTCCGGCGAGCTGTAGCCAGCATCCATCGTGTTGCCGACGACACCGACGACCGTGACGGGCGTTGGCGTCGGGTTGCCCGCCGTCGCGCGGAGCAGTCGCTTGCCGATGGCGTCCTCGTTAGGCCAGCGGCGCATCGCCACCGCGCGGCTCACGACCGCCACCTGAATCGAGGAGGTGTCGTCCTGGGTCGTGAGCTGTCGGCCGCGGAGGAGCGGGATACCCATCGCCTGGAGGTATCCCGGCGACACGCGACGGAAATGAAACAGCACCGGTTCGGTGGAGACCGATCCGTCCGGAAGCTCGATGAAGAAAACGCCCGCCCCACGCGACGTCGCTCACCGGGAGCGTCGTGCTGAACCCCGCGGACGCGATGTCCGGCTCGCCCGCCAGGGTTCTCCGCGAGCGCTCGCCCGAACGCGGCGCGCTGAGGATGCTTGCTGTAGGTCGCGTCAGGCAACACGATGCGCGCAACGACTCGACCTTGCGACGCAAACCCGCCCGGCACTTGCGAGAGCCGCCAGAAGCTCATCGCGATCAGCGCCGACGCGGCCAGGATGGCCGCAGACAGCGCCGCCTGGCCGACGACCATCGCCTTCTGCCAGCGAAGCGCGAGCGGCGACAGTGTGGAGCTGCGCGACGACGCCCGCAATGCGTCCGAGAGCCCGGCACCTCTGCTGAACCAGGCCGGCAGCGCACCGGCGACGAGCCCGGAGATTACAGCCATGCCGGCTGTCGCCAACAGAACGCCGGTGTCGAGATGGGCCTTGCCGACGAGCACGGTCACGTTTGGCCCGAGGTTGAACTGCTGCAGCGTGCGCAACGCCACGTACGCGAGCACGACACCGAGTACCGCTCCCGTGGCGACGATGACCACGCTCTGCTGCAGCAGGAGACGCATCACGCGGCCGTCGCCGGCACCGAGCGCTCGGCGAACGGCCATCTCCTGCTTTCGCTCGAAGCCCCACGCGATGAGCAGCGACGCGAGGTTGAGGATCGCGAGCGCGAGAAGCGTTGCCGCTCCCGCCTGCACGAACAACGCGCTCGAGTCGGCGCCGTCGAGCAGCGCGTTGCGGAGCGTCTTGATGTTGTACCGATAGTCCTTGTTGTCGGCGGGGCTCGCCTCGATCGCGCTGGCGGTGAAGCGGTTCACGTTGGCGCGCGCGGCCTCGAACGTCGTGCCGTCGGCGATTCGACCATAGACGGTGAGCTGCCTGCCACCGGAGATCACCGTCCGCTGCGCGGGCGGGATGTCGAACGGCAGCCAGATGTCGCTCGGCACCGGCTGAGCGAAGCCGTCCGGCATGACGCCGATCACGGTGTGTGCTTTTCCGTCGAGCGAGATCGCGCGCCCCACGATGGCCGGGTCCGAGCCGAACGCCGACGTCCACAAGGCGTGGCTGATGATGACGACCGGTGCGAGCGATGGCCCTTCTTCGGCAGCGGTGAACGCGCGACCTCGCGCCGGCTGCACGCGCATGGTCGGAAAGAAGCTGGCCGACGCGCGCGTGGCGTTCAGGGACCGCGCTTCACCGTGGTCGTCCCAGCTCGACTGCAGCTGCAGGAAGACGGTGACGTCGGCGAATGCGCGCTGTGTTCTGCGCAGCAGCTCGTAGTTGGGGTACGCGTCGGCGAACACGACGGAGCCGCGGCCGGGCATGTTGCGCTCGGGTGCGATGAGCACGACGCGGTCGGATTCCGGAACCGCGAGGCTCGACAGCAGGAAGGCCTTGAGGACCGAGAGCGCGGCCGTATTGGCGCCGAGCGCGAGGGCCATGGTGAGCACGGCGATGGCGCTGAGCGCTTTGCGCCGCGCGAGGAATCGCAGGTTGAGCATTCGATCTCCGGGTTCGGACCCCTGTCCAACCTACGCCTTCGCTCGCCGCGTTCGAGCGCACAGCGCACATGGATGTGCTGAGCGGCGCGCATATTGAGCGCGCGGTTCGTCCCTCGCCCGATGTCGTTAGGCGTGTTGGGTTGGCCTCGGTTCGTGAAACCGCGCGGCTCTGCCGTTCGCCCCGCCGGATGCCATACGCCGCTATACGCGGGAATTCACACGAATCGAATCTCGTCGATACCTCGCCGATTCGGTGCGAATCATGCGGCGACCCTCCACTCGGGCGACTCATCCGGAGGGAACAACGATGCCAGAAAAAGAAACCATCGAGCGTGCACGCCGTGACAAACGACAAGGCAAATCCCCGTCGACCCAGGCGGGCGAGTTCGTTCGTGAAGAGGTCCACCACGTCCGCGAGGGGAAGCACGGAGCGCGATCAGCAAAGCAGGCGATCGCGATCGGCCTGTCGAAGGCGCGCAGGGCAGGCGTGAAGGTCCCACCGCCGCGGAAACGCTCGGCCACAACCGCATCCACGCGTCGAACCAAACGATCGAGCGCCCGAAAGAGCTCACAGAGCCGCCCGTCGCCGCGACGGGCCAAGGCGGTCAGGCGCGCACTGCGCCGCGAGCCGCGTTCATCTGCCTCCCCGCGTGCGCTGGCCAGACACGCTCGCGAGGCCGCCCGTCAGCGATCCGCGAGGCAGCGCTCCGCGTCGGCCAAGAAGGCGGCGCGCACCAAGGGACCCGCCGTTCGCAAGGCGGCCGCACGAAAGGCGGCCCGAACCAGGTCCCGTCGCCGCGCCTAACGCGAATCGGAGCGACGACGGGACCACCGTCTACGTCGCTCCGGAGGCGACGTGATCGACTGCTGCGCGAACGCCCGCGTGACGCGCGCAGTTCGCGCAGCAGTAGAACGTGCCGTTGGCCTCGATGCCGTGGCCGATGATGCGACAACCGCAGTGGTCGCAGACGGGCGCCAGCTTGTGGATGGCGCACTCGAAGCTGTCGAACACGTGTCGGTTGCCTGCTGTGATCACCTCGAACGAGAGGTAGTAGTCGTTTCCGCACACTTCGCACTTCGCCATGGGCCGTCCTGGTGGGAGGCAAAGCGTCGTGGCAGCAAGGCCCGTGCGCAGATCGCGCTGCCGGGACAAGCAGGCGGTGCCTCGCCGAACGGCTGAGACCGCACGTCCGACCCGGCGAGCGGCTCGTTAGGTGCGCTGCCGAATCGCGAAATCGCGATCGATCACGACGTCCGCCTGGCCCGCCTGCTGGGCGATGATCTCGTGCTCGATCGCCAGGACCTGATCGATGAACGGCGCATCGATATCGCGGTTGCGGACCCGGCGGCGCTCCTTCGTGTCCTCGTGGGTCGCGTCGAGGAAGATTCGAACGTCGATACCCAGCAGTCGAAACACGTAGGTCCCCTCGACGATCAACGCCGCGAACGGAGAGAAGTCCAGTCGCCGCGTCACGAACCGATTTCCCGGGTAGTCCACGGCCGGCGCCTCGACGCCATCGCGGCCAGCGAGAAACGCGTCCACGTGCGACTGCAGAAGGTCGAGGTTCACCT
>JBKOYV010000182.1:0-10978 GCA_046725585.1 Gemmatimonadota bacterium | reverse complement strand
CCTGTCGATTCTGGCGGGGCTCGCCCTCGGGGTATTGTTCGTCAGACGACAGCTCAGGTTGGCCGATCCGTTGATCGACGTGCGGCTCTTCCGGCTGCCGGCGTTCAGTGCCTCGATCACGACGTACGGCCTGTCGATCCTGATCCTGTTCGGCGGGTTCCTGTTCCTGCCGCAGTACCTGCAGCTCGTGCTGGGGCTGTCGCCGTTCCAGGCGGGATTGTGGACGCTGCCGTGGGCGCTCGCGTTCATCGTCGGCTCCGTGGTGACACCACGACTCGTGCGCGTGATCCGACCGTCGCGCCTCATGTCGGTCGGGCTCGTGGTGTCGGCCCTCGGCTACTGGATGCTGAGCGGCCTCGACGCGACCACGGGGTTCCCGATGTTCGCGCTCGCGACGTTCATTCTGTCGGTCGGCGTCGCACCAGTATTCACGTTGACGACGGACGTGGTCGTCGGGTCGGCACCGGCGGAGCGAGCCGGCGCCGCGGCGGCCATTTCGGAGACGAGCGCGGAGTTTGGCGGCGCGTTAGGCATCGCGGTGTTCGGAAGCATCGGCGTGGCGGTATATCGCGGCCTGATCGGTGACGCCATCCCGCCGGGTGTCACGCCCGATGGTGCCCGCGCGGCTCTCGCCACCCTTGGTGGCGCGATCGACGTGGCCGGTCACCTGTCGAGCGCGGCGGGCGACGCGTTGAGGGACACAGCGAGGGACGCATTCGTGCGCGGACTCCGCCTGTGCGCCGCGATCAGCGCCGTCGCGTCACTCGTGCTCGCGGTCTTCGCCGAGACCGCGCTGCGTGATGCACGCCGGGCGTCCGAAGGTGGCGATGCGCCGTCGGAGTCGAATGTCGTAACTGAACCGGATCGGGCATTGACCGGTTGATGAACCCAGTCGCTCGCGGGTCCTTGACAATCCGCCCCGCGTGCGGTCCATAGATGGCGTGCTCACTACGCGCAGTGCCGGAGCGGGATCGATTCACGTTCCGGGACCGGTCGACCGCGTTCATTTCCTCGACGAGCAGCAGCGCTACCGCAAGGCGAGCCGCCGCTTCTCGCTGCTCGCGCTCGTGGCGGTGCTGATCACCGGGATCCCGGCGTGCATTGTCGTGACGCCGATCATCTTCACGATCGTGCTCACGATCGGGCATATCGTGAACGCGATCGCGCCCATCTCGCCAGAGGCGTGGGCGCAGTTGCGGGAGGGGCTGGTGCCGATCGCGAAGGCGGCGGACGCGGGCGGTGCGGCCGGCGGCCAAACGGCGAAGGTCGTTCGTGCGCTGGTCGGGATCCTCGTGCTCGTCTTGCCCGGAGCGCTCGCAATCTTCGCGCTGTGGCTCGCCAACCGGCGGCTCCTGCGGTACGTGGCCGTCGGACACGAGCTCGAGCGAACGGGAACCCGCGCGCCTAACGAGCGCGATCTCGAGGAGCGGCAGCTGCGGAACGTGGTCGAGGAGATGGCCATCGCCGCCGGTCTCCAGCCGCCCCGCCTCCTCATCATTGACAGCGACGTCGTGAACGCAGCAGCCGTCGGGGTTGCCGTCGATGACGCGACCGTGCTCGTCACCCGCGGGCTGCTCGACACGCTCGATCGTGACGAGACGCAGGCAGTCGTGGGGCACGTGATCGGTTCCATTGGGAACGGCGACCTCAGGATCGCGTCGATCATCTTCTCGATCTACCAGACATGGGGCGCCGTGACGCTTCTCATGAGCGCGCCGTTTTCCGCGACCTCGCGACGCGCGATCCGTCGGGCGTTTCGAGCGGCGTTCAGCTCTCAGCAGCGGACCGTGGATCGCTGGGAGGCCGAGTTCGTGAGCGACACCTTCCTGCGCGGCGCGGTGGACTTCGACGACAACGAGATCGGCCGGCGGATGGCGAGCAACCGCAAAGGGTTCGCGGGCAAGTGGGATACGGTGCTCGTCTTTCTCTCGCTCCCGTCGACGCTGGGTGCCTACGTCGTTCGGTTCGCGGTGTTCATCTCGTCGGTCGCGCTCATCGGCCCGATCGTCGCGTTCATGTGGCGCACGCGCCGACATCTTGCCGACGCCATGGCCGTGCAGCTCACGCGAAACCCCGACGGGCTCGCCCGGGCGCTGCGCCACCTCGGGACCGTGAAGTCGGTCGTCCCGCAGGGTGACGCGGTGTCGCTGCTGTTCTTCGCATGGCCGACGATCGCGGCGCAGGATGCGGTGGCCGGGCAGTTCACGCGCATGCACCCGAAGCTCGCGCAGCGCGAGCAGCGGCTCCTCGCGCTGGGCGCCGATCCGGCCCACGCGCGTCCGGTGACGGGGCTTCGCGCGGCGATCCGCGGCTTCGTGTCGGACCTGCGGCGGACCCGGTTCACCCCCAAGACCACGCTGCTGCTGTTCGCCTTCTTCGTGCTCGTCCCCATCCTCTCCGTGGTGGCGATCACGCTGTCGGTCGTCATACTCGCCATGATGACGATGCTGACGCTCATGGTCATGCTGGTCGTGATGCTGATCGTGGCAAAGGTGTTGAATCTCCTGTTCCTCACCATTCCGCAGTGGATCGGACGCCGATGAGCAGACGATTGCGCTACCAGGTGGCGATGAGCCTCGACGGCTTCATCGCCGGGCCTAACGGGGAATACGACTGGATCGTGATGGACCCGGCCATCGACTTCGCCGCGCTGTTCAAGGAGTTCGACACGGCGGTGATGGGGCGGAAGACGTACGAGGTGGCGATGGCGCAGGGCGAAAGTGGCGCCATGCCGGGGATCGATGTCGTGGTCTTCTCGCGGACGCTCCCGGCGGCGACGCATCCCGGCGTGCGCATCGTGAACGATGACCCGCGCGAGGTCGTGGCGGAGCTCAAGAAGAAGCCCGGTCGTGATATCTGGCTCTTCGGAGGAGGCGAGCTCTTTCGAACGCTGCTGGACGCCGGACTCGTGGACACGGTGGAACCGGCTGTCATGCCGGTGCTCATCGGGGCAGGCATTCCGCTCATGCCGCCCGGTGCGTCGACGAAGCTGGTGCTGGCGGACGAGAAGACGCTTCCGAGCGGAATCGTGGCGCTTGCGTACTCCATTCCCGGTGGCGTCGAGCCCGCGCCTCGCGTTAGGTACGTGAAGGCTTCCAAGCCTCGAGCGAGGAAGCCGGCATCCAAACAGCGGAAGCGCGGCTGAACGCGGAGTCGCGGCTGTCGCGGATTGTCCGCCTCTGACGGTGCGTCAGGTATGACGTCTGCCGAATGCGCGGTGGGCATCGCGTTCGTCGTGATGAGCCCGCTCCCGAATCAAGGTGAACACTATGGAGGACTCCAGGTCACAACCGGCCCGGCGAATACCAGAGCCTGCGGCGCCCGCGACGCCGGATGGGACGCCGCCGTATGCCGACCCGCTTCCGCCGGACGAGCTGAACCCATCTGCGCCGGACACAGCGGCGAGCCCGTCGAAACCGGGCCGCGAGAGTGACGGCTCCGCTCGCGAGCCCTGACCAGTCACGGCGATCGGGCGGGCCAGCAGCGGGCACGCGGACCCAACCGGCATCTCGACCGGGCTGGCCAACCGCGGGCACGCGGTTGGCCGAACCGGTCGAGATGCTTGCCAGCACGGAGATCCTCAGTACGGGTCGAACGTCCGATCCGATCGGTCCGGACGACTCGAACCCTGGTCGTTCCCATTTTCGAGGCGTTCACCGTCGCGATCCGAACAGCGGATCGCATCTCGAAGTGGGGGCAACCATGACACGCATACATCTGAATGCCGCGGCGATGGCGCTGGCCATCGCCTTGATCCAGTCACCGGCGACTGCCCAGACCGGCGGCGGGCCGAAGCTCCACGTCAATCCGAAATGGAAAGAATGCTCGTTCCAGCTCGATCCTTCCCTGACGCAGACCGCATGGCGCCAGTTCACCCAGGAAGCGGGCCTGGTTGCCTATTTCCGACCCCTCTCCGACGCGCGGCCAATGGGCAAGGGGCACTTCGAGCTGTCACTGCTTCAGTGGAAGACCGGGATCGACGCTTCCGACGCCGCGTGGAACGACACCTTCGTCCACCCGGATTCCACCCATTGGCTCTTCGAGGGTAGTGGGTTGAGCTTTCCGGGGCTCATGGCCCGGGCCGGCGTCACCGGCAAGACGGACGTTGGCATCTATCTGACCAAGAGCCCCGGCGCGAACTACGGGTTCTTCGGGGCCCAGGTCCAGCATAGCCTGGCCGAAAACGACACGAAGACGTGGGCTGCCGCAGGGCGCGTGAGCTTCGTTTCGATGTACGGTCCCGACGACCTGAACCTCACCGTGTACGGTGTCGATGTCCTCGCGAGCCGGAAGTTCACGCTCTCTCGATGGGCTGCCGTGTCGCCGTATGCCGGGGCCTCCACCTATCTGTCGAGCTCGCACGAGAAGACCTCCGCGGTGAATCTCGATGACGAACACGTGGTCGGTGCCCAGGCGACGATGGGCGCGGCGGTGCAGCTGTCCGCGGCGCGGCTCGCCGTGGAATACAATGTCGCGAAGGTGAACTCCGTTTCCTTCAAGGTGGGATTCGGTCGGTAACCCACGGGACCTTCATCCCTGACGACGGACATGCCACGCAAACTGCTGCTGGCGCTCGTCATCGCCTTGGCGTTCGCGGCTCGAGCGAACGCCGAGTTACGCGCGCGCCTTCGTGCGGCCGACTCCGTCGCTCCAGCGAAGATGCCGGCGGCCGAGATGGAGCGGGCCGGGAAGCCGCATCGCGTCAAGATCTACCCACCGTCCGGTCAGACCGCGGAACAAGGCCATGCTTTCGTCTACCGAGAGGTGCCGAAGTGGGAACCGGACGTCTTCGCCTTCCTGAACGAACAGCTGCGGTGATGTCCGGGCTTCCGCTAGGACAATCCACCGAGCTACGCCGGACGCTCGGGTACGTCTTCCTTGCGCTGGCCGCAATGGGCGTAGCGGTGCCTGTGTCGGCACAACGGCCACTCTCGTTCGACAGCGTCGCCGCCTTGCCCGCCCCTCCACCGGACCACCGCATCGCGTATGGACCCGGCCCGTTTCAGTTCGGGAATCTGCGCCTGCCCAAGAGGCCCGGCCCACATCCGGTCGTTCTGTTCATTCACGGCGGCTGCTTCCTGTCGCAGTACTCGATCTCCCACGCGGCCGCGCTCGAGCAGGCCTTCGCTGACTCGGGGTATGCCGTATGGAGTGTCGAGTACCGGCGAGTCGGCGACGACGGTGGTGGCTGGCCTGGGACGTTCGAGGACGTGGGGCGCGCGGCGGACCACCTGCCGACCCTGGCGGAACAGTATCACCTGGATCTCCGTCGCGTCGTTGCCGTCGGTCACTCGGCTGGCGCCGACTTCGCGCTCTGGCTGGCCGCGCGCAACCGCATGCGTCCGGAGAGCCCATTACGAGTCGAACGCCCACTCGGTATCCGTGCCGTGCTCGCGCTCGCGCCGGCACCCGACCTCGGCGCCCTTCATGCGCAAGGCGTCTGCAACAACGTGATCGACAAGTTGATGGGCGGATCACCCACGACGGTCCCGGAGCGCTACCGCGATGTTTCGCCGGCCCTCATGATACCGATTGGCGTCCCGCAGGTCGTCATCATCGGCGGGCAGGATCGCAATTGGAGTGCGCCGGGACGGGCATACCAATCCGCCGTCGTCGCGGCCGGCGATACGCTTGTCCGGTTCATGGACGCGCCCGACGCCGGGCACTTCGATGTCATCGCGCCGACGAGCACGAGCTGGGGACTCGTTATGCAGGCGCTCCGCGATCTGTTCAGGCGAATCGGTCCCTGACGGACCGGCGTGAGGCCTTCCGAACCATTCGAGGCTCGGGTGCGTGCGGATCTGATCCAATGAGATTGTTCACCATCGTCGTCTCGGCCGTCTTTGTCGTCATCGGGACCGTGATGATTTCGTCCGGCGTGCCGTACGGCTGGTGGGTGGCAGGGTTCTTCGGCTGTTGTCTGCTGGTCGCCATTTTCGAATCGCGGCTTCCAAAGCCGCACCTGGACTTCGAATACCAGCTCGTGATGACGAACGACGAGATCGCGTGCGAGCATCCTCGGCGTAGGCGCGAAGCGATCGCGTGGTCGGCCGTGACGCGGATCTGGTGCGTCACGACCTCGGATGGTCCGCGCCTTCCCGACCAGTGGCTGCTCTTCGAGGGAGGCAATGGCGGTTGCTCGGTCCCGACGGATGCAGTCGGCTTCGATAGTGTCTGGGACCAGCTGAAACAGCGGTTCGCCGGCTTCGACGACAAACCGCTTACCAGCCTCAGTGTCACCGACGCGAAACAGCTCTGCTGGGAACGGGAAGGTGGTCCTTCTACTCCGCCGGTATGATTGACCTCGCGGGAAAGATCGCCCTCGTCACAGGTGCCGCCTCGGGGATCGGCGCGGCGGTCAGTGCGCGGCTTCTCGCCGCGGGTGCCCACGTCTACGGAGCCGACCTGAAACCACCGGCGACCGGAGGCGCCTCGAGCCCCGGCCCCGAAGCGCGCGCGATCGCGCTCGATGTGCGGGAGGAGGCTGACTGGGTTGCCGCCATTGAAACCATTCTCGCGGACCACGGTCGCCTCGACATCATGGCCAATTGTGTGGGCGTATCGGCGGGCTCCCCACTCGCTGAAACAACGCTGACCGAGTGGCGCCACGTGCTGAGCACGAACCTCGACGGCGCCTTTCTCGCGACCAAGCACGGCATTCGCGCCATGCGTGCCACGAGCGGTGCAATCGTGCACGTGGGATCGGCGTCCGGCATCCGCCCGGCTGCAGGGGCAGCGGCCTACTCGACGAGCAAGGCTGCCCTGCGAATGCTGGTGAAAACGGCCGCGAAGGAATGCCGCGACGCACGGCTCGCGATCCGGATCAACGTGGTGAGCCCGGCCGGCGTGAAGACGCCGATGTGGCGCACGATGCCATTCTTTCAGGAGCTCGTGCGGACGCACGGTTCCGAGGACGCGGCGTATGCCGCGATGGAGGAGGCCGGCGGGGGCCGCTTCATCGAGCCGGATGCCGTCGCGCGCGTGGTGTGTTTTCTCGCGAGTGACGAGGCGCTGCACATCACCGGTGTGGACGTGCCGATCGATGAGGGCTACGTACTGTGATGGACAGGTAGACGCTGTGTCACGGCGTGAGTCCCAAGCGTTGCCGCAGGCGCACGAGGTGCGGGTGGGCCCTGAGCGGCGCCCAAATCGGCTCGCCAATCGATTCGAGCGTGCGCGGATCGTGCGCCGCGATGGCGCTATCCAGCCACGCGAGCGCGCCGACCGTATCACCGGTCCCCAGATGCGCCACGGCGATGCCTAACGACGACACGTACTCGTGGCGCCTGCGGGTGTCGAGCTCTCGAAGGATCGCTTGTGCCCGGACCCGGTCGCCCGCCTCGGCGTACGTGTAGCCGAGGAGACCGGTCGCCCATGACTCACGCGCACTCCGGGTTGCGCCCTGCTCGCACGCAGCAACCGCCTCCCGCAGCATGCCCTTCGCGAGGTATACGCGACAGAGAATGACGTACGTTCGTGCGAACGTGGGATCCACCGCGAGCGCCGACTGCAGGCGCCGGAGCGCGTCGTCGTACCGCCCGACATAGAAGAGGTTCCGCGCGAACTCGAGACAGATGATTCGCGACAGCGGGTCCAACGAGCACGCTCGCTCCTTCTCGGTGAGCGCCTCATTGAGGTGTCCGAGCCAGAGCAGCTCGTCCGAGTACCAGGCGTGCGCATTGGCGTAGTTCGGATCGAGCTCGAGTGCGCGTCGAAACCCCTTCTCCGCGCCTGACCAGTCGTAGTCACCGACCAGACGAGAGTACGCCAGCGCGTTGTGCGCTTCGGCCAGTGTACTGTCCAGAGCGAGCGCGCGTTCCGCCGCATGCTTGGCTCTCGAGAACGCGTCTCGCGGCGCCGCCGGCCCGAATGCCGGAAGGACGACGTACGTGTCGGCGAGACCGGCGTACGCCTCGGCATACGACGAGTCGCGCGCAATCGCGCGCTCGAAGAACGTCAGCGCGTCACGGAGTGACTGGTATGTTCGCTGGTTCCAGAGGAAGCGCCCTTTTAAGTAGTCGTCGTGCGCGTCCACGTTCACCGTCGCGGATCGCACGAGCGTGGAGCCGCTTCGCGCGGTCAGCTTGAGCTTGAGACGAAGCTGGGCGACGATCGCCCGCGCGATCTCGTCCTGCACCGCAAAGACATCTCTGAGATCGCGGTCATACTTCTCGGACCAGAGCTCGTAACCGTCTCGTGCGTTGACCAGCTGCGCGCTGATTCGCACTCGGTTCCCGGCCTGCCGCACGCTCCCCTCGAGCAGCGCCGCCACGTGCAGCGTGTCGCCAATGCTGGTTGCGCTGAGGCGCGTGTGCTTGAGCGCGAACGCCGAGGCGCTCGCGGCAACGCGCAGCCCCTCGACCTTGCTCAGCGCCGTGTTCAGCTCTTCAGTCATCCCATCCGAGAAGTACTCGGTCCTTGGATCGTCGCTGAGGTTCACGAATGGCAGAACGGCGATCGACGGGGTGGCTGACTGCGCGCTCGCGTCATGGAGTGTGGACCGGCGAAGCGCGCGATAACCCACCACAACTGCCGTCGCGATCGCCGCGACGCTCGCGGCGACGAGCGACGCACGTCGGAGCGAGCTTCGACGCCCCGTGATGGTCGTGCGCGCATCCGACCGTGTGACCGAACCCGACGCCGCCGCCACTCCGTCTGCGGGCGCGACGCGCGAGGCGAAGTGAATGGCGTCCAGCGTGCGCTGCACGTCTTCGGCACCCTGCGGCCGGTCGGCCGGGCGCTTCTCGAGGAGCTGCATAACGAGTGACACCAAGGCCGGCGGAACGCCCGGCCGACGTCGCTCGAGCGCCTCCGGCGCCTCGCTCAGCTGCGCCGCGAGCGTCTGCTGCGCCGGCCGGTTTGCGAACGGCGGTGCTCCGCTCAGCAGCTCGAACCCCACGCACCCAAGCGCGTAGAGATCCGCTCGGTGGTCGACTTGTGGATCTCCTGCCGCTTGCTCGGGCGCCATGTATGCAGGCGTCCCAACCGCCATGCCCGCAGACGTCGCCAATGTCGTCGAGGGCGCGTCCGTCGCGGCGACGAGCGCCTTGGCCACACCAAAGTCGGCGACCACTGCGTGCCCACGAGAGAGGAGCACGTTTTCAGGCTTCAGGTCACGGTGCACGATCCCCTGCCCGTGCGCGTACGCGAGTGCGTCCGCCATCTCGCCAAGGAGTCGCACGGCCTCCGCGATCGGCAGCTCGCCTTCGCGAGCCAGCTTCACACGGAGCGATTCGCCGTCGACGAACGGCATGGTGTAGTAGAGCAGCCCGCCATGTTCCCCGGCCGACAACAGCGGCAGGATGTTCGGATGCTGCAGCCGCGCGGCGAGCATGATCTCTCTTTTGAACCGCTCGGCGCGCACGACGTGCGCCGTCTCCGGCGGCAGAACCTTGACGACAACGTGTCGGCCGAGCGCCAACTCGGTCGCGAGGAAGACGCGGCTCATCCCGCCTCCGCCGAGCTCGCGCTCGAACGAATACGCGGCGCCGAGCGCTCGCTGCAGCTCTTCCCGGAGATTGGCCGACATCGCCACTTGCCATGAAGGCTCCGCAGGAACCTAGGGCGCTTCGTGACGCGGGGCTAGCGAGCGGCAAGTGGGGTGGAGGCACGGCACGGTGCCTGCCACGGATCGGCTCGTCGTCACACGTCACGCACGACTCGCGTTAGGCATCGAGCTCGGCAGGAGGACAGCTACGCTTCTAAAGCGCGTCGTAGGATGGGCACTCGCGATCGTTTCGGGTTCGCTACGCTCTTTCCGGTGATTTACGCCGTAACCGCCCCCGAGCCGCGAGGCCCGCTCCTTCCGCTTTCGCTGCCACCCTGCGCTGCCTATCGAGTCTTTGTCGTCGATTGGGGCTACCACACCGCCATCATCGCCGAGCAGCCGAGCGGCTGGGCGCTTGGCCCGCCGGGTGAGGAGCGCGCCCCGTTCCTCGAGTCCGCGTGGGGCGACCGCCGCTTCTATCTCGAGTCCAACTACAGGCCTGACTCTTGGTCCCTACCTATGGACCCGCAACTGTAACTGGTGGACCGTCGTGCGACTCGCCGCGGCGGGGTTGGCCGAGCGTCCCGGCGGCGTCGTGTTCTCGGGCCAGGTCGGGAAGAGGCTCCGCGGGTTTTCGCTCGCGACCACGTCGACGACTCGTCGATGAGGTTTCTTCACGAGCTTCCGAACGGTCATCGGGAAGGCTCCTAATCGGACCGAAGCGTTTCCACTGGATCGATGCGAGTAGCCACCTGCGCCGGCACGTAGCACGCCAGCAGCGTGACACCGGTGAGGAGTGCGGCAACCGCACCCAGCGTAGCAGGATCTGTGGTGCTGACCCCGAACACGAGACTCGCGAGGCTGCGAGCGGCGAGCGTCGCGGCGACAACCCCGGACACTATCCCAACGACCACGACGATGAGCCCGTGTCGCAGGAACAATCGGACCACCTGCCCACGCGTCGCGCCGAGCGCCATTCGCACACCGATTTCCCGACGACGCTCGGTGACGCCCTGCGCGATCACCCCGTAGACACCGATCGCCGCCAAGAGAACCGCCACGCCGCCGAAGACCGAGAGGACGATCATCGCGATGCGGCGGCGACTCGACGCGTCGCGCATCACTTGATCGACGGTCCGGTCGTTGAAGATGGGAACGGTGCGGTCGAGATCGTGGAGCACCGTCTCGAGAGACGAGCTAGCCACTGGGCGTCGCGTGCGGGCAATCGCGAAGACTGTTGTCCGCGGCTGCTGGACGATCGGCATGAACAGCTGTGGCGGCGCCTCCTGATCAACGCCGAACACCTTGGTGTCGCCCACGACGCCGACGACGGTGCGCCACGGCCCGTACGGGTCGGAGGGCTTTCCCTGCCTGACTTGTTTCCCGATCGGGTCTTCATTTGGCCAATACTTCTTCGCGAGACTCGCATTCACGATGGCCACCGGCACGGAGTTGGGCGTGTCCGATCGATCGAAGAACCGACCCTTGATC
>JBKOYV010000071.1:0-18189 GCA_046725585.1 Gemmatimonadota bacterium | reverse complement strand
CTGATCAATCGTTCGAGCGGCATCCCACCGCCCTGTGGCTGGTCATCGACTCGTGCACCTCGCGCGAGCAGCATGCGAATCGTCTCGGGACAGCCGTTTCTCGCGGCGCCGACGAGTGGCGGCACACCATTCACGCCATGTGCATTCGCGTCCGCGCCGCGGGCGAGCAGGTGAGCCACGAGTCGATCGGCGCAGTACGCACCGGCGAAGTCCAGCGCCGTCTCGCCCTCGTGCTCGCCCTCGCTCAGGGTGGGCGCCATGGCCGCGCCCTTGCCGATTCGCGCATCGATCGCCGCGCCATGACTGAGCAGCGTATCGACGACATCCAGGTAGCTCTGCTCGAACGCCGGCACGAAACGCTCTGCCGGGTGCTGCGCGTAGCCGACGTAGTGGATCGGCTGGAACCCGTGCGTGTCTACAGCGGTGGGATCCCGCCCCTGTCCGATGAGCCATCCGACCACCTCCGGCCGACCGTCACGCGCGGCGAGGTGAAGGCCATCGTCGCCGAGGTATCGTACCGTGTCCGCTGGCGCACGCCTAACGACCGGCGGGTCCACGACGGTGGTGGCCGGCTCGCCAGTCTCGATCCCCATGATCGCGCGCTCGATCGCGGCTCGACGCGCGTCAACGGGCGGCGGAGCCGGGCGCGGGATTCGCCAACACCCGAGGTCGACCTCGATCGTCCCCAGTCCGGTCTCGATCACGTGGAGCTTCATCGGCCTGCACACCGCCTCCACTTTATGCTCGACGATGATCTGGCCGCGATCGTGCCGAAACTGGTACGCCTCGTTCTCCCAATCGCCGCCCTGGAACGGCAGCATCCGGGCGGTGGTGTCGTTAGGGTTCACGACGTACTGCATCCGGATCACGCTGCCGACACGCAGCGGGTGAACTGCCCCCGGATAGGTGCCGTTGCCGGCGATGAGCGTGAAAGGCCCATGCCCCCACACCTCACCGCTCGCGTACCGTCCCGTGAGCTCGACTCGAACGCGGTCACCGGGAACCACGGGACGCCCGTGCCCGGGGCGATCCTCCAACACGCGCACCTGGCCGCCGGGTGGAGCGGGCGAGCTCGGGCCGTCGCCGTGTGTCGACTGCACACAGGCAAGGGCCAACGGCAGAAATGGGGCGATCCAGCGCGTTGATCTCAGGGCGGTAGCGCTCGCGTGGTTCGCTGATCAGACGACCAGCGGCTCGCGCGAGCAACCCGCAGACGGCGTGATCGGGCCGTGGCGCCGCAGTCCCGGGGGTGCCTAACGATTAGAGTGCGACGGCGTGCCGCGATCGGACGCTCGCCGGCGCAGTCTCACCCCACCTGGCCTGACATGTTGGTGGCGGCCACACGCCGCTTGCCCGCCTCGGTCAGGCGAATCCGGCGAATCGCCAGGATGTGTCCGGACTCGTCCGGGGCTGTCTCACGAGCGCCGATCGTGATCAGCCCATCCGACGCGAGCGATTCCAGCGCACGCACCTGATCCTGGAATGCCTCGACACTCGGGACCGAGTCGCGATCACCGACCTCGAAGCTGCGAGCTCCCGCTGTGATCTGCGCCAACAGATCGTTACGAAGCTTTCGCCAACCTGGCGTCGCAGGAAGGCGCTGCCGACGCCGCTGAATCATCATCATCACTGATCGTTCTGGGATTGACATACGCTATCTGGCTGGGACGCATCGGGCAACCTCCCCGAATCGCCGAGATTGCCTGCCGAGACGAGCAGGTCGATTGCCGATTAGAAATGCCTAACGTGTGGACGCGTGAGCTCGTGACAGGTGAGTCGGTGTACGTGCTCGAATCTGTTACACGCAACGAGCTGGCGGGATCGGCCACCGAATCGTGGCCTCGTCGAGCTCGTCCCTCTGGTCGCCATCTGTTCACCGCGCCGATCACCTCACCCGTTTATCCCGGCGCGCAGGCGACGTTCAGCAGACTCCATCTCCCGAACCGCGCCCGGAGGTACGCCGACAACTCGTTTGAACGCCCGGCTGAATGCCGCCTCGGATCGATAGCCAAGGCGACCGGCAAGCTCACCGAGCGCGGAGCTCTCCTCCCTGAGCCACGTCGCGGCGAGGTGCATGCGCCATCTCGCCACGTAATGCATCGCCGGTTCACCAACCAGCTCGGAGAAGCGCGCAGCGAACGCCGATCGCGACATGGCGACTTCCGATGCCAGCGAATCGAGCGTCCAATCGCGCGCCGGGTCGCGATGGATCAGGCTGAGCGCACGTCCTATCTGCTTGTCGCGCAGCGCGCCGACCCAGCCGGTTTGCGCCGCCGGGTCCCGCTCGATCCATCCTCGAATCGCCTGGATCACGAGAACATCCGCGAGGCGCGTAATGACGGTTTCGCCGCCGGGCTGTAGCTCCCTCGCCTCCGCCGCCATGAACCGCAGCGTGCTGTGGATCCAATCTCCATGACGCGACGCGGACCCATCGACCGTGATCATCCGTGGAAGCAGAGAGACGAGGTGCTGCGCGGCAGGGTGATCGAAACGAACCGTGCCGCAGACGAGAGTCGTTAGGGAACCACCACCTCCCTGTCGCAGCACCTCGAACCGCTCGCCCGCATCTTCGCGCGTCACGTCTTCGAGCCTAACGCCGCCGACGCCCTGGTCGCTCGTCAGCCGATGCCCCTCGCCGTGCGGGACGAGTGTCAGGTCACCAGGCCGGAGGAGTCGTGGATCGGCTCCTTCCACTTCGAGCCAGCACTGACCGGACGTCACGACGTGGAACATGAGGGTCCCGGTCATCGCGGGGAGCACGAGTCCCCATGGTGCGGTGAACTCGCAGCAACTGTAGAACGTGCCACTCATCCGCAGGAAGTACAGCGCCTCTCCGAGCGGGTCTACCGGAGTCCACGGCTGAGTCACGCGATCGGGGCTAGGCGGCGAGATATCGGTCACGCAGAAGACCTGGACGAATGAGCATGAATCTACGACTGACCGTCATTGTCGCTCCTCCACGCCCTGGCGAGAATGCTTGCGTCACCGGCGACGAGCAGGAGGTCGCCATGTTCTCGGTAACGATGGAGACAGAGAGATGAGCACACAAAACACCAACCATTCGGCCACGACGTTGGTTCTCGGCGGAACCGGTAAGACAGGGCGTCGAGTCGCCAGTCGCCTCGCCGCGCGTGGGTCTGCCGTGCGCGTCGGCTCGCGCCAGGGCGCTCCGCCGTTCGATTGGAACGACCCGGCTACATGGGGCCCGGCGCTGCGCGACGTGACGGCCGCATACATCAACTATTACCCCGATCTGGCGATCCCGGGTGCCGCCGATGCGGTCGGCGCTCTCGTGGAGCGCGCTCTACAGCATGGCGTCCGACGATTGGTCCTCCTTTCGGGTCGAGGTGAGGAGGAGGCCCAGCGTACCGAGCGAATCCTGCAGGATACGGACGCCGACTGGACAATCCTGCGAGCAAGCTGGTTCGCTCAGAACTTCAGCGAGAGCTTTCTCTGCGAGGCGATCCAGAGCGGCGAGGTCGTGCTGCCTGCCGGGAGCGTTCCGGAGCCGTTCATCGATGCGGATGATATCGCGGACGTTGCTGTCGCCGCGCTGACGGAGGACGGGCACGTGGGTCGACTGTATGAGCTGACCGGCCCGCGGATGCTGACGTTTGCGCAGGCGGTGGACGAGATCGGCGCCGCGACCGGGCGCGAGATCCGCTACGTGCAGGTTTCGCCGGAGGAGTTTGCGGCCGCGCTCGCGGAGCAGGATCTGCCGCCTGACTTAACCTGGCTCCTGAATTACCTGTTCAGCACCGTCCTCGATGGTCGCAACGCGTCGCGTACCGACGGCGTGTGGCGCGCACTCGGCCGCCGGCCGCGGGATTTTGCGGAGTACGCGCGGGACGCGGCGGCAACGGGCGTCTGGGACGCCCGACCGACGACCGGCGGTGTCGACCTCGCGTCGGTGTCAGGCAGCGCCTAACCGCGCTTCCATAATGTCGATTTCACGCGGCTTCGATCGACATGAGATAGGGACGGTGATGAAGGCCGCTCCCCATCACCGAGCTCGCGCCTGCCGAGCTCATGCCTAACGACCGAACCGCCTTGCGTGCAACGCAACGGGCTCTCGATGAGATGGCTCCAAATTGGATGGCGGCACGCTCCCGGGGCGTGCCTGGGAGTGACGCCATGAACGCCGCGTCGCGCACTGTTCAGCGCGTCTACCTGCTCCTGTTGCTGCTTCATACCCTGGCGGCGTCGTTGATCTGGGGCATCAACACGCTGTTTCTGCTCGACGCAGGGCTGAGTAACACGGAAGCGTTTGCCGCGAACGCGTTCTTCACCGCCGGCATGGTGCTCTTCGAGGTGCCGACTGGAGTCGTCGCCGACACGCGCGGACGGAGAGCCTCCTACCTGCTCGGGACACTCACGCTCACCGTCTCCACCCTGCTGTATCTCCTGATGTGGCGCGTGTCTGCGCCGTTCTGGGCGTGGGCCCTAACGTCAGCACTGCTCGGCCTTGGCTTTACCTTCTTCTCGGGAGCGGTCGAAGCGTGGCTCGTCGATGCGCTCGCGGCGAGCGGCTATACACGGGATGGGGGGACGCTCGAATCGGTCTTCGCGAAAGGCGAGATCATCGAAGGCATCGCGATGCTCGGCGGTTCCGTCGCAGGCGGTCTCATCGCACAGGCGACGAACCTCGGCGTGCCCTACGTGGTTCGCACGCTCGTGCTGGCCGTCACCTTCCTCGTTGCCTTCACCGTGATGCGAGATGTCGGCTTCACGCCCGCACGCGGCAAGCGCCCCGTGGACGAGGTGAAACGGGTGCTGCGGGATTCGATCGAACACGGCCTTGGTAATCCGCCCGTGCGATGGGTGATGCTGGCGGCGCCGTTCACGGGCGGCGTGATGATTTACGCGTTCTACGCGGCACAGCCGTATCTCCTGGATCTGTATGGCAATGATCAGGCATACGCGATGGCCGGATTGGCGGCTGCCGTCTTCGCCGGAGCGCAGATCGTGGGCGGCCTTCTCGTACCTTACATCCGGCGCCTGTTCCACCGGCGCACGTCAGTGCTGCTGGTAGGCACTTCCGTGAGCGCGGTTGTGCTGGCAGTCGTTGGGCTCGCCCCGCAATTCTGGACGGTAGTCGCGCTTCTGGCGGTGTGGGCGTTGATGTCCGCTGCCATCGTGCCCGTTCGTCAGTCGTACCTGAACGGGCTCATCGCGTCCGAGGAGCGCGCTACCGTTCTGTCGTTCGATTCCTTGCTCGGATCGGGTGGGGCCGTGGTCATCCAGCCGATGCTTGGCAGGGCGGCTGACGCTTGGGGTTATCCTGCATCGTACGTCTGCAGTGCCGCCATCCAAGTGCTGGCGATTCCGTTCTTCTGGCTGGCGCGGACCGAGCGAGCTGCATCCGACGCGATGGTGGACGAGACTCGATCGGAAAAGCCGCTCGTGATCGATGCCGCTGGTTCACAGAACACTGGCGCCGGGTGACAAATTCCTATTGACGTTAGGCGGCGGTTCTATCGAACAATCCAACTGGAGGCCGCCGGTGAGCGCTCGCGCCGACCTGTTACTCACCAAGACCGCGCCGCTATCCCACCGCCCAGGTCCCGGCCGTGAAGGCGACCGGGTCGCGGATCACCTGCAGCGGCAAGCAGTGCGTCGGCTCGAGGTGGTCGCCTGGCTTACGTTCGCGGGACAGTTACTGGTCTGGCTCGCGGTCAACCTGGTCCAGGGTACGTTGGCCGACGAATTCGCGACTCCGCTGCAATGGGGATTCCCGATCGGTGTCATGGCGGCGTCGGCCGGCGTCGGCTTGCTCGCGCGCGGCAAGCGGCTGCACCCCAGGACCATCGTTAGGTTGGGACTTGTCTATCAGGTGATCGTGAGCTTCGGAATCGCGGCCGGTACCTACTTCAAGGCGTTCACGGGCGTCGGGCCCGAGGCCATCCGCTTCGACCGAACAGGTCTCACGTTCGTGGGGCCGTGGATGCTCATTTTCTCCGTGATGGTTCCGACCCCGCCGCGAGAGGCACTGGTGGCGCTCCTCGCGTCCGCCACCGCGGTGCCACTGACGTATCTCGCCCAGGTGCCGAGCCGACTGGCCCCGGCCCTTCCACCAGGTGTGTTTGCCCTTGTTTTCCTCCTGCCGTACCTGACGGTCGCCGGCATGGCGTACGTAGCCGCCCGCATCATTCATCGATTGGGCGTCGAAGTGCGCCGGGCATACGAGCTGGGGAGCTACCGGCTCGAAGCACTCCTCGGCCGCGGGGGAATGGGCGAGGTATGGCTGGCGTCGCATCGCACACTCGCGCGAGCCGCAGCGATCAAGCTCATCCGCCCGGAGTCGTTAGGCGTCGAGTCCGACGCCGTCAGCACGCGCTTCGAGCGGGAGGCGCAGGCGATCGCGAGCCTTCAGTCGCCAAACACGGTAGCGCTGTACGACTTCGGGTCAACGGAGGACGGGACGCTGTTCTACGTGATGGAGCTGCTGGATGGCGTGGACCTCGAGGAGCTGGTGCGACAACACGGGCCGCTGCCCCCTGAGCGCGCCGTTTACATCCTCCGCCAGGCATGTACGTCGCTGGCGGAAGCCCACGCGCGGGGAATCATCCACCGCGACATCAAGCCTGCCAACATCTACCTTTGCCGGCACGCCTTGCAGCACGACGTCGTGAAAATCCTCGATTTCGGCTTGGCGAAGCGCCTGGAGCCGGCGGAAGCAGTGGCTGACGCTCGAGTCACGTACCCCGAGGTCGTCGCCGGGACCCCAGCCTACCTGGCGCCAGAGATCGCCACGGGCGGAGCCGTTGACCCGCGCGCGGACCTCTACGCGCTGGGGTGTGTCGCGTTCTGGCTCCTCACTGGTCACCTTGTGTTCGAATCCGCCACGGTCGGCGCGCTGCTGGTCGCGCACGCACGAGAGGCGCCGCGGCGTCCCGGCAGCCTGACCGCGTCCCCCCTGCCCGAGGCGTTGGACCAACTGGTGCTCGACTGTCTGGCCAAGGACCCGGCTGCGCGGCCGCACAGTGCAGCCGCGCTGGCCGAGCGGTTGGTCGCCGTGCCGCTCCCTCGGCCATGGACGGAGTCATTGGCGTCGGAGTGGTGGGAGACGAACCACCCGCTCTCGGAGCCGTGGCTCGAGCGCCAGCGTACGCCCGTCCATGCCGGTGCCTAACGCGTAGGGAGCGCGTCCGGTCAACCTCCAAACATCTTGTAGGACCCCACTTCAGTCAGCTTCTCGACCACCGGCGGCTCCTCGCAGCGCTCGGCGATCGCCGCGGTGAATGCCTTGAACGCCGCTAACTCCGTCAGCGGGTTGCTCCCGTCCATTGTTTCCTGCGAGACGATGTGCACGAAGGTCACACCGTCGTCGAGCTTGAAGGATGCGTAGCGCAGCCCGGATGGCTGGCGCTCCGCGAGCTGCTCGAACACACGCTTGATGTAGTGCTCGTTCGCCGATGCCTGATCGGGGTGCACGCGGTAGCGCACAATCGCGCGGTTCATGGCTTTGCTCCCTTGACCTTGACGGCCAGGTTCGGATCGACCGGGATGACCACCACGGCGAACGGTGTCCCGGCGTCGTCGCTCAGCTGAGGCATCGGGCTCCCGAACGCATTCCCGCCAACCATGTCGTTCGTGTAGTACGGAGCGAACACCATGACGTGTGGGCGCCAATGCCCAATGCCCTGTCCCAGGTGCTGGTCCGCGGACCACATGTACGCGAAGCTCACGCTCTCTCGCCTGGGCAGCGTGCCGTTGGCGTAGGCTCTGGCCACTCCGTCCCTGATCTCGGCAGGCGATTTCCCCTCCATCCCGAGCTTGCTGCGCAGCTCGTAGTACGGCAGCACCGTGCGTGATGCGATCGGATCGAAGCAGATGGGTGCTCGGATGGCTGCCTCGTAGGTGAGGCCGACGAACCGTTCGGGTGTGTAGGTCGGCGCGCTCCATCCACGCATGACGACGCAGGTGAAGCCGTTCTCGCCCTGATGCGCCACCTGGTAGCCGTTAGGCGTGAGCACTTTCAGTGTAGCGCGGTTGGTGATGCCCGGCGGAGCCGCGGTCTTGATCAGCTCGAGCTCCGCATCGCGGGCCATCGAATACTCGTGGAATGGCGGGTAGGTCGGAGCTTGCGCGTGCAGTCGAGCGACGCCTATGCCAGTGAGCGCTGCGAGCAGTATGAGTGTGCGGGGTTGCATGTCGACGAGTTCTCCCATGGAGGTTGTACTGTGTTGCAACCAGTACTACGTCTCCACGCCGTTGCGGGATACGTGGGCCGCTCGTTAGGCCGTATCGGACACGGCGACCGAGCTGGCAGCCGACAGCACCCATGGGCAATGCGTGTAGTCGACGATCCTGACGATCTGCCCATCGGACCGTTCGACGCGCACGATTGCATCCGGGGTCCAGCCGCCTGGAGCTTCCCGCAACGTGAACACGACTGGCTCGCCGTCAACGCTGCCCACCGCCACGCGCCACGGTGAGGTCAGCCTGTCGTAGCGGCCGAAGTACGGCGATGCGGACAGACGCCCCGCGAAGCGATCGGGGATGCGGACGCGGGCATCGGCCGCGATCAGCTCGCGAACTCCGTCCCAGTCGCGGCGGTTGAACCGTTCGACGTAAAGGCCGAGGAGCCGGCTCGTCTCCTCCTTCTCCCAGGTGTGGATGGACGTTGTGCGGACGCGTGGCTGCTTGGCCAGCTTCGATCGGCCGCGGTTCAGCGCCGACTTCACGCCGCCAACCGTCGAACCGACGAGGTCCGCAATCTCCTCGAGCGAATAGTCGAACACGTCCTTCAGCAGGACGCACGCGCGTTCCTTTGGCGGGAGCGCGAGGACGACGTGCTCGATCGCGCGCTCGACGCCCAGGCCAATTGCTTCGACCGACTCGATTCGCTCGGGCTGAGCCGCATCGGCTTCGGCGTGTTGCCTTACACGGCGGCGGCGCAGGAAGTCGATGCACTGATTGTGGGCGATCCGAAACAGCCACGGTTCGAGCGGGCGGCCGTCTTCGAAGGTGTCCAGCTTCCGGTATGCGTGAAACAACGCGTCCTGCACAACGTCCTCGCCATCGAGGACCGACCCGGTCATGCGGGAGCAGTACCGGTGGAGGCTGGGACGGAGATGGCGGATCGTTTCGAGAAATGCGAGATATCGCGCGTCGAAGAGACCGACGGCAGTCGGGTCAGATGTAGCGTCCATACCATTGATACGTCGCCCGCTCACTCCGAGATACGACCCGGGCGCGCCCGACGCCGCACCTGTCTTCTTCGATCTGGCGAAGCATGAGCCCGGCGTCACCGTTGGAGGCTCGTGGCGCTCCGAACACCGGGTTGCCACGACGCGACGAGGCGGAACCCCAGACGCCGGCGCACCGCAGCCCCAGCACAGACCGCCCGATCGACCAGCGTCGAAAGCTCGGCTGCGGAGAATGCGCGGAGCACCGACACCACTCCATCGTGGCGGCTGACCGCATGAAACCGCAGCGGGACCGAGGCGAGCCAGAACCCGGCAGCTGCAATCCAACTTCGACGTAAGTCACTGACGATCACTCGGCGAATCGCCACGCGGTCGAGCTCCCGAAGAACGGTGATGACGTCGTCGTCATGGAAGTGATGCAGGAGCTGCGAGCAAACCGCGATGTCGACGCTGCGGTCCGCGATCGGCAGCGACAGCGCGTTGGCGCACGCTGCGAGTGACCCGCCATCTCGCGCCGCGCGGGTCAGCGCGAAGCTGACATCGAGCCCGACGACCGTGAGCGAAATACCACGTCGATGTGCCGACGCGCGGGCATGCTTCGGGATGTCGCCTGTGCCGGTCCCTACATCGAGGACCGTCGCCGCGTGGGTTCCACCGTCGAGCGCGGCCGCGAGCTCCCGCAGCACGGCGCGTGTCCCGCCGAAATACGTGTTGGCGCGTTCGACATCGCGCAATGCACGGAGGCGGGTCGCATCGTCGACCGCGGGATCGTCGAGGAGCTCCACGCCATGAACGCGCGCGAACGGGCGACTCAGCGGCGACATCGGCGCTTCGTTTCGCTCGTTTCACGCGGCGTCGCCAGTGGTACGCATGGGGATCGGAGCCGTGGCCGGAGGTGACGGCAATGAATGACACACCGCCAGCGCGAGTATCTCCGTCGCCTGCGAATCGAGGCCCTTGCCCAGCTGCACGAGGAGCGCGCTGGACGTCGTCACGGTCACACCGGCGCGAAGCAGCCGGGCAATGGCCGCCGTCGCATCCTCACGGCGGAAGTGACCCGATGCATCCAGGACCAGATGCACGTGATAGCCACTCTCTGCGGCGGCGAGCGCGGTCGCGAGCACGCATCCCTCGATGGCGAGACCGGCGACGATCAGGTGCGTACGCCCCGTCGCTTCGATCGCCTGGCGAACCCTCTGGACATGCCAGGCGTTGATCGTCGCGCGCCGGACGGTGGGTGCGCCGCGAGATGCCTCGCGGAGCTCGGGAACGATCGGCCCCCACGCGTCGCACGACATCGCCGAGAGGACCGTGGGGACACCGAGTCGTTTCGCCGCGGCGGCGAGGCGCGCCGCATCTCGCCGCAGAGCCGTGGCATCGGGTTCCCACAGTGGACCGACCTGATGGTCGAGAAACAAGAACACCGCGCCGTCGCGCGTGAGTTGATCGGGCATTGCGTTGACGACTGCTCTCATGACTTCATTGCGTGTGACGGCATGAGAGTAAATCGGTGACGCCGGGGAGACCAATCGCGCGAGGATGAACGGCCGTCGCGGACGATGGGCGGTCAGATCGCGCGATTGTCGGTCGGAACGGGGCTGGTCAGGCCTGTCGAGACTGCCGAGTCCATGCCTAACGGCCAGTGGACGTGCCGGTCAAACGCTCATGCGCTCGCGAAACGCGCGCGCTCGACGGCGCGAAAACGTCACTTCCTGGCCGCTCGTGGTCTTGGCCATGAGGCCACCATTGAACCATGGGTGGATGGAACGGATGGCGTTGACGTTCACGATCTGATGCCGGTTGGCTCGAAAGAACACGCGGTGATCGAGCTTCGACTCGAGGTCACTCAGTGAACGGTTGATCAGCGGCTTCTCGTCGCCGAAAAACACGCGCGTGTGGTTGCCGACCGACTCGAACAGCCAGACCTGGCCAAGGTCGATCAGCCAGTATCGCTCTCCATCGCTCACGAAGACGCGGTCGTTAGGCGAGAAGACGCGGTCAGTGTGGCCGGCGTCCGCTTCACGGTCACTGCCCGGGAGACTGGATTCGCCGGCCGTGGCCTGGGCGACGCTGGCGAGTCGTTCCACGGTGCGGGCCAGCCGCTTTGGCTCGATCGGCTTCACCAGGTAATCGAGCGCGCTCACCTCGAACGCCCGCAGGGCGTATTCGTCGTACGCCGTGGTGAATACGACAGTGGGAACGGACTCGAGCGACGCGAGTAGATCGAAGCCGGTCTCACCCGGCATCTGGACGTCGAGAAAGATGACGTCTGGCTCGAGCTCCGCGATCGCTCTGCGCGCCTGCTTGGCATTCGCGGCCTCGCCCGCGATCTCGATTTCGGGGTGCCGCGCCAGCAGTCGTGTGAGCTCGTTGCGCGCCAACCGCTCGTCGTCGACGATCAGCGCGCGCAGCCGACTCATGAGACGCGATGCGCCTGCATCGTGCTGGCCGGGGACTCGCTCAGGAGAGCCGGTACGATCACGACGCAGGTGACCTCGCCGGGTCCGGACGCTTCGATGTCCAGCGACGCGCGCTCGCCGAAGATCAGCCGCAGGCGCTCCGCGGAATTTGCCAACCCGATGCCACGGCGCTCGCGTGCCTCGTCGAGCGTCCCGGTGTTCGTGACGCGGATGAGGAGATCGTCGAAAGGTTTTCGCGCTTCTATGCGAACCACCCCGCCGTCCGGCAGCTCGGCAATCCCGTGCTTGATCGCATTCTCGACGATCGTCTGGACCAGCATGGGTGGCACAGGGTGCTCGAGTGCCCTCGATTCCACATCAACGGTATAGCTCAGGCGATCTTCGAACCGGATCGCTTCGAGCTCCAGGTAACGCCTGGTCGCGTCGATCTCCTGCTCGAGGGTCGTCGTCGGTGCGCGACTCAGTTGGAGCGAGTAGCGCAGCAGCGCGGCGAGACCCGTTGTTGCATCCCGGGCGCGCGCCGGGTCTTCGGTGATCAACCCGCGGAGACTGTTCAGGCTATTGAACAGGAAGTGCGGATTCAGCTGCGCGCGAAGCGCGCGCAGCTCCGTGTCGCGCATCGCGAGCTCCAGACGCAACCGCTCGGCGTGCGCCGTTCGGACTTCGGTCAGGTAATGAAAGCCGACGTAGATCGTCAACCAGACGCCGATGATTGCCACGTGACCGGCGAAGATGGCGGTGATCGGGCCGGCCCGACCGGGCGACGGGATGAACTGGAGCACGAACGGTGCGATGCCCAGCATCATCACGACAGCGATCGTTAGGCACGCGGCGAGGAGTCTCGGAACGAGTCGGCGAAGCGGCAGGGCAAGCCAACGTTTCCGGTGGATGTAGCGCCGGAGCTGGTCGGTCAGCACCACTCCGAGGATGCTGCCGACCACCGCTCGCGCGATCACGGACCACCGAATCCCCCCATACAGCGACGGAATCGCGACCGCGAGGACGCCGTGGATCGACCACCCGATGATCTGGCACGTCCAGTACGGCGCGATCCGGCGGTTGGATGCCGAGTAGACCGGCGCGACCGGCGACGAGCAAGCGCTGCCGACGACGTGGCGCGACGCCATCCCAGAAGGCTAGGCGTTCGGCTCGCAAAACACCACGTGGGCGGGGCGAACGGCCGAATCCGGCATTGAGCGGTTGCACGCTACGCCGAATGGCAACCGCGAGCAATCCGGGGGCAAACGGCAACCGCGAGCAAACGGCAACCACGAACGCTGACGACGCTGATCTGTCGAACGCTGTGGCCGCTGAATCGTTCTCAGGCGCGAGCCACTCGACCGGGAGCACCAACTCGATCACCTGAACCGTTGAGGTTTGCTGGTGGTTTGTTTTTCCCCAATAGCACCCTCAGCGTGTTCAGCGCCGCTCGCGTCTGTGGCCTCAGCGTTCGTGGTTGCCGTTTTGCAGTTGCCGTTCGTGGTTGCCGTCCGACGGAACGTTAAACGATTAGCGCGATCATGGCGTACGACGAGACGCTCGCCGCTCGCGTTCGGAAGGCAATCGCCAAGCGGCCTGGCGTTGTGGAAAAGAAGATGTTCGGCGGGATCGCGTTTCTCGTCCGCGGGAACATGTCCGTCGGGGTCCACGGAGATGAGCTCATCGTGCGCCTCGATCCCGACGAGAGCGAGCGCGCGCTGGCCGAGCCTAACGTGCGCAAGTTCGACATCACCGGCCGCCCGATGAAGGGCTGGGTGCTGGTGGGATTTACATGTAGGACTTCTCCGCCCACACGAGTCGGCTCTCGATGTTCTGGGGGTCGAGCGCGTCCCGCTGGTAGGCGTTGTTGCCCCAAGTCACGTTGGCGTTCGGGCGCTGCTGGGCGCGGACCGGACACACGCGATGTGCGCCGAACGCGCCGAACGTGTTGCCGGCGATCGTCGCCACCTGCGGGCCCACGCCTAACAAGGCGATGCGCGGGATCCGCTGCTTCCCGCCCCCGAACCGGCAGCCGGTCACCGTCAACGGTCCCGCGTGCCGCAGGATGATGCAGTCACCATCCTGGTGCAGCTGATCGGCTTCGTAGCGCACACCGGTGAGCGTCACCGGCTGCGACGCCGTCGTCGGTCCGTCGGTCACGAGCAGCCGGCCACAGGCCTCGAAGCCCACGCCCTCGATCACGACGGGATCACCGACCCGGGAGAGGACGACGCCGATCTGACAGGCCGCGGCCGTCCCCCCGATCCAGGTGAATGACGAGCTCGCGCTGACCGCAGCGCGGACCGATTCGGCGCGACACTGCGTGAGCAGGTGCTCCTTCGACTGCTGGCCGGTGAACACCCACGCGGCGTCGGTGCAGCCGTACACCGAGCACGAGTCCCATCGGCCGTGCTCATTGTTCTCGTCGATCGCACTCGTGTAGTCGTAGCCGCGACGCGCGCGCGAGTTGCCGAAGATCCGGACGTCGCGGAACTGGTGCAGCGTGCTCGGGATGACACCGGCGCCGGTCTTCGTGCGCCGGACGAGGAACACAGCCGTGCACGGTGTCTCGCACACGACGTCGATGTGCTCGATCACCGACTCCCTGCAGTTCTCGAGTGCGAAGACCGGCTCCGACGCCGGGCCGCGCCACACGAACCGCGGTCTTCTCCCATCAGCCCGCCTGGCAATCGTGAGACACGCGTCGAGATCGCGCAGGCGCACGGTGTGACGGAGCTCGATGGACTCCGGGTCGCAATGAAAGATCACTGGGCTCGTCACACAATTACCCTCGAAGGAGACCCTGCCGCACCGTGCGAGCGTAGAGAAGCTCGAGCGTGATCGCCTCGTACGCCAACGTTGTCTCCGGGCCCGAGCGGCGCAATACGCCCAGAGTACCGAGGATTATGCAGGCACAGGGCTGGTCGACCGACGTTGTTGCCGGATGGTCCAGCCGTAAACACGTTACTGACAGCCTAACGCCTGCTGACGTCCGCGTCGCGATCGACCCGGTGTCAGCCGGATTGGATCCGGGTGTTGCCGCTGTCGGTGGGCGTGGTGATGGGTGGCGTTGCGGGAAGCCGTTCTGTGTGATACTCGTGACCCGGGCGGGTGCCGTCAGTCGTGACCGGGCAGGGGGCGGCGAAGGCGCTGGAGGTGGCGGAGCGCATCATCTCACGCACACGGTGGCGGCGGTCGCCGACCGCGACCACCGGCGTGCCGGGGGAAGAGCTCATCACGGCCGTGGACTATCTGGAATTGGCGGCGCTCGATCTCCGCCGTCCTCACGATGCCGAGGCAGACGCTGTGCTCTAGGATGCGCGCTCCCGAAGCGGCGCCTAACGTGCATCGGTTCGGCCGATTGGGGCTGGCCGTTCCAGACCCCCTACCACGAGATCGAGCCTTGGTTCACCACAGTGCGCAGCAATCGCGTCGGCAGCACGATCCCGCAGCTCGAGCGCGGCACGCCAGCCGTCGTCGGACGACGCAGAGAGTGGTTGGCCGACCCAAACGGAGATGTGGCCCGGATGCGGGATCCATCCTCCGCTCGGAAGGATGTGCCGCGTGCCGCGCAGGGCGATGGGGACGAGCGGGGTCCCGGTGGCGGCCGCCGCTTCGAAAGCGCCCATTCGGAAAGGTCGAAGCCCGGCGGCGCGCGTGAACGTTCCTTCCGGGAAGAAGAGGACAACCTCCCCCGCTCGGATGGCGTCCGTCGTGCGCCCCGCATCCGCGACGCTCTGCGCGGTCTCGAGTCGTCCGACGCTGAGGTGCCGTGCCTTCCGCAGGATGGTTCCGATGAACGGCCACGAGAGGAGCTCACGCTTCGCGACGAACACGAAGTCGAGCGGGAGCGACGCGATGAGCGCAGCGATGTCCGCGAACGACGTGTGGTTGCTCACGAGGACGAGTGGGCCCGCGGCCGGCAACCGTTCGAGCCCGTCGATCGTGACGCGACACCACGTGACGCGCAGCGCGATGCGTGACGCGAGGCGAGCGAGCGCGAATGCCGGTCGCCTGCCAGGAAGCGCGGCGAGCAGTATCCAGAGCGGCATGCCGATGGTGATCGCGGCGATCGACCCGGCCACCGTCAGGTACGACGCGAAGAGCCAGCGTCCAAGACGCATCGTCGCCTGGCGCGCCCTGCCAGCGATTGCGCCCCGCGCGAGGCGGAGGCGCAGTGCGAGTGGCGGTCTCGTCGAGCGACCGAGCCGCCCCGTCAGGTAGAGAGTGCGCGTCTCGCTGCGCCGGAGCTTCCCGCTCGACGTTTTCGGAACCGTGCGCGGCGGCACAATGACGACGACATCCGGTGGCAGCCCCGTCGTCGCCGCCACGGCGTTGACGATACCAGTCTCCACCTCGCGCGCATCGTGGGGCTCGGTCGTGACCGCTTCCGCGACGACGACGAGCCGCTCGGTGCCGGCGGTCTCGTCAGGCACCCCGAACGCCACGGCGCCTCCCTTTCGCACGCCACCGATGCTCGCGGCAACCTCTTCGATCTCTTGGGGGATGATGTTGCGGCCGCCCTTGATGATGAGATCCTTTGCGCGGCCGGTGATGTACAGCTCATCACCGGCGCGGTACGCGAGGTCGCCACTCTCGATCCAGCCGTCCGCGCGCACGGTGTGTGCGGTCGCCGCGGGATTATCCCGGTAGTGCGCCATTGCCGACGGGCCGCGGAACACGAGCCGCCCGATGACTCGATCCGCGACCTCGCGATCGTGTTCGTCGAGGAGGCGCACGTCGTGCTGCGGGAGCGGGTGGCCGACGGAGACGAACCGCAGCACGCGTTCGTCGGTCTCCGCGGCGGGGACGGCGCGGTGCGCCTGCTCGATCTCATCACGCCTAACGTGGTCAACGAGCACTTCCCGGGTCGCGGGTGGGAACGAAAGCGCGACTGCACATTCGGCCAGACCGTAGACCGGCATCATCGCGCAGGCGTCGAAGCCGTATCGTTCGAATCGCCGCGCGAATCGCTCCATCGTCGAGGCACTCACCGGCTCGGACCCGTTGAGCGCGCACCGCCACGATGAGAGGTCAAGCCCCTCGATCGCATCGTCGCGCACCTTCCGCAAGCAGAGCTCGAAGGCAAAGTTCGGCGCGGCGGAGAGCGTCGCGCGACGCTGATGGATGGTCCAGAGCCAGCGCTCGGGCCGCGGGAGAAAAGCGAGCGGCGACATGAGCGCCAGCGGTATTCCCCAGACGATGCTGCTGAGCCACGTTCCGATGAGCCCCATGTCGTGATAGAGCGGAAGCCAGCTTGCCGCGACGTCGGTGGGGCGGACGTTCACCCCCACGCCAATGGCGCGGATGTTCGCGAGCAGGTTTTCGTGCGTTAGGCAGACGCCCTTGGGGTCGCCGGTGCTGCCGGACGTGTACTGGATGAGCGCGAGGTCGCTGGGTGATGGCGCATGCAGCTCCGCGCGCGCGCGCGACGCCTTCGCGAGTGCCGCCGTGGTCGCGACGCCCGTAAGGGACGCGACCTCGCGTCGCAGCAGCGCCGCCACGGGGGCTGCCTCCGCTACCGTGACAAGCAACCGCGCTCGGGCGTTGGCGAGAATCTTCGTCTGGCGCAGCAGGTACTCGCGCATGCGGTCGAGGCGCGCCGGTGGGTAGAGTGGGACGGGCACGAGCCCGGCGGCCATCGTGCCCAGGAAGACTTGCAGGAAGTCGAGCCCGGTGGGCAGCAGGATCGCAACGGCTTCACCCGGGCGGAGGCCGCGGCGCACGAGTCCGGCGGCGACGCTCGCCGCGCCATCACGCAGCGCGCCATAGGTCACGTCCCGGGCTTGACCTGATTCGTCCAGATGGACTTGGACGCGAGCGGGGTCCGCAGCCGCGCGGAGCCACAATGCCTCCACGACCGTGGTGAGTGTGTCCGCATCGAGCGCGGCAGCCGGCGCCGTCTGCGGGGCGACGACATGCGGGAGCGCCTGCTCGCCGGTGCGGGACGCAGCCTCCAGCGCCGCGACCGCGATGTCTCGTGCCGAGTCCATCAGGAGAAAGTGATCATCGAGATCGCGCCCGAGAGCGATCTCGAGGCGCGCGAGCAGCTCGACGCGTTCGAGGCTCCCGAATCCGACGTCTCGCTCAAGTGACGCCGTGGGCGTCACGGCCTGAAGCGCCCGCGGACCTCTCACCTCGAGCGCAAGCGCGCGGATCACGTCGAGCACGCGGTGCTCGTAGGCCTCGGGCGCCGCAACTGCTGCAGCCGACGACGTCACAACCATGGTTGGCCCTCGTTGGCCACGCGCACGCGACGGCGCATGCTTCGGTCGAGCACGAGCGCGTGCTTCCCGCGGTACGCCGTTAAGTGCCTGCCCGGCTGATACGGGTCGGACGTGACGCGAGGCGCCTGGCTCGTCGCGCGGCAACGGGTGAGATCCGACGGCGCGCGAAGCACAGACATGGTCGCAAACGCCGTGTCCACCAGCGTCCGGATGAGCGCGCTGTCCGTCGGCATGAGGTGACCCGTCCGGAGCCAGATTGCGGACTTCGGTGCGCGCGCCGCGTCGAACAGCCGGTGGACTGCCGCAACCGGCATCTGCGGATCGTCCGCGCCGTTCACGAACACGATTGGGCGTGGCGCGATGAGGCCGATGAACCGCTCGGGCGCGAACGCGGCGAACGGGCGCGTCGCG
>JBKOYV010000206.1:0-13455 GCA_046725585.1 Gemmatimonadota bacterium | reverse complement strand
TGGCTGGTCAAGTCCGAGCCGTCGACCTTCTCGTTCGACGACCTGCTCGCGGCGAAGGACCGCACCACGAACTGGGACGGCATCCGCAACTTCGCCGCCCGCAACTTCATGCGTGACGGCATGAAGCTCGGCGACCAGGTGCTGTTCTACCACTCGAGCGTGAACCCGCAGGCGATCGTCGGCGTCTGTGAGGTCGTTCGCGAGGCCTACCCGGAGCCTAACGACCCGGACTGGTGCATGGTCGACCTACGCGCGGTCGGACCACTGGCTCGCCCGGTCACGCTCGCCGAGCTCAAGGCCAGGCCGGAGCTGTCGCAAATGGCCTTGCTGCGCATCGGCCGACTGTCGGTGACGCCGGTGACCGCGAAAGAGTGGGACGTCATCCAGAACATGGCTGGCGCTGGCACGTAGCGGTGGTATGGCGGCACCGTCTCGTGCGTGATTCGCTGGTCCCTCCCCCACGAACGACGACGGAGCACGCATGAAACTGTTCGCGGTCGCCCGGCTGGTCGGCGGCTTTCTGCTCACGACCCTACCCGCCGCGGTGGCGGCAGCTCAACGCCCGCAAGCCACCTGGCCGGACAGCACGAGCTGGCGCCACCTGGGTCCTGCCGCGTTCGGCGGACGCATCGACGACATCGAGGCCGTCGCGCAGGACCCGCGCATCATCTTCGTTGGGGCTGCGTCGGGTGGCGTGTTCCGAAGCGTGAACAACGGTGTCACGTGGGAGCCGGTGCTCGACCGATACGCGAACACGCTTTCCGTCGGCGACATCGCCATCGCGCCGAGCGATCGGAATATCGTGTGGGTGGGGATGGGCGAGCCGAACAGCCGCCAGAGCTCCACCTGGGGTGACGGCGTGTACCGCTCGCTCGATGGCGGCACCACGTGGCAGCACATGGGCCTCCGCGAAACGCAGACGATCGGCCGCATCGTCATCGACCCGCGCGATCCGAATACCGTCTTCGTGGCGGCGCTGGGCCATCTCTGGGGACCTAACGAACAGCGCGGCCTCTACCGCACGAGGGACGGTGGGAAGACCTGGCAGCGGGTGCTCGGCGTCGACGAGAACACCGGCGCCGTGGACGTCGCGATCGACCGCGACGGCCGCACGCTTTTCGCCGCGACGTATCAGCGGCGGCGCAGGGCGTCCGGCTTTGCCGGCAGTGGTCCCGGGAGTGGGCTCTGGCGGTCGCTCGATGGCGGGGACACCTGGGAACGTCTCACGACCGCGAACGGGTTGCCGGCGGGCGATCTTGGGCGCATCGGTATCGCGATCGCCGCGAGCGAGCCTGACGTCGTCTATGCAGTGATCGAGAGCCGCAGCGGCGGCGTGTTCCGCTCGAGCGATCGCGGCCGCACGTGGGCTCGCCAGAGCCCCACGAACCAGCGCGCCAGCTACTACAGCCAGATCCGCGTCGATCCTAACGATGCCAACCGCGTGTGGCTCCTGGCCACGAACATCTTCGCTTCCGTGGACGGCGGGAAGACGTTCGTGGTCGACAGCGCTTCGCAGACACACGTGCACCCCGACCATCACGCGCTCTGGATCGACCCGAACGACTCGAAGCACATGCTGCTCGGGAACGACGGCGGGTTCTACGCCACGTACGACCGGGCGCAGCACTGGCAGTTCATCGACAACCTGCCGATCTCGCAGTTCTACGACGTCGCCGTCGACAAGCGTGACCCGTACTGGATCTACGGCGGCGCGCAGGACAACGGGCAATGGGCATTGCCGAGTCGTACGTTCTCGCGTGGCGGGATGACGAATGTCGATGTGATCAACACCGGCTATGCCGATGGCTTCCAGGCCGCGGTCGACCAGCGTGATCCACGGTTCGTCTACACGGAATCCCAGAACGGGCGGCTCTACCTCATCGACATGGAGACGCGCGAGGAGCGGTGGATCACACCGTATCCTGCCGACGCGAAGGAGCGGTACCGGTTCAACTGGAACACACCGCTCCTGGCAGTACCGGGCGATACGAGCCTCGTTTACTACGGCGCGCAGCGCCTGCTCGCGACGCGTGACCGCGGCAACACGTGGCAGGCGGTGAGCCCGGATCTGACCACGAATCCGGCCGACTGGCGCAAGATCCCGTTAGGCGCCGGGTTTTCGGCTCGCGAGTCGCTTTCGCGTGACGATGGCATCACGAACTATGGGACGATCACGACGATCGGCGTGAGTCCCAAGGCCCCTGGCACCGTGTACGTCGGGACGGATGACGGTCAGGTGCAGATGACGACGGACGGCGGCGGGCGCTGGACGAACATCACGAGTCGGTTCCGGATGCCGGCGCCCCGGTGGGTCGGGAAGGTGCTGCCATCGCGGATCGACCCGCGGGTTACATACGCAGTGTTCGATGGTCACAACGACGACGACCTCACGCCGCACGTCTTCCGGTCATCCGACGGCGGCGCGACGTGGAGCTCGATCGCCGGTGATCTGCCTAACGGCATCGTGGCGCGCACGATCGAGGAACACCCACGCAACGCGAACCTGCTCTTCCTCGGCACCGAGTTCGGGTTGTACTGGACGTTCGATGGCGGACGCCACTGGACGCGCGCGACGGGCAACATGCCGCCGGTGCGGGTGGACCGCGTCATCCTGAACGACGACACGAACGATCTCATCGTCGCGACGCACGGTCGGGGCATCATCGTGCACGATGACGTGAGCCCGCTCGAGCACGCCGGCGCAGGTGTCGCGGCAGGGGACGTCAAGCTGCTGCCACCGCGGGCCGCGACGGCGACGTACGAGTGGCGCGACCTCCCGTGGCCTGCGGCCGACGCGTTCGTCGCGCCGAACCCGGCGGTGGGCACGGGCATCACGTACATCGTGGGTGACGCTGCCCCGGCCCTGACGGCGTCGAACGGCTCCGATTCATCTCGAACCAGCACGCCACCCACCGCGAGACTCCAGATCGTCGCTCCCGATGGTCAGGCCGTACGAGAGCTGAGTGGCCCAGGAACGCCGGGCGTGCATCGTGTTCCCTGGGATCTCCGCGCGAGCCTCCCGTTTCTGCCGACGGCCTCCGACTCCGGCTACTATGGGACGTACCGCGGGCCGTTCGTTCTGCCTGGTCGCTACACGGTAAAACTGGCGCTGCGTGGCAAGGAGCAGACGCAGACGGTGGATGTGCGCGCCAACCCGCGGGCAGCCACGACCGCGACAGCGCTGTCGGCGCGAAACGCCATGTCGGGACGCATCGCGGAGCTTGCCGGCATCTACGGCGCCGCGGCGAAGGCGATGGCTGCGATCGAGGCAGAAGTCACGCGAGCATCGGCGGCGCTCAAGAGCATGCCTAACGCCCAGCCGAGGGCCGACAGTGTGGTGTCCGGCGCGGCAAAGCTGGTGGCCGAGCTCAAGCCGCGTTTGTCGCCGAGCTATGGGACGCCGGTGGGGCGGGTGTTCGACCTGCTCGGCGCGATCCAGTCGTCCTCGGGCGCGCCAACCGAGGCCGAGTCGCGAATCCTGGATTCGGCCACGGGTGAGCTACGCGAGGCGATCACGAAGCTCAACGATCTCATCACGACGACGATGCCGCGTGTGCGAGCTGCGGTGGGCGGCGCTGCTGGAGTTACGGCTCCGGTCAGGGTGCCGTAGCCTTGTCATCCCGAGGACACCGTTCATCCCGAGCCGACAGGCGCCTGCCCTGAGGAGCGCCACCGACGAACGGCCTGCCCTGAGGAGCGCAAGCGACGAAGGGACGGATCTTCATCGTCCCGCCTGTCCCGAGCGTAGCGAGGGAACCGAGAGCCCTCTACCGGGAAGATGAGGATCCCTCGCTACGCTCGGGATGACAACTAGAACCCCGTGCTGATCCCGAGCCGGAGGCTGCGCGGCGCGCCGGGCATGATGTTGTTGTTGCCCTGCGACGTCGGGTAGTATCGCTCGTCGAACAGGTTCTCGACATTGGCCTGCACGCGCACGTTGCTCGTTAGGCTGACGTAGACTGCAGCGTCCACGCGAGTGAAGCCGGGCAGCGTCACCGCGTTGTCGATCGCCGCGTAGCTCCGCGTCTGGTGAATGATTCCGACCCCGCCACCGAGCCGCGAGGTAACCTGATAGCGGTTCCAGAGAGAAAGCATGTTGCGCGGTACGAGTGGAACCGTTGCGCCTTGCCGGGCGGACGTCGTCGCGCTCAGGATCGTCGCTCGCTGCGTGGCCCACCCTCCCGCGACCTGCCAGCGGGATGTCACGTTGCCCGTGACGCCGAGCTCGTAGCCCGACGTCCGCTGGCGACCCGTCTGAACCGTCTTCGATGCATCGTTAGGGTCACGGGCCGACGAGTTCGACCTGTCGAGCCGGTACACTGCCGCCGTGACGCCGAGATCGCGGGTCACATCCCACTTCGCGCCGAGCTCGTAGTTCGTGAAGCGCTCGGGTTCGAGGGTCTCGGTCGTGGCCGTGAGGGACGAGAACTGATCGCCCGAGCTCGGGAGGTGCGACACGCTGTACGAGCCGTATGCGGAGACCGACTCGACTGGCTTGAAGACCAGACCAACGCGCGGCGACACCATGTGGTCGTCGCGACGGAGGTTTGCGTCGTCGCGATTGTTGTGGAAGCGCAGATCGAATCGCTCGTAGCGGACGCCGGCGATTGCCTGCCATTGCGGCGAGAGCGTGAACTGATCCTGCGCGTACACCGCGCTCACATTCGCTGCGACGTGGTTGTCGGCGTCGGTGGCGCTCTGCCGGAAGGTGACGGGCACGCTGACCGTTGGGTCCGCGAACGGGACGGCGAACGACGTCGCCTGGTTCGCGAAGTAGCCAGTGTTTCTGAAGTTGTCCGTCTCCTGGCGTCCGACCTCGACACCCGCGAGCAGCGTGTGTCGAACGCTCCACGTGCCGAGCGCGTACGTCGCTTCCGTCTGGTTGAAGACGTTGGCGCGCGTCTGCGCGTTGTTGTACCCCGAGAGATTGAGCTGCGTGCCCGCCGGGTTCACCGCGCTGCCCGGGAACACGTTCTGGTAGAACTTGTCGTAGTGGGTGTATCGCGTCCGGTTGTGAATCGCCAGGCCTGACACCATTGCGTGGTCGATGGTCGCGCTCCCGCTGTG
This sequence comes from Gemmatimonadota bacterium, assembly GCA_046725585.1. GTDB lineage: Bacteria > Gemmatimonadota > Gemmatimonadetes > Gemmatimonadales > Gemmatimonadaceae > JAJKIV01. The sequence continues at coordinate 8,388 of JBKOYV010000206.1, read as the reverse complement.
GACGCGCGCGTGGGCGTAGCTCACGTCGGGATTGCCGAAGAACGTCTCAAGCGGCGCGGGCGACGGCGCACCCTGGAACGACGGGATCCCTCGGTCGACGTTGCGGTGGTCGCGGAAGTACTCGTAGCCGAGTCGCGCCGTCGTGTTAGCGCCAACCGCCATGGCGATTGTGGGGTTCACCCCCGAGCGCTCGAGGCTCGCGGCGTCGCGGAAACCGCCGGAGTTCTCGTACATGCCGTTGAAGCGCGCGGCGATCCCCGAGGTGACTACCTGACCGACGTCGATCGAGCCTCGGCGATGGTCATAGGAGCCGCCCTCGAGCCAGAGCGATCGGACCGGCGCGAACCCGGCCTCCTTCGTCACGCGGTTGATGACGCCGCCTCCTCCGCCGCGACCGAAGATCATCGCGTTCGATCCCTTGAGGGCCTCCACGCGCTCGACGTTGTACACGTCGCGGTAGTACTGCGCGTCGTCGCGGACGCCGTCGACGAAGAAGTCGGCGGTGGAGCTGTTGCCGCGGATGGTCGGCGCGTCGCGGTGTCCCTCGCCCTGCCCCATCGTGATGCTCGGGATGTAGCGGACGACGTCAGCCATGTTCTGCATGGACTGGTCGGCGATGAGCTGCCGGTTCACGATGCTGACCGACTGCGGCGTGTCACGGAGCGGCGTGTCGGTCTTGGTTGCCGTGGTGGTCCGCGGCGTGGTGTAGCCGGATCGTTTCGTCGCCTTTTCTTTGATCACGACGCGTCCGAGGGTCTGGGCAGTCGAATCACGGCGCGTGGTATCCTGTTTCGCCTGGAGAGTGGGGGTTGCCGCGGAAGCCGTTGCGGTGACAGGGCTTATGACCGAGATACCGATCGCGATGAGGACAAACAGCGAGCGCATTTATTCTGTGAGTTAGCGGACGTCTTAATTCCGATACGATTAGTCGGAATTGAGCCGATGCTAATAGCATCGCTTTCGTTGTTCAACCCCACATGTGAACAGTCGCGATGCCTAGTCGGCCCGCAACGCTACCAGCGGGTCGATCCGCGTCGCCCGGCGAGCCGGGACCGAGGTCGCGAGGAGCGCCACCCCGACCAGCGTGCCTAACGCGATGAGGAGCAGCACCGGGTCGTGCGCGTTCACTCCGTACAGCTGCGCACGCAGGGCCTGCCCCGCCACGAACGCCAGCGGTCCCCCGATCAGCACCGCGACGCCGACCAGCGACAGCGCGCTGCGCAGCACCAGCCTGAGGATGTCGCCGCGACGCGCGCCTAACGCCATGCGCACGCCGATCTCGTTCGTGCGGCGCGCGACGTTGAACGCCACGACGCCATAGATCCCGATCGCCGCGAGCACCAGCGCCAGCCCGCCGAACAACATCGCGATGGACGCCGTCAGACGCTCGGTGAACATCGACTCCCGAACCTCGCTCCGCATCGTGGACACCTTTCGAATTCGCACGCCGGGCGACGCCGCCTCGATCTCCTGCGTGACGCGCCGCGTGAGCGACTCGGCTCCATCGGGCATGCGAACGGCGAGACCGAGGAACGGCCACGCGCCAGACTGTGTGACCGGGACGTACACGACCGCCACGTGCCTGCCCCGCAGGCCGAACATCTTCGTGTCCTTTGCGATCCCGACCACGCGAACGGGGCACAGGCTGTCGGTGCAAATGCGAATCATCGCCCCGATGGGATTCCGACCAGGGAACGCGCGCTGAGCCGCCGTCTCTGAAACGATGGCCACACGCTCGGACGTCGAATCGTCGTGCGTCGTGAAATCACGGCCGGCAACGAGCCGGATCCCGATGGCCGGAAGGTAGTCCGGCGTGATGGCGGTGAGCACGCTGGACCTCGCCACCACCTGACCGTCAGCGTCGAGTCTCACCTCGATGTTTCGCCCGCCCGCAATGGGCGCGAGGGTCACCATTCCCGCGCGCTCGACGCCGGGAGTCGCGCGCACACGTCGCAGCATCTCCTCGTGCAACGGCACGATGCCGCTTTTCTCGTAAGGCGTCCCGCGAGTTTCGACCGATACCAAGGTCACGCCCGACGTAGAGAAGCCACCGTCTACACTCGCGACGTTCCGCAACGTGGCCACGAGCAGCGACGCCGCACTCACCAGCAACAGGGCGAGCGAAAGCTGCGCGACGACAATGCCGCGATCGAGGAGTCGTCGCCCGCCACCCACGCTGCCGCGCCCACCTGTTTTCAGGGATGCCGTCAGGTTCGCGCGCGTACCACGGATGGCGGGTACGAGACCGAACATCGTCACACAGACGATGGAAACCACGGCGGTGAACGCGAGGAGCGCCGGCTTGAAGCGCCAGTGTACGATGTCCGCGTAGACGGACATCGGACCGGGAATCAGGTGCTCCACACCGAGCGTTCCCCACGCAGCGAACGGCAGCGCGAGGATCCCACCGAGTACCCCCAGGAGAAGACTCTCGGTGATGAGCTGCCGGATCACGCGCCCCCGCGATGCGCCGAGTGACATGCGGACCGCGATCTCGCGCTCGCGAGACGTGGCGCGGACGAGGAGCAGGTTGCCGACGTTCGCGCAGGCGATGAGCAGCACTACGCCCGCGCCAGCCATGAGGATGTAGAGCAGTGGCGCGTAGTCTTGCCGCGCATCGTCCTTGCCGCCCGCGATTCCGTTCGTCATGCCGTCAGCCGTTAGGCGTTCGGGCTCCGCATGGAGACAGCATCGCTGGAATACTGCGTCGAGCTCCGTTTCAGCCTGACGACGTGTAACGTTCGGCCCCAGCCGGGCCACTGCGCCGAACGACCGATTCGGTCGCCGCAGATAGTCGGGCAGGCCGAACGAAGGTGCGAGCGTCACCGGCACGGCGATGGTGAACCAGCCCGGGTAGTCGATGCCGCGATAGACCGGCGGCGCGACGCCGACGATCGAGACCGGAATGTCGTACACTCGCACGATCTGACCTAACGCGCGTCCCGCGGACCCGAACGATCGCTCGGCGAACGCGTAGGAGACGAATGCGACAGTGGCGGCGCTTGCAACGTCGGCCGAGTCGATCAAGCGTCCGCGGAGAGGCTGCAACCCGATCGTGGTGTAGTACGAGGCGTCGACGAAGTCGGTCGACGCGAACTCGCGTGCGCCATTCACCACCACCGGGACGTTGTCCGTCTCTCGCGTCGCGGTGATCGCGACGACGCTCCGCGCCTGACGAAGGGCGTCGACGTCCGCTGCCGAGAACGACTGGTCTCTTTCGCCGCCAACGACGCGCACGAGCGAGATGAGTCTCTCCGGCTGTTTCAGCGCCAGCGGCTCGAACAGGACGCTGTACGTGACGCCGAAGATCATGGTATTGGCGCCGATACCTAACGCGAGCGACAGTGCGGCGACGGCGGTGAACACTCGGCTCCGCCTGAGCGCACGCCACCCGTACGATGCGTCCTGGGCGAGCTGTTCGAGCCACGTCCACCCGTAGGCGGCCCGGGCGCTCTCGGCATGGACAGTGAGGTTGCCGAGCGAGCGCCGTGCGGCATCCCGGGCGTCGCGAGCGTTCATCCCATGTGCGATGTTGCGCTCGACTTCGCGGTCGAGGTGGTACTGCAGCTCCTCGTCGAGCTCGGCGTTCGTGGCCGAGCGACGGAGCAGCACGCGAAGGCGAGCTCTGATTCCGGACATTGTGAGCTACGATAGCCTTACTCCTATTGGTCGTCAATAGGAGAATGCATCAGGATTTCGCCGACCGGCGTCACCGCAACGCCGCCAACCGCCGCTCGAGGAACCGTCGCTCCGGCTCCTGTTTTGTGAGCTCGAGGGCACGCTCGTACGCGGCGATCGCGTCCGCGCGGCGGCCCAACCGGCGGCACAGGTCCGCCCGCGCGGAATGGGCCAGGTAGTACTCGGTCAACTCACCACGTGCGAGGATCGCGTCGATCAGCACGAGACCCGCGGCCGCGTCGTCGGCCATCGCAATGGCCACCGCACGATTGAGCTCCACCACGGGTGTCGGGTCGATGCGGAGCAGGATGTCGTACAGGCCCACGATCTGCCGCCAGTCCGTCGCCGCCGCGTTAGGCGACTCGGCGTGGACGGCCGCGATGGCGGCCTGAAGCACGTAGCGCCCCACGGGTTGCGACGAGAGCGCTTGCTCGACCAGACGACGGCCCTCGTCGATCTGCGCCCTGTCCCAGAGCGACCGGTCCTGCTCCTCGAGCAGGAGCAGCTCGCCGTCGCTCGACGCGCGCGCCCGCCAACGCGCGTCATGCAGGAGCATCAGGGCAAGCAAGCCGGTGGCTTCGGGTTCCGGCAGCAGCTCGACGAGCAGCCGGCCAAGTCGAATGGCCTCGGCGCTCAGGTCGTGGCGCGTGAGCGACGTGCCTGACGAGGCCGAGTAGCCTTCGTTGAACACCAGGTAGATGACGTGCAGCACCGTATCGAGCCGCTCGTGCAGCTCTGGGCGCGGCGGAATCTGATACGGGATGTGCGCGTCGCGGATCTTGTTCTTCGCGCGTACGATGCGCTGCGCGAGCGTAGGCGCCGGCGTGAGAAACGCGCGGGCAATCTCCTCCGTCGTCAGGCCGCAGACCTCGCGCAGCGTGAGCGCAATCTGCGCGTCGGGCGCGAGCGCGGGATGGCAGCAGGTGAAGATGAGACGCAGGCGATCGTCTTCGACGTCCTCGTCATCCAGTTCAGGGGCTGGCGTCATGTTGGTCGCCAATCGCTCCGTCACTTCGATGAGCTTCGCGTCGAACCGGGCGCGGCGTCTCGCCCGATCGATGGACTTGAACCGGCCCGTGGAGATGAGCCATGAACGCGGATTGGCAGGGATGCCCTCCTCGGGCCAGCGCTCCACGGCGGTCGCGAACGCGTCGTGGAGCGCCTCTTCGGCGAGATCGAAGTCGCCGAGCAGCCGGATGAGTGTCGCGAGGACACGGCGAGACTCGGTTCGGTAGATCGCGTCAATCGCGGCGCGAGCGTCAGCGGCATGTTCCATCCGCGTTCTGCCTAACGTGCCGGCAGCCGCGGGTGGGTCACTGCGGCTGGTTGCTGAACACCATGACGGGGCGCACCTCCACCGACCCCGTCCTCGCACCGGGAATTCTCGCAGCGACCTGGATGGCGTCGTTCAGATCCGCCGCCTCGAGCAGGTAGTAGCCGCCAAGCTGCTCCTTCGTCTCGGCAAACGGACCGTCGGTCGTCGAGACCTTCCCGTTGCGGACGCGCACTGTGGTGGCCGTGTTCGCCGGCTGCAGCGCGTTGCCGCCAAGCATGTGCCCACTCTTCTGGATCTCCTGCGTGAAGGCGAAATACTCCTGCGACATCGGGACTCCCTGCTGCGCATTGCGCGCCGAGGTCTCCTCGTTCTGATAGATGAGGCACAGGTACTTCATGGCGTCCCTCCAATGGGTTGGATATCGTAGGCCGTGTGTGGCGCGTTGTCGGGAAGTGGTCGATTGGCGGGGCTCCAAATCGACAGGGGGTTCGATGGCAGCGGAACGTCGCTTCTCGAAGGCGGTCGCGACGGCGATCGCAAAGGACAAGATATTGGGGATTCAGGCAGGCGCGGGCGACCATCGATTCATCGGCGTGTGGGCCGTGGTGGTGGAGGGCCGGGTTTTCATTCGCTCGTGGGGTCTGAAGCGAACCGGCTGGTACCAGGCGTTCCGGGAAGAGCCGATCGGGCGGATCCAGGCGGCCGGGCGGGAGCTCCGGATTCGGGCGCTGACGCGGGCGTCGGAGCGGACCAAGGCGGCGGTGGACCAGGCGTACGCGGAGAAGTACACGACGCCCGGGGCGATCAAGTACGTGAGAGGGTTTGCGCGGAGCAAGCGGAGACGCGATACGACGACCGAGCTCCTGCCCGCGTAGGCATCGCTGTATGGCAACCCTTTTCTTGAACTGCGATGGTGCGGACGTTGCGGAAACGGCCCGATCCGGCTTTGCATCGACGCTGGCTCGCGCCACGAGCCGGGATCTTTGGTAAACGGCCCGGGAAGCTCATGCGTCGCGAGGTAGTTCCCAGAGAATCTCGGCTCGTGGTGTGAGGAGCTGGGATGCGTTAGGCGGTATCCAGCACGTTCCGCGTCATCCGCTTGATCGTAGTTACCCTGAAGGCTTGACTAACGACCAAAGCATGCCGGTAACCAAGAAGCCCGCCACGGATCTCGACCTCCCGATCAAGCTGTTCAAGACCCCCGCCGCGTGGGACAAGTGGCTCGAGGCAAACCACGCGAAATCAGCGGGCATCTGGATGCAGATCGCGAAGAAGGACAGCGGCCTCTCATCGGCGACATACCAGGAGGCGCTCGACGTCGCGTTGTGCTACGGCTGGATCGACGGGCAGAAGCGGCCGTTCGACGACCGCACGTGGCTGCAGCGCTTCACGCCGCGGGGGCCAAGGAGCGTGTGGTCGCAGATCAACACGCGGAAGGCCGACGCGCTGATCAAGAGCCGGCGGATGCGCCCTGCTGGTCTGGCGGCCATCGAAGCCGCGAAGGCCAGCGGGCGCTGGGAGTCGGCGTACCAGCCCTGGAGCAACCCCGACATACCGCCCGACCTGCAAGCCGCGCTCGACGCGAAGCCTAACGCGAAAGCGTTCTTCGAGACGCTCCGCGGGGGGAACCGTTACGGCATCATCTATCGGGTGCAGACGGCGAAGAAGCCGGAGACGCGCGCGAAGCGCATCGCCGAGTTCATCGCGATGCTCGAGAAGCGTGTGACCCTATCGGACCTGCAAAAGAAGGAAACCGCGAAGAAGCACTGACGTGATGGTTCGACTCACTCGACCGTCACCGACACGCTCGCGCCGTCGACGCCTTCCGACGTCGCGATGACCGTCGCTCGCCCCGCACGGCGGCCCGTGATCCGACCGGTCGCGGGATCGAGCGCGATGACGTTCGCGTCCGCCGCGGAGCCGAGACTCCACTGCGGCGACATGGGGTCGTAATGACCGTTCCGGCACCACGACGCTTTCGGGGTCGTCGACTGACCCACCGCCACGAACACGACGGTTGGACTGATGAGGATCGAGGCCCCGCCGACCCCGCATGGTGACGGGTCGACGATGACGCAGCTCGCGGAGGACACGGCAATGGCGATGGATGCGACGGCTGCGGAGAGATGTCGGCGCATGAGGTGGACCTTTCGTCTTGAGGGGCGTGAAATGACCGCGCCAGCGCCGCTGCCCAACGCGAGTGGAGTGCCACCAGCCGCTCTCGAACGAGTCGAAGCGGAAGTGTGCGCCCTGCCACGTCTTGGGCCGTGAAGAACGGGCTCTCGAGGCGAGGCCCCATCAACCGGTCGTGTCAATTTCTGACGACGAAAGCGTGAGAAACCGACACGCCAGACAATCAGGGTCGCATTTCCGTACGTCGCCGAGTTTTCAAGGGGTCAGAGCCCTTGAACGCCGCGGTTCAAGGGCTCTGACCCCTTGAATCTTGAACCGCGTCGGCCGCCTACGACGCTATCTGACCGTAATGGAGACCCTGGCCCCCTCGGCCCCCTGGGATGTGGCGATCGCGCTGGCCTGACCTGGCCGGCGACCTGTAATGCGACCGGTGACCCGGTCGAGGGCGATGACGCTCGTATCGCCAGGCGAGCCGAGACTCCAGCTCGGCGACATGACATCGAAGCGCCCATCGTGACACAGCGACGCCGTCGGCGTCACCGACTCGCCGACCGCGACGATGACGACCGACGGGCTCACGACTATCAACAACCCGCCATTTGCGCACGACACGTCGCCGGCGACGCAGCGGAAATACGACCCGAGCGTCGTGAAAGACACGGCCAACGCAAGCAACGATCGGCGCATAGATGCCGAGCCTCGGTCGCGCGATACGCTCCGTCACCGCGGTCATTCGTAGCGGAGCGCCTGCATCGGATGAATCTTGGATGCGCGGCGCGCTGGCAAGTACCCCGCACCAAGAGCCACTAGCGCAATCACCACCGCGGAGCCCGTCACGACGAGTGGATCGTGACCTTCCAGACCGTACAGCAGGGACCGAGCCGTCTTTTCCAAGGCCAGCGCGGCCACGATGCCGATCAAGCCGCCGATGAGGGTCATGCGCCCGACCTGACGCAGCACCATCGTGCGCACGCGACCGGAATCCGCACCTAACGCCATGCGCACGCCGATCTCGCGCGTCCGCTGCGCGACCGTGTAAGCGAGCACGCCATACAGGCCGATCGCCGCGAGCAGCGTCGCCAGCGCCGCGAACGAAGCCGACAGCGTGCTGATCATCCGATCCAGGTACACGTTCTCCTGCACCTGACGCGGCAGCGTCTTGAGGTCCTCGACGGGAAGATTCGGGTCGAGCTGCGCGATCACGGCAGGGATCTGCCGCATGATCTGCCGCGGCTCCATGGCCGTGCGCACGTAGAAGTTCAGGAAGCCGATCGTGCTGTCCTGCGCCCACGGCCTGAAGT
>JBKOYV010000282.1:0-13809 GCA_046725585.1 Gemmatimonadota bacterium | reverse complement strand
CACAAACAGTTCCTCACACCGCTCCAAACCACTCCAAGCGAAGAGGCCCGGACATGAAAAAGGAAAACGAGATCGTGCGGATCGAGCTGACTCCCGAGCAGAAGCAGCTGATCAAGCAGGAGACGGGGAAAGAGGGTGAAGCGGTGGAGCTGACCGTCAAGGAGCTGGAAGAGCGAATCGCTCCGCTCCTCCACATGTGATTCCCCCTTCGGTCCCGAGACCGAAGGCGTGTTGGACGCTCACCGTGAGGCTGCCATGAAGAAGGAGAAAGAAACCGTACGGCTCGAGCTGACTCCCGAGCAGAAGCAGCTCGTCAAGAAGCAGACGGGAAAGGACGCCGAGGCGGTCGAGCTCTCGGTCCAGGAGCTCGAGGAGAGGATCGCCCCGACCACGATCTTTGAGTCGGAAGTGTAGTCGCTAGCCAATGAACGGCATGAACGGGCGGGGGATTTTCCTCCGCCCGTTTGGTTTTCCCGGCAGATCCTTCCGGGATTGCGGTCCGTCCCACCAGGCCGCACCTTAGCCCTTCCGCCACTTGTTTGGGCCCCACATGGCAGCCATTGATCCGGCGCTGCTCGCGACGCCGGCTGCTGGCGTTCCACTCACGCCGGGGCCGGCCGCCGACGCATGGTTCACCGCGACGCTCGACATTGCGTCGACGATCGACGGCGACGAGATCGAGCCGAAGGTTCTCCGCGCCGCGATGGATCTCTTGAGCGGGGACGGCGCCTCGTTATGGCGGGTTCACGAGGGCTCGCTCATCTGCCCGATCGCCATCGGCGACGGAGCCAATCGCCTCGTCGGGCGACGCGCGGGTTTCGACGAGATCGCCGCGTTGATGGAAGGCGAAGAGCCCCTCGCGGTCGTCGCGGTTCCGCTCGCGTTCGGCGATGAAACCGGCGCGCTTCGAGTAGCCCGCGATTCCGCGGCAGGCGGCCCGTTCTCGGTGAGCGAGCGGGACCTGCTCGAGCGCCTCGCGAGAGCGACTGAGGCGTCGTGGCGGAACGTTCAGCACATCAAGTCGAACGATCGCGCTCGGGATCTCGCGCTCGTCATGGAGATGAGCCGTGAGATTGCGTCGACGCTCGATCTCGATCGCGTAATGCGGTCCGTCGTGAACCTCGCGATGAAGGCGCTGCCGTTCGACCGGGGAGCGATCGCGCTCTACGAGCGCGGCACCTGCGACATCCGCGCGGTGGCCGGCGCGGAGACGGTCGACCCCGATGACCCCGAGCTCCAGGATCTCGCCGCGCGCTCGGCGTGGGCAGCCGGCATCGGCCAGAGCTTCTACCTCTCCGACCGCACGGAGCCGGCGTCGGACGCGGAGCGAACGTTCCTCCAGGTTTTCGGCGACGACCTCGCCGCCGACGGCGTCGCGAGCGGGTTGTACATCCCGCTCAAGGACGACGAAGGCGTGGTCGGGATTCTCGTTCTCGAGTCCGCGCGCACGGACTTCGCGACCCCGAGGCAGCAGGAGCTTGCGACGATTCTCGCCAACCAGGCAACGGTCGCGCTCCGCAACGCGCAGCTCTACAACCAGGTCCCGCTCGCCGACGCGTTAGGCGCGCTGCACGCGCGCAAGGAAGCATTCCTCGCGCTCCCGAAGCAGCGTCGTCTCGCCATGGCGATCGGCACACTGGTCGTCGTCGGCGGGCTCACGCTCATTCGCTGGCCGTTGCGGGTCGACGCGAAGGCGCCGCAGTTCCGCCCGACCTCGCGCGCCGAGGTCCGGCCGCTGACAGACGGGATCATCGAGCGAATGCTCGTGCGGGAGGGCACGGCCGTCGAGCGCGGCGCGCCTATCGTTCAACTGCGTGATGTGGAGCTCCGCGCCGACTACGAGGCGGCCGCCGCCGCGGCGCTCGTGGCCGATAGGGCGGCCGCTGCCGCCTCGAGCCGCGGTGACGCGGCCGAAGAGCGCCTTCAGCGGATTCGCGCCGATGTGCTGCGCCGCGAGGCTGCCGTGCGTGACGAGCAGCTCCGCGCGGCGACCGTGCGCGCGCCCGTGTCCGGCGTCGTGCTGACTCCACGCCCCGAGGAACGTGTGGGGTCGTGGGCCGACGCCGGTAATCCGGTGCTCGTGCTCGGACGGACCGACACGCTCGAGCTCGAGTTCGGCGTCGATCAACGCGACGTCGGCCGCGTTCGCGTCGGCGAGGAAGTGCGGCTCCGCGTCGACGCGTTCCCTCAGCGCACGTTCGCGGGCCACGTGTCCGCACTCGCCGACGTCGGCACCGACAGCGCCGGCACGGTCGTCTTCCCGGTTCGTGCCCTGGTGCCTAACGCTGACGGCGCGCTCAGACCCGGCATGGTGGCGTACGCACGCGTGCTCACCGCACCGACGTCACTCCTTGGTCGCGCGGTGCGCGAACCGGTGCGTCGCCTTCGTCTCCTCTGGTGGAGGATGTGGCAATGACCGTCGCACGCGTAAGCGGCGACCCCGTGCGTGTGGGCGTAGTCGTCTGCGCGACTGCGGCTGCGTTGCTATCCGGCTGCAGCCCGCGCTCGACCGCCGAAGCGAAAGGCGCCGTTGCAACGCCTGACACAGCGGGCCTGCTCGTGTCATCGATGGCGGTACGTGCCCCGCTGCAGCTTCCGGCCCAGCTCTATGTCGAGCATGACGCCGCCGTGGTCGCACGATCGGCGGGCGTGGTCGACTCGGTGATGGCGGAGCTCGGAGCACGCGTGACCGGCGGCATGCCACTCGCCCGGCTCGAAAGTACCGACCAGGAGCTCGCTGCGGCGCAGGCCGACGCCACGTACGAGAACGCCGGTCGGCTCGTGAACCGGGCGCGCGTCATGACGAAGTTCGGCGGCACGACCGTCGCCGACTCCGAGCAGGTCGAGTTCCAGTACCGGCAGGCCGACATCGCGCGCCGGAAGGCGCATCGCGACCTCGATCTCACGCGCATCGTCTCGCCGTTCTCCGGCGTCGTTACGGCTCGTTATGCGCGGCCGGGCCGCTTCGTGTCCGTTGGCGACACGCTCTTCCGTGTGACCGAATCCAGCCCCCTGCTGGCACGCGTGCGCGTACCCGAGGGCAGCGCCGCGACGGTGCGCGTGGGGGACCAGGCGACCGTGGCGGGAATCTCGGGCGCTGCCGCAAAGGCCACCGTGGTCCATGCGGCACCTGCGTTCGATGCCGCGAGTGGAACACGGGAAGTCGTGCTTCGTCTCGTGAGCGTCGCGGATTTCCTGCCTGGTGCGAACGTGACCGTTCGCCTGGGCAATCTCGAGCGGCAGGCGGTGACCGTCCCGCGTGAAGCGGTTTCGCCGGAGGGCTACGTGCTCGTGATGCAGAATGGACGCACGTCGCTGCGCTCCGTGACCGTTGGCGCCGACATCGGCGGCGGGCGGGTCGAGGTCCTGAGCGGGCTGTCGTCGGGCGAGCGCGTCGTGCGAACGGCGGCCGCCACGCGATGACGCACCCTTCCGCACTGAACACGGGACCGTAATGAGCTCGGTTGCCCTCTCCGCCGGGTCGCATGGCGGACCGCGGCTGCGTGCGGATCTCGCCATCGTCGAGCAGATCTTTCGCGGCGAGACGAGCTTCGTCGTGAAGGACCCGGTGACGCAGAAGTACTTTCGCTTTCGCCCGGTCGAGGTCGGCGTGATGCGGCAGTTCGACGGTCGGCGAACGCCGGACGAGATCGCGTCGGCGCTGGCCGAGCAGGGGCTTCGGCTGACGGGACGCGCCGTCGAGGGCTTCGCGCGCAAGCTCGCATCGATCGGACTCCTCGAACGGACGCTGGCGGAGCGAACGACGCTCGAGCTCGAGCGCATTCGGGCTGAGCGGCGGCGCCGACGCCGGCCGGCGTTGTTCCGCGGCGAGCTCCTACGAATGCGCTGGTCGTTAGGCGACCCGGACCGGATGTTCGACCGGGTGCTGCCGGCCATCCGATGGACGTTCACGCCGGGATTCGTCGTCGCATCTGTCGTCGCGTTCGCGGCCTACTTCCTCATTCTCGGCGCCACGTGGAGCGCCTTCTCGCGCACAGTCGGCGAGCTGTACTCGCTTTCGAACCTCACGTTCGGCAGCATCGTCGTGCTCTGGTTCACCGCCCTCACGGTGATCCTAATCCACGAGCTAGGGCACGGCTTCACCTGCAAGCATTTCGGCGGCGAGGTGCACGAGATGGGCTTCATGCTCATCTACTTCCAGCCGGCGTTCTATTGCAACGTGAACGACGCCTGGAGCTTCCCCGCGTTGCGGTCGCGCCTGTGGGTGACGGCGGCGGGCGGGTGGATCCAGCTCGTGGTGGCGAGCATTGCCGCCATCGTGTGGTACCTCGCGCGCCCTGGCACCCTGGCGTCCGAGGTTGCCGTCGCGGCGATGCTCGTTGGTGGCGCCACGACGATCATCACGAACGCCAACCCGCTCCTTCCGCTCGACGGCTACTTCGCGCTCACGGACTGGCTCGAGATCCCCAACCTGCGGATCCGGGCGCGCCAGCACTTTGGATGGTGGGTGAGGCGCCACGTCCTGCGCATCGATCTGCCCGAACCGGCGGTGACCGACCGCGAAAGACACGTCTTTCTGATCTACGGTGCGCTGTCGCTCTGCTACATCGGGTTCCTGTTCACCCTCATCACGCTGTGGCTCGTCGGCCGCGCGCGCGAAGCCCTCGGTGCGATCGGCGTGCTGATCGCGCTGGGACTCGTGTTCACGCTGGCGCGCAAGAGCCTCATGGAGTGGGGTCGATCGGTGATGCTTGCTGTGCGCGGGTGGCGTGCAGCGCGTCGAGGGCGCGGATGGCGCCTCCCGGTAGGGATCGCGTCAGGCGTGCTGCTCGTGCTCGCCGTGATGCCGTGGACGTTGACGACGGCGGGAAGCTTCGTCGTTGCGCCGGCGAGCACGCTCGAGGTGACGGCGCCCGACAGCGGCATCGTCGCGGCCGTGTTCGTCCGTGAGGGCATGCAGGTGACGACCGGCGCCGCGCTCGTGCGGCTGCTCGATCACGGCCTCGAGCGCGAGCTGCTCGCGTCGGCGCGGGTAGTGGATTCGCTCAGCGTGGCCGCGTCTCGCGCGCGTGCCGCGCAGTCCACCGGGGCGGTCGAGCAGCTGGAGGCGGAGCGGACGGAGGCCGTCGCGCGCTTCCGGGCGCTCGAGCGGCACGCGGCGTCGCTGACGTTACGCGCGCGATGGGCCGGCACGGTGACGACGCCGCGTGTCCACGAGCTCGAAGGACGCCGCGTCGAGGCAGGCGACCGCATCATGCGCGTGGCAACACTGGACACGCTGGAGGCCCGGGTTGCGCTCGCGCGAGGGGGAGCGACGAGCGTGAAGGTCGGGCAGGTGGTCCATCTGATCGCGTATGGCGACGCGCAACATCCGGTCGACGCGACCGTCGTGAGTGTAGCGACTGCCGGTGATCGCGATCAGGGCACGATCGAGATTCGTGTACCCGTTAGGCAGGATACCGGCTGGCGAGCCGGTGCGACCGGCGAAGCGAGCGTCGAGCTCCGGCGGTCGACGGCATTGATGGCATTGTGGTGGAATATCAGGCAGAGAGTGAGGAACGATCTGTTGATCTGAGGGAGACGGGAGACAGAGACGGGAACCCCCGGGATGCATCACGCGGTGTGAGTGACATTCCGGGGGTTCTCCGTCTCCCGTCTCCCGCTTCCCGTCTCCCCTTATTTCGCCCCGTCCGCCCGCATCCTCGCGACGACAGTCTCTCCAACTTTCTTGCCTAACGCCTCTCCACCGAGCACGTCGAACCGGTAATGGACGCCCGCCCATAACCGCGAGAGTGAGGCCTCCTCGCCCTTCGCCTCGTAGGCCGCAGCGCGATCCGGGAACAGCTCGGCCATCACCTCGGCCGCGGCTGAGGACTGCGTCGAATGGCCCGAGGGGTACGACGGGAACGGCGGCGTGGAGAACACCGTCTTGAGCGTCGGGTCCATGGTCACCGGGCGCGCCAGCCAGTACGTGAACTTCGTGTCCCAGCACGCCACGAACGCGTCGTACATCGCCACGCTGAGATAGGCCCGCGCACGCGCGGCGTGCGGAGTGCTCAGTCGGTGCGACGCGATCTCGTCCTCCAAAAACAGCTGCCATCGAATCGATGGTGCGTCCGTCGCCCAGTATCGCGCCGCGTCGATCTGCTGCTGCGTGCGGCCGCCGTTCGCCAGCGTGAGGAGCTCGTTCAGGTCGGCCGTGAACTGTGCGGATCCGACCGCTGGCGGCGCGGCGAGGCGAAACGCGTTGCCGGATGGGATCACCCACGTGCGCCACGAGCCCGCGAGTGGATCGAACGGCGACTGCACCATCCGTGGGGGCGTCGGTCGCCACATGCCGGTGCCGGTGGGAACCGTTCCGGTCCACTGCTGCGCGGCACCATCGAGCATCGCCCGATCAAGGACGCGCTGCGCCACGGCATTGCCTAACGCCCAGCCGGCGTCGACGTCGCTCCGGTATGCGGCCCCGGCGACGATGCGGGATTCGGCAGCCTCTCGGGCGCGCTGGGTGAACGAGGCGGTGTCGTCGAGTGGAAAGGCGTAGCTGAGGATCACTGCCGCTGCGGCGGCCGCTGCCGCGTGCTCCGACGGGTAGCTCGGCGTGTCGTCCACCATCGTCAGGGCACGCACCCGTCCGCTCGCGCGGGCCGGTGCCTTTCGGTTGAAGAGGTACTTCGCGTCCCAGCTCGCGATAATGGCGTCGTACATCGCCACGTGGAGCAGCGTCGCGATTCGCGCGGCGCGGACCGGCGTCGCAATGCGGACGTCGGGAAGGAGCGGCCAGTAGAAATCGAGCCGTTCGATGGCGAGCCGTGACCAGGCTGCGCCCGGGTCGCCGCCCCACGCGCCAACCACCGAGTCAGTCGCCGCACTTCGTGCCGCCTGCAGCCGGACGATCTCGTCCAGCTCCGCCGCCTGTTGAGCGGAATTCGCCGCCGGAGGCTCCGCCGGCCGCAAGTCGCCGGCGCTCGCGAGGACCCAGGTCTGCCACGTGCCCACCTCGCCGCGCGCCACACGTCCTGGGGCTACCGGGTCGCCGCCGCACGCCGCGACAGTCGACAACGCGGCCGCCGATGCCGCGAGCGTTGCGGCAATACGAAGCGACCGCGCGCGGGCCGCGCGCGTCACCGCAGTACGACCTCGCCCTTCGGCACGCCGTCGGCGCGGAAGGTGATCGTGCGCGGAACCCCCGGCCCGCCATCTCCGAACGGATCACGATAAGGCCGCACCGTGAAGGGGCGCGGGGTCGTCACCGGCTCACCTCGGTCGGAGGACGGCTCGATGGTGATGAGGTGCGTCCACCGCCCCGCACCGCCCGGCGTTTTCTCACGCAGGTCGAGCGGAAGCGGGAGGCCGCTCGGCATCTGGTAGCCTAACGGGTTGGAGATCCAGTCGTCGCCGGGGAACTCTTCCTCGCCCTTCAGGTAGTCGGTGACGCCGGAAAACTCACCCCAGCCGGTGTCATCGCGCGAGTTGACCGCGCCGCTCGCATCAGGGAGAAACTTGCCGTACGAGAGCCACACGGGGTTCGGCGTGTCGATGTCCCGCGCCATCCACCCCTCGTACACCCAGCCGGACTGGAGCGGCGTTAGGCGAACCCACATGTCGTTCTGCGGCGTCTCGCGCGGGGCCATGTTGAAGAGCCAGATCCCCGACTCCTCGTTCGACGGGTACCCGCTTCGGAAGTTGTTGCTCGGGGAGAACATCGTGAACTGCCCGGGGCGCTCGCGAAGCGGCAGATCGCCGGCCGTCACCGCGCCTTCTACCGAGAGCGTGGCACGGCCGCCGCGGAAGGTACCTCGCAGCAGCACGTGCTGAGATGCGCCTGGTTCGGCATCGCCGCGAGGCTCGTACGTGATCGCGAACGACGCGGCGTCGGCAGCCGGATTCGCGAAGCTGAATGAGCCCCCGGATTGTGGGTCCACTCCCCCTAACGAGTGCCACGCGCCGGCCCGATCGACCACCCACGCTTCGTAACGGCCGTCGCGCGAGGCGTCCAGCGGGAGGAGGCCGCTCACGCTCAGCTCGACGGTGGGGCCCGGCGGGAGCGTCCCGGTGGCGTCGGCGCCCCCACAGGCGGATGCCGCGAGCGCTAGCCCCAGGACGAGTGGCCGAGTTGCAGCACCTCGTTTCATTGGTCGGGACCTCCACCGGGCTCCTGATCGCTCGGCGTGTTCTTTCCGCTGATCTTCGTCGCGAAGAAGGCGGCCACGATCGCCACCAAACCGCCCACGACCAGGAGCGTCCGTGAACGCGAGAAGCGACGTTCGTCCATTCGCGTCACGTACTTCTGCGGCAGCCGCACGCGCACGCCCCCGAGATCGGAGACATAGCCGCGCACCTGCCGGGCCGCGTCCGCGTCGACGAGGAGCTCGTCTCCCTCGACCCCCGCGAGCGTCCCCTCGAGCCTAACGACTCCGGGGCCGATCTTTTCCTTGAGCGCGACGCGCCCCTCGTCCGTGACCTCGAGCGCAACCTGCGACCCTGGCTGTGGCGTGCTCTGCACCGGCGCATACGAGTAACACGCGGTGCACAGGTGGAGCACGCCGACAGCCAGAGCAACGAAACGACGCCACACGATGTTAGCGGTCCGTCAACGCAGGTTCGGATTCGACTGCTGCTCGTTCTCGCTGACCGGGATGCACTTGTCGCGGCTTGCCAGGTAGTTGTTCTGGATGGGCGGCGGCTCGGTGAGCCATCGCCGGAGGTCCCAGAACCGCCTGTTCTCGAGCCAGGTGACCGCCGCGCGCTCCTTCTGCAGAATTGGCCACGCCTCCGCCGCCGTCGTCGCCGTGAGCGGGGGCAGCGGCGAGGTGGAGCTGTTGTAGAAAGCCCGCTCGAGATTGATCAGTGTCATGGCGCCGGCGACGTCGCCGTTACGCAGCGCCGCCTCCGCGCGAAGCACCAACATCTCCGTTCCCTTCACCAGCGGAATATCCGCCGCGAGGTTGAGGTACTTCCGCTGGCGGAAGAACGTCGTGCGCCCATCCTGACCGACCGCGAGTGCACCGCTCGACGTCCGGACCGTATCCCACAGCACGCGCGCGTCCCTGTTGGAGTTCTTAGCCCACTGGGTGTTGAAGACGGTATACTCGGACCGAGTGGTCGTCTCGAACGCCAGGTCGTTGTTCTCGTTGGTGGTGTTCGTAGAGAAGAAGGCGAGGAACACGTAGTTCGTCGGCACCAGTTGAGCGTCGGCCACCGCTTCGCTCCACTTCCCCTGCCACGCCTTCACGGAAGCCCGTCCGCCGTAGGCCGCGCGCAGGAGCGAGTCCTTGACCGCGCCCGTAAGCGCCCCGGCGATGCGGATCGCCTCGCTGAATTGTTGCTCCGCTCGCGAGAAATGGACCTTGAAATCCTCAGGCGGGCCGCCGTCGAAGACGGCCTCGCAGACATTCTCGCCAAGGATCCGATTGGCCAATCCCGCGTAGATGTACGCGCGCGCGGCGAGTGGACTCTTTTCGAAGTCCGCGCCCATCACTTCCTTCATCCGCTCGATCCCCGACTCCGCCACCCACCGGGCACGGTGCATCGCACCCCATAGCGTGTTCGTCAGCCCATCGTTACGGATGATCCCGCGGTTGTACAATCCTTCGTCCGCGTAGCTGCCGCCGTGATAAAGCTCGTCCGCCATGATCGCGGTCTCTTGCGTCGTCGCGTCCATGGACCGCGACAGGTCGAACGACATGCCCGTCACGAGTGACGTCATGGCTGACGGCCTGTTGAGCTCATCGTCCGGAACCGGCCCGGGGTTCGAGACGTCGAAGAAGTTGCACGCGGCAAACGCCACGAGGCTCGTCGCCACCGAGGCGCGCCACACCAGTCGCATCACAGGCATTGCGTTTGTCTCCTCGGGTGATGGGTTACCAGCCTAGCCTGAGCGCCAGCGAGAACGAGCGGAGTTGCGGAAGTACGTAGTACTCGCGCCGGCCAACCTGGCTGTCCGCCTGGTCCGCTGACTCCGGATCGAGTCCGCTGTAGTCGGAGGTGTAGAACAGGTTCCGCCCCGACAGCGTGAGCGTCGCGTTCTGCATCCCGCGCAACACCTTGGGCGGAATCTTGTACGACACCGTGACGTAGCGCATCCGGAAGAAGTCGATCGGCTCGATCCACCAGTCGGCAAACTGCTGCGTGCGGTCGATCGCGCACCGAGCGCGCTGGAGCGCATTGACGCTGTTCAGCGCCGACGCGTCGCCCTTCTGGGCCGCGACCAGCTTCTTCTGAACATCGTAGCACGGCCGCCAGTTGCCACGGTTCGCGTTCTGGAAGCCGACGTAGTTGATGTTGTAGCCGCCGTTCTGGAACTCGCCGAGCATGTCAATCGAGAGCCGGTCCCACAATGTCAGCGTCGTTCCTAGCCCGATCACGTCGTCCGGGAAAGTCGGCCCGTAGAAGAGGTTCGAGTCGCTGAACACCGGTGGCGCGAACTCGTTGGGGTTGAGCACCTTCCTCGCGAACAGCGATGTCACCGGGTACCCCTTGCGAACCTCCGTGAAGCTCCCGCTCGTGGAGATCACCGCTTCGCTACCTATGTCCACTGCCTCGCTCTTGATGTGGGTGTAGTTGACGCGCGCTCGCCAGTCGACGCTCTGGCGGCGAATGAGCCCGGCTTCGGCGCGCGCCTCGATACCCTGGTTCCTCACCTCGCCGATGTTCTCGAGCTGTCGGTTGAGGAACCCTCCCGAGGGCGGGTACCGCACCTGGATGAGCGCGTCCAGCGTCCGCGTGTTGAAGTACGTGAAGTCGACGGAGTACCGGCCCGCAAAGGCGCTCGTCTCGAACCCGAGCTCCAGCTCGCGGGTCGTTTCCGGCCCCAGGTCAGGGTTCCCAATCTGATTAGGGGTAACTCCGGGCTTCGCGTCGTCGCCGGCGATCGGGTCCCAAGTTCGGGTCGCGTCGAACGCGCCCGGTGCCTTCCCGGCCTCGCCTAACGCCGCGCGGAGCTTGAACGTCTCCCATTTGCGCGGCCAGAACTCGTGCTCGGAGAGCACGTACGAGATGCCGACCTTCGGGTACGGCTGCAGCCCGAAGTCCTCGCCGAACGCGCTGTTGCCGTCGACCCGCAGGCCCAGCGTCAGGAACGCCCGATCCCGCCAGCCGAGCTGCTCCTGCGCGAACAGCCCCGCGTTCACGACGCGGCGCCGCGTGTCCGTGCCGACGGTGCGGATCGCGCCACTCGTCAGCACCGGCTCGCCCGGGCTCGCGAACTCCGTCGCCGTCACGTTCGTCTGGAACAGGTTGTCCTGGAACAGCTGACCGCCGAACGACGTGGTCGAGACCCACATGCTCCCGAAGTCCTTTCGGTACGACGATGCGAGGTCAATGGAGAGGAACTTCCGTGTCCAGTCCTGCTGCGACAGCTGACCGGTCGGGGTGCGAATGTGCCCGAACGGAATGAGGGAGCGATTCTCGACGCCATTGTAGTCGTAGCCGATCGACAGCCGATTCGTCCAGGTCGCGACGGGCGCGTAGTTGATCGTGAAGCCCGAGATGAAGTGGTCGGTTCGGGAGTTCGTTCCGATGGTGAGCGCCGCCGCGTTGTTCATGCAGACAATCGTCGGCGTCGAGCACCCCGAGCCGCGGTAGTTGCCGGCCGTCCCGCGAGCGACGTTCAAGAGGAAGCCGTTCGCGAGGTTCCCGTCGGGGATCCACTGCTGGTCGCCGCGCTGGTACGACGAGTTGAGGGCGAGCTCGAGCTGTCGCAGCGGGCGGAACGAGAAGTTGCCCCGGAAGCCGCCGGTCTTGAACTCGCCGGGATCCACGGCGCCCTGCTCGTCCGAGTAGTTCCCCGTGAGGAAGTACTGCATGACGTCGCCGCCGCCACCAACCGATGCGGAGTATCGCTGAACCACGCCCGTGCGGACCCACTTTCCGCTTGACGGGCAAGTTGAGTCTTCGAACGGGACCTCCTGGCCGAGCGTGGCGGCGTTGGTGACATCGATGCCGAAGAGCTCGGATCCTCGGCAGTTCTTGAGGTACACGACAGTGGGATCACCATCGACGTGGAGGTAATCGAGGTCATTAGTCCCGCCCACGGCTTCGGCGGTCCACTGCGGACGTCCCGAGCGGCCGCGCTTCGTGAAGATCTGGATCACGCCGCCGGACGCCTCGGTGCCGTAGAGCGTCGTCGCGGACGCGCCCTTCATCACCTCGACCCGCTCGATGTCCTCGGAACGGATGTCGTTGAACGGGTTCATGACCTGGCGGGCGTTAGGCACGACGGGCGTGTCGCCGCTGTAAATGCGCACGCCGTCCACGTAGATGATCGGGTTGTTCGTCTGCGAGATGCTGTTGTTGCCGCGCAGCCGGATCACGCCGCCGCCGCCCGGCTGCCCGGTATTGGCCAGCACCGTGACGCCCGGCGTCTGCGCGGCGAGCAGCTGCTGCGCGTTCGCCACCGGGGCGTTTTCGATGGTTTCGGCGGAGATGGTCGCCATGCTGTTGGCGACCTCCTTCCGCCTAACGTCGCCGGTGGCGGTCACGACCACCTGCTCGAGCGAGACCGGCGCCTCGCGGATCGTGAAGTCGATGGTGACCGTCTCACCCGCCGTGACGGTGACCGGACTCGTCAGGGCCGCGAACCCGATACGCTGGACGCGAATCTGACGCGGGCCCGGCGGCACGTTGTTCAGGCGGAACTCGCCGTTGTCGTTCGTCAGCGCGCCGATCTGCGTGCCGACGACGCTCACCTGGGCGTTGCCGAGCGGGCGGTTTACGCCCTCGACGACGACGCGTCCGCGAATCGAGCCGAGCTGTGCGTTGAGAGGAAGGAGGGGGATGGCGGTCGTTGCGGCCCCAAAGGTCGCGACGACCAACGTGAACACCGAGGGAATTCGACGTGCACGTAGGCGCATGGTGACCTCCGCCGGGATGTACGGGAGGGTGCCATCGCTGCGCCGCCTCACGCGGCTGCGACGACGCACGCGTGGCTCCCTTCACGGTCGAGTGACGGCGATTTGTCCGGACTTGAACGCCGCCCTTTTGGCGTCGGATCGTGACGCGTCAACCGTGCCAAGCGACCTCGCGGGTGGCCAGTTGCTCCTCGAGCGGGACGGAACGTCCGATAGGAGTGCGGTGCGTGCGGCTGTCTTCCGCGCAATAGAGGGATCCAGTCCGACCAGGCGGCACGAATGCCGAGCTCGACCGCTGGCGGTCATCACGGCTCGTCTCGTGCATTGTAGGATGGTTCACCGTGATTGAATCGAGGGAATGACAATGCGCTGGACACCGGGCGGACGCAGCAAGAATGTCGAAGACCTGCGTGGTCAGACGGGCGGCGGGATGATGATCGGCGGGCGCGGCATGGGAATCGGTGGCGCCGTGATCGCGCTGATCCTGAGCCTCGTCTTCGGCGTGAACATCTTCGACAGCGGCGGGAGTCCCGCGCCGCAGCAGACCGCTCCCGGCGACGTGCAGCAGCCAGTGAGCAGTTCACCCAAGGAAGAGGAGCGGATCCAGTTCGTCTCGTTCGTGCTGGACGACGCGCAGCAGACGTGGGCGAAGCTGCTGCCGAAGGTCGATGGGCAACAGTACCGCGACGCGAAGCTCGCGGTCTTCCGCGATGCGGTGAACACGGGGTGTGGCCAGGCCCCGGCGGAGGTCGGCCCCTTCTATTGCCCCGTCGACGAAAGGGTCTACCTCGACCTCAGCTTCTTCGACGAGCTTGCGCGACGCTTCGGTGCGCCAGGAGACTTCGCGCAGGCGTATGTGATCGCGCACGAGCTCGGGCATCACGTGCAGCACCTCCTCGGCATCGAGCAGCGCGTGCGCCAGTTGCAGGAGTCGCGGCCGGGTGCGGCGAATCAGCTGTCGGTCGCGCTCGAGCTTCAAGCCGACTGCTTCGCCGGC
>JBKOYV010000271.1:0-12604 GCA_046725585.1 Gemmatimonadota bacterium | reverse complement strand
ATGCAAGCTGGTGGCTGGATGTGCGATGCAACGATGCGTTTGGGGTCAGACTCCAATGTCATCCTTCCAGTGCTAGTGCTGGCGGCTAAGCTCCCACGCGTGCCCGTTCCTGTACGGCCCCGCGTTGGTCGGGTTGCCCTTGAAGTTCTGCAGCGACGCCGGCACGGCGTCGATCTTCGCGGTATTGTACAGCACGAGCTCGGGCACCAGTTCCGCGACGCGTCGCTGCGCCGCACGCAGCAGCTGCGCGCGCTTCGTTTGATCCACCGTACGATCCGACGCGTACAGCACGCGCGTGAGCGAGTCGTCCGCGAAGTAGTTGATGTTTCGTCCCGCCGGCGGCGTACGGTCGCTCGCGAAGAAGAGCGTGATCTCCGGATCGGCCCCCGACTGCCACCAGTGCAGCATCGCGTCAAACTCGCCGCTGAACCACACCGTACTGATCGTCGTGCCGTCGATGAGCTTGACCGACGCGTTCACCCCTACGTCGCGGAACTGACGCTGGAGCGCCTGGGCCACGTTCTCGCGGATCGCGAAGCCTGCCTGCGTAATGAGTGTGAAGGCGAGCGGTTGGCCGTCCTTCGCCCGCATTCCATCCGGGCCGCGCTTCCAGCCCGCTTCGTCCAACAGGCGGTTCGAGGCTGCCGTGTCGAAGGCGTATCGCTTCACGTTAGGTTCGTACGCCCACGACAGCGGCTGGATCGGACCATCGACCATCGTGACCAGGCTGTCGAGGATGGTCCGCACCAGCAGCTCGCGGTCGATCGCGTGGGCGAGCGCCTGACGGACGCGGAGGTCCTTGAACGGCGGGAAGTGTTTTTCGTTCAGCGTCACGTGCTCGTAGCCGTTGCCCAGAACCTGATTGAGCCGCACCGGCGCGAACGCGCGAAGCTCGCGGACCTTGTCCCACGGTACGAGCGCGACGAGGTGCACCTCGCCCGACTTGAGCTGGTTGATCCGCGTCGTGGTGTTCGGGAGGAAGCGAAAGAGGATGCGGTCGATCTTCGGATACTCGGGTCCGCGCCAGTAGTCCTTCACTTTCTCGAGCAGGACGTACTCCCCTGTCTTCCACTCGGTGATCCGATATGGGCCGGTGCCCAGCGGACTGCGGTTGTAGTCGTTCGCCTTGTCGATGTCGCGGCCATCGAGCAGGTGCTTGGGCAGCGTGCCGCGGAAGAACTGCATCTGGTAGGGCGCGTACACTTCCTTGTAGTGAACGACGGCGGTGAGCGAGTCCGGCGTGTCCACGGAGGCGATACGATCGAACCCGTCGGTGCTCTCGGGCTTCCAGTCGCCCTTGTTGATCGCGTCCACCGTGAACTTCACGTCCGCGGACGTGTGCGGCTTCCCATCCTGCCACTTCACTCCGGGTCGGAGCTTCCAGGTAACGTCCATGCCGCCATCGGGGCGCAGGACGACTCCGCCGTTCTGGATGGTCGGGATCTCGGCGGCGAGCACGGGGACGACGTTCATCTTTTCGTCGCTCGTGACGAGCCCTTCGACGACGCACGACTGAATGTCTTCCAGAATGTGCGTCGCGTACCGGTTCATGGTGTCGGGCTCGCGATCGTACCCAACGATGAGCAGGGCGTTGGACGGTCCTGAACGGGAGGCGTCGCGCGCGCATGCCGCAACGGCGGCGGCGAGTAGGACTAGGCGCGCGACGCGGGAACCGGGAACAGGGAACCGCGAACTAGGAGCGGGGAGCGGTGGCCCTCTATCGGGAGGGTGACGATCCCTCATCTGCCCGCCTGCGGCGGGCTCCCGGCTCGGGATGACAAGCCGTGTCATTCCGAGCGCAGCGACGAAGGGAGGAATCCTCATTGTCCTGATAGAGGGCTCCGGCCCTCGGTCATGATTCGGGTAACGAGCGGTACTGGAATCGACCCATACCCGAGCAGCTCACCGTGAAACCGCCGGAGCGAGAATAGTGCCCCTTCTCGTCGCTTCATCTCGTCTCGAAGGTCGTGAATCCCCTGGGTGCCTAACCAGTACATGATCGCGGTGCATGGAAACATGGAGTTCTTTACCGCCTCGGCCCTCGCGGCCTCCGCAGCCATCTCCACACGCTCAGCATAGAACGCCACCGCCTCGGCGAACGACATCGTGCCTTGATGCAGCTCGATGTCCACGATCGCCCGCGCGAGCATGCGCACGCGCGTGTGCTGCTGCGACACGCGCTCGAGTGGTGTGAGAAACCCGAGCTCCTCCATGAGGTCGGTCGCGTAGCACGCCCAACCCTCGGCCATCGTCCCACCGCAGAACATGCCGATGCGATTCGCGCAATCCACCGCCGCCACCTTGCCAACGCGTGATCGCCGCTGGTTGTAGGCGTACCAGTTCTGCACGTGGTGGCCGATCGCGCCGTGGTGCACGACGTGATTCAGCTTGATCGTACTGTGGTTCCACACGCGCAGATGCTTATCGGCCTCCGCGGGATCGGGCGGTAATGGCGGCACGACGTAGTCGTACGTGGTGTACGGGTCGAACGGGGCGGGAGACCGGTAGTAGAGGTAATACAGGTACGGAGCCGCGTCGGCGGTCCACTCGGGGAAGGGCACATAACGAATGGGCCAGTCGGGCCAGCTCACGACGTTCGCTGTCTCCGCACACTCGCGGCATGCGCGCCACGTCTCGGCGAATGCCTCGAGATACTCGTCAGGCGACGGGCGATCGGCGGCGAGGTGCACCTGCGCGTCCTGCCACGATCCGGCCGCCGAGCGAGCCATGAGATCCAGCTCCGAACGGGCTGCGTCGAACCGCTCTCGCACTTCGGCGAGAAGGTCCGCGCGAGAGCGGAGACAGAAATAACCGCGGGACAGTAGCAGATCGAATAGCTCCGGGCCACACGCCATAGCCGATTCGGGCGCCTCGGGATGCCACTCCAGTCTCGTCGCGAATGCCCGGAGCTGCATGCGTGCTTTGGCACCGGCCCGCTGAAGCGCAGTCTTCTGCGGCGTCGGAAGCTCCAACGCCGCAACTCTTCGGTGAAACGCCTCGCCGAGAAGAATCTCCGCACCGTCACAGTCCCGCACGGCGCGATCTACCCATGGCCGCGGCAGCCCTCTGCGCGCATCGAGGGTTGCTCCCGGCTCGTCCGGCCCGATTGCTACCCACGCCGCCACCGTGGCGTGTTCAGTTTCCACTTGCCACGCCGGCTTGCCCGAGTTTTGGCTGAGGAACGCCCCGCTACAATCCGCTCGGCATTCCACGAGGCCGAGCCGGTCCTCCAATGATGCAAAGTCGCGGATCAGGAGCGAGATGATCGAGAAGATCGCCTCGCCCGTCCACAGCGCCGGATTCCCCTTCGGCCCATGCAGGCTCGCGTTCTCCGCGCGCTGAATCTCGAGGAACCCCCGAGCGAGCTCCGCGTCAAGCAGATCCGGACTGTTCCCGAACGCGGCGACCGACACCGGCGTCGGATACTCGCGCGTGAGCGCTTCGCCTAACGACCGCATTTGGTCGTCCATGGCGGCCATGCCGTCCGGCGACCAGTCCGGCAAGCGATCGTCGTAGGCGTGGACCCCCGTGAACGTCGCGTTTACGGGTCGCCGAGCGTAATAGTGCGTGAAGAAGTCGTCGATGGCCGTCACGCCTTGCGCTCACCATCGAGCGGGATCGACACCCAGCGTCGCTCGCGGAACGACAGCTCCACGGCGTTGATCAGCTCCTGCACGTGCGCTCCGTCCTCGAAATTCCCCTCGTTCTCCGGTCCGTCGCTGAGGATCTCGGAGATGAACGAGTGCACGAGGTTCGCGTAGAAGAGTGAGCGCCAGGACTCGCGCTTGCTCCCTCCCGGCGGATAGAAGCGCTCCGGAACCTCGATCTCGCGAAACTCCACCTGGTCCGCTGTCGCCGCCTTGAGCGACTCGCAGATCCCGTTTTCCTCCACGAGCCGACAGATGAGCGCGCCCTTGCTGCCGTACACCCGGGCCTCGAGACCAGGGTAGTTCCCGACTGTCACGAAGCTCGTCTGAATCGAGCCTAACGCGCCGCTCGCGAACTCTCCGATGAAGATGTCACCGTCATCGATGTTCATGTGCATCATCCGACCGGTCGCTCGAACCACGCGCTCGGGGATGAAGTTCTTCATCGTCCCGACTACCTGGCTGAAGCGGCTCCCCATGAAGAGGTGCCCGAGATCCATGATCGGCGCGCCATAGCCTTCCAGCGATGACACCTGGATGGCCGATTGGTCCGCCTCGTGGTCGACCTGACGCAGCGGGTTCTGCGGGTCGAGCCACTGCGAGTTCTGTTCGTAGCCGTTGAAGATGAACGGCGTGCCGACAAAGCCCTGGTCGATGAGCTCCTTCATGTACTGCATCGCGGGACTGTACCTGAACGTGAAGCCGAGCTTCGTCTTCACGCCCTGCCGTTTCGCGAGGGCGGCCGCGCGCAGCGTGTCCCGATAGTCGTAGGCCACGGGCTTCTCGCACAGCACGTGCTTCCCGGCCTCGAGCGCCGCCCAGCTCAGCTCGAAGTGCGTCACGCTCGGCGTGCAGACATCTACCAGGTCGATGTCGTCGCGGGCGATGAGTTCGGCATGCGAGTCGTAGACGTTAGGTATGCCGAACTTCTCTGCAAAGGCTCTCGCTTTGTCCACCACGGGGTCCGCGATGGCCACGAGCTCGCAGCGCGGGTCGCGCTTGTAGCCGGGCAGGTGCGCGAACTCTGCCCACGCGCCGGCGCCAAGCACGCCGACGCGAACGCGTGCGCCCCGCGGAATGCCTCGCCCCGGAGTCATTCGATCACCGCACCCGTATCACCCGGCAGCAGCAGTTGCCGTTGCGCCCAGATGGGCGCGATGCCATTCGTCATGAACCGCTCATGGAACTCGCGCAACGAGAACTTCGCGCCCATTCGCTTCTGGTAATCCGCGCGAAGCTTGAGGATCGCGCGCTTGCCGAGGAAGTAGCTGCCGTACGTCGGGTCGTACGTGCCACGCTCCGCCTCACGCTTCGCGGCAGGCGCGGCGACGTACGCATCCTTCTCGAAGCAGCGCTGCGCATCCGCGAGCGTCCACTGCTTCGTGTGCAGCTTGATCCCCGAGAGGAGTCGGCAGATGCGCGTGAGCGCATCGCTCACCTGCGCGAGTCGGAGCCTGGGGTCGCCGTTGCCATACCCTTCGTCGAGCACCATCTGCTCGGCATAATGGGCCCATCCATCCTGTCCGGACGACGGCTGCGGGAACGGGTTCAACCCGATCCAGATGCGGCGCACCTTGCCCGGCGTGCGCCGCATGTACGTCGAGTGCAGCCAGTGGCCGGGCATTGCTTCATGCGCCGACGTGTTCGTGAGCGACGCGTAGTTGTACCGCTCGAGCCACGCCTCCTGCTCGGCAGGCGAGAGTCCCGGCTGCGCGTCGGTGATGTAGTAGATGCTCTTCACCGGAGCCTTCTCCAGTGGAGGCGACGCGTGCATCGACGCGAACCCGAGGTCGAACGGCAATGCGGGCGCGACGATCACGCGCTCTTCCGGCGGCAGCGTGGCGATCCCGCGCGCGGCCACGAACGCCGAGAGCGAATCCACGATCGCCTGCGTCGCGGCCACGACTCCGCCCATCTTCGGGTGGTTCTTCCGCACCTCTTCCCACACGGCTACTGGATCGCGCTTGGGATCGAGCCTGGCCGCCGCCGCACGAAACTCGGCTTGTGATCGCGCGAGCTCGCGCTCGCCGATCGCGACCATCGTCTCGAGCGGCGTGTCGATCAGCTCCTCGGCGAGATAGCGCCGCGAGAGATTCGCCGCGCCGATCGTGAAATCCCCTGACGCCTTCGGGATGACGTCGCGCTCCAGGTGCGTGATGTACGCGTCGATCCGGGGAATCGCGACGTCCGCCGCCTTGCGCAGCGAATCGCGCAGCGCAGCGTTAGGCTCGGCCGCGAAGGCCAGGTCGAGATCGTGGCCGAGCATGTCCCGCGCCCCACGCATCATGGCCGCACCTCGCTCGGCGAACAGGCGGGGCGGATTGACGACGTTCGTTCTGGCGGCATTCAGGAACGCGGGGACCTGGCCGAGCTTGCTGATGATCCGACGCATCCGGACCGGCGCCGGGTCGCTCGCCATCGTCATCAGGTTGTGTACACCGTCCGCGAGCGCCGACGCGTACAGCATCGGATTCCGCCGCCAGTTCTGGAGCGTCTTCTGCTCCAGCAGCCACCCGTCGATAACGCCGAGCAGGATGCGCTGATCGACACGCTCGTCCGGCGTCAGCGCCTGGTGGTCGAACGCGCGGAGCCCCGACGCATTGCGCTCCAGGGCAGCGATCTCCGCCGTGATGCCGGCGACCGAAAAGTCGTCGAGTCGATCGTCGTGGTCGTGAATGCCGTTGCCAGCGGCGATGGATGGGTGGCGCCGGGCGAAGTCATCGAGATATCGGTCCACGAACCGAGCAAACGCCGGGGACTGCGACCGCGCCTGCGGGGCGACGGCGAAGGCAGTGAGGAGGCCGATGGCGAGGGCGGTGAGTGATCTCAAGGCGACGACCGGCTGAAAGGCGAACCAAACGGGTCGCCAAAGGTGCGCGTCGCGGCGGCGCGTCGCAAATCGGTGCTTCGCGAGGCGCTGGTGTTCAACCGCTGGCCGGGTGCAACGTATGACACCAAAACCTCGGAGCACCATGTCGCTTCGCGCCGCATCCGTTGCTGCCCTTCTCGTCCTGAAAACCGCGCAAGCGTGGTCGCAGGCGAAATCCATCGACTGGCCGATCTACGGCGGGACGACGGACAACACGCGGTATTCGACGCTCGATCAGATCAATCCCGCGAACGTCAAACAGCTCAGGGTCGCGTGGACGTACGACACTCACGACGCGTTTCCGGGGTCGGAGTTCCAGCCGAACCCGATCGTCATCGATGGCGTGCTGTACGCGACCACACCGAAATTGCGCGTCGTCGCGCTCGACGCGGCGACAGGTCGAGAGATCTGGACGTTCGATCCCAACAAGATCGATCCGAAGAGCGGGCGGTTTCGGCACCGCGGCGTGACCGTGTACCGCGATCGTGTCTTCGTGACGCAGCGCAACAACCTCTGGGCACTCGACAAGAAGACCGGCAAGCCGATCATCAGCTTCGGAGACAGCGGGCGTGTCGACCTGCGAAAAGGGCTGGGGCGCCCCTTCGCGTCGCAATCGGTGAGCGCCAGCACGCCGGGCGTCATGTTCGAGGGCCTGTACATCATCGGCAGCTCGGTGAGCGAAAGCCTGCCCTCGTCGCCGGGTGACATTCGCGCTTACGACGCGATGACCGGCAAGATGCGCTGGATCTTCCACACCATTCCGCGGCCGGGTGAGTACGGCTATGACACGTGGCCGCCAGGCGCCTACAAGGTGTCCGGTGGCGCGAACGCCTGGTCGGGTCTGACGGTCGACCGCAAGCTCGGGATCGTCTACGGCGCCACCGGCTCCGCCGCCTTCGACTTTTACGGCTCCAACCGGCTCGGCGACAATCTGTTCGCGAACAGTGTCATCGCCCTGAATGCACAAACGGGGAAGCGTGTCTGGCACTTCCAGACGGTCAAGCACGACCTGTGGGACATGGACCTCCCGTCGCCGCCGGCGCTGGTCACCGTTAGGCGCGACGGCAAGTCCGTCGCTGCCCTCGCGCAGATCACGAAGACCGGCTTCGTGTTCGTCTTCGACCGGAAAACAGGCAAGCCGCTCTTCCCGATCGAGTACCGCCCATTCCCCGCATCGACGCTCGACGGCGAGCGGGCGAGCACCACACAGCCCGTTCCGCTCAAGCCACCACCATTCGTTAGGCGGACGCTCACCGAGGACATGCTGACCAACCGCACGCCCGAGGCGCACGCCTCGGCGCTCAAGACGTTCCGCGAGCACAAGTACGTCGGGATGTTCCAGCCGCCGAGCCTGGACGGGTCGATCGTGTTTCCCGGGTACGATGGCGGCGGCGAATGGGGCGGCCCGGCATTCGACCCGGAGACGGGCCTGCTCTACGTCAACGCGAACGAGATGGGCTGGCTGCTCCGCATGATACCGCGCGATGACCACTCCCTGTACAGGAGCCAGTGCGCGAGCTGCCACGGTGACGACATGAAGGGCGGAGCGGTGGCGCCGTCGTTGCTCGAGGTCGCACAGCGCTACTCGCGCGACCAGCTCGCCACCATCATCCGCCAGGGTACCGGCCGAATGCCGGGCTTCGCAGAGCTGCTCGAGGGCGGAGCGATCAACGATCTCGTCAACTTCCTCATCACCGGAAAAGACATCGCGGAGACGGGGGGGACGAATGCGAACTTCCTGAAATACCGCAATACAGGCTATCCGATCTTCCTCGACCACGAGGGCTACCCGGGCGTCTCGCCGCCGTGGGGGACACTCAACGCGATCGACCTGAATGCGGGGGAGATCCGGTGGACCGTTCCGTTCGGGGAGTACCCGGCGCTCGCGGCGCAGGGAATCAGGAACACGGGAACGGACAACTACGGCGGCCCCGTCGTGACGAAGAACGGCCTGCTGTTCATCGGGGCCACGACGTATGACAGAAAGTTCCACGCGTTCGACAAGCGGACGGGCGAGCTGTTGTGGGAGGCGGAGCTTCCCGCGTCAGGCAACGCGACGCCATCGCTCTACGTGGTGAACGGCAAAGAGTACGTCGTAATCGCAGCCGGGGGAGGAAAGAACGGAGCGCCTTCTGGAGGGACGTTCGTCGCGTTCAGTCTTCCATAAGCGGGAGACGGGAGACGGGAGACGGGAGACGGAGAACCCTCGGTATGCCCATCTCGCATAGAGAGGCCTCCCGAGGGTTCTCGCTTTCTACCCGTCTCCCGTCTCCCGTCTCCCGTCTCCCGTCTCCCGCTTCCCAGCAGTTTAGATCTTCCTGCTGTCATACGCCCAATGCAGCAACGCCTGCCGCTGCCGCCTTCGGCACGTTAGGTCCCGTGGTCTGCACCCCTGCTTCACCTGGGCCACGTGACGCGCGATCTGGCGCCAGCGGCGGATCTGGCGGTCATCATCGAGGCACCGACGACCCAGATAGTAGCGGCAATACCACTGGAACCAGCCGCGCGGATCCTCCTCGTAGATCCATCCCTTCCTGCGCCACACGGAGAGCGGCTGTGACGCACGCACGCCGAAGTAGTTGAGCTTCGCGTCGTACTGTTCTGGCGAGAGCTTTGCTCTGGCGAACCAGCTTGCCGGGAACTCGTCGCGACAGTCCGTCATGTATTTTCCGCCAAACACGCCTAACGACAACATCTCGGCTGGCGTGAGCTCGGGCGCGAACCCCGGATCGAAGTTGCGGCCGGTTGACTCCGTGAGCAGGTACGCATACCCCTGCTGCATGCAGTCGTTCACGACCACGCGTCGTGGTTTCACAACGGGCTCACTCCGTTTCCTCGAACCGTCGCGTGAAATCGGCCCAGTCACCGACCGTGAGGTCCGGCAGCGTGGACGGCGCGGCGTCAGGCGGCTGGAGCCACACGCCACACATCCGGGCCGCCCGCGCCCCGGCGATGTCGGTGTCGAGGCGATCACCGACTACCCAGATGTCGCGCGGCGCAACACCAAGCCGGGCCGCCGCCACGTCGAGCAGGAGTGCGCTCGGCTTCCGGACCGCGTAGTCGGCCGTCACCATGACGAACGCCAGGTGATCCGCCAGCCCGTGCTTGGCCAGATCATGGCGGATCACGTCCGCACTGAACGACGCGTTGCTCAGTACCGCCATCGGCACGCCGGCGCTTGCGAGACAGGCGAGTGCCTCACGAGCCCCCGGGATCGGGTACGTCGTCACGGACTCGTCCCAGAACCCCCGCTCCAGTTCCGGATACGGCAACGCGAATCGCGTCCCGAAATAGTCGTGAATGAGCCGAGTGAGAGACGCCCACGGTGTTTCGATGCCGAACGTGTCCCGCCTGTCGGCAAGTTCGCTCGCAACGCGGCGTGCACGCTCGAGTACTGCGTCGAGCGTGACGTCCGGCGCCACATGAGACGCCTGCTTCAGCAGCCACACGGTCCCGGCGCGCAGGTCGAAACCCGCCTCCTCAACCAGAGTCCCGCCGTAGTCGAGCAGCACACCCTTCGGCCGCCTCATCCTCCACGCCCGACAGTCCACTCGTCTGCGAGAATCGCGTACATCTCGAGATCCTCGAACCGATCGTTCTTGCGCATCGCGTGACGATGTACCCCCTCGGACTGCATGCCGAGCTTCTGCATGACGCGGCCGGACGCAGGGTTCCGCGTCAGGTACCGGGCCTGGACACGGTGCAGCCCGAGCTGTGTGAACCCGAAGTCCACGACCGCGCGCGAGGCCTCCGTGCAGTACCCGCGGCTCCAGTACGGAACGCCCAGCCAGTAGCCCAGCTCTCCCCGCGCGTGGGCCGGAGCGATCGTCAGCGCCACGGCTCCCATGAGCACACCGTTGCCCGCATCCGTGACGGCGTACGTCACGCCGGTGCCCGCCTCCCACGTCGCCGGATGCATCGCGATCCACTGCTCGGCGGCGCCCGCCGGGTACGGATGCGGGATGTGCAGCGTGGTATCGGCGACCTCGCGCGCGCCCGCGAGCAGCTGCACGGCCAGGGCATCATCCACCACGAAGGGACGCAGCAGCAGCCGAGCCGTTCTGAGAACGGGCTGCTCGCTCACGGGAGCCCCGGTCATGGCGACGCGTTGGCCACGCGAAGCAGTCGCTCGCGTTCCGCGCCGGCGTAAAGCCTGCCGTTGGCCACGACGGCGCTCACGCGTCGCGTGTTCCGGATGTCTTGGAGTGGATCGGCATCGAGCAACACCAGGTCCGCGAGCTTCCCGGCCGCGATCGTGCCGAGGGAATCGAGCATGCCGAAGTACCGGGCGGGCTCCAGCGTCGCCGATCGGAGCACGTCGAATGGGGACATGCCGCCGCGGGTGAGTAGCGTGAGCTCCTCGTGCAGTCCGAATCCAGGCGGGCTGTTTCGCAGAGGCGCGTCCGTACCCGTGAGAATGTGGACGCCGGCGCGCTGCATCGCGGCGACCTGACGCAGCCGCTTCTCCAACATCGCCCGACCGACCGAATCGGCGTTAGGCGGGATGCTGTCGGGCATCGGGAAGATCTGTGCCACGTAATCACGCACCGCCTTTGGCAGGTAGTGCGCGAGCGAGTCGCCCGGCAACGCGCGCGTCGGCCAATAGGCAACCTCCACCTGCGCGGTGAACGTCGGCGTCACGTACGTCCCGTTGCGCACGAACTTCGCGTACAGCGGCCCGAGATCCTCGCTCGAACAACGGCCAATAGCGCCCTGGACCGTGAAGCGAGGCTGGAGCGCGATCGAGTCCGCGGGCGTGCATTCGGCCGGAATGGCGAGCAGGTGCTCGATGCTCTTCTGCCCGGAGTCCGAGGCTGCCGCCGCCCCAACCACGCGCGGCACATGACCCGCGAACACGACTCCGCGCTCTCTCGCGCGTCGCGCGATCGCGAAGTACGACTCGGCGTTGAGCTGCGAGTGGACCTTGATGAAGTCGACCCCGAGCGCGATGAGCGAGTCCACGCCGGCGCGCGCCTCGACGGCGGTGCGCGCGAGCAGGTGGGGAATGGGTACGTCGCCGCCTTCGAGGTACGGACCCGAGGCGATGATCCGCGGACCGACCAGTTGGCCCCGTGCGATCTCCAACCGCCAGGTCCTCAGGGTATCCCAATCGCCCGCCATGTCGCGAACACCGGTCACACCGTTGGCGACGTACAGCGACAGCAGGTCACGTCCGCCGGAGATCGCGGTGTGGACGTGCATGTCCCAGAGTCCCGGCACGAGAAACTTTCCTCGCCCGTCGACGATACGGGCGCCGGCCGGCACCGCCACGGAGCCCGACGCGCCGACCCGCACGATCCGGTTCCCCTGGATCAGGACCGTCTGATCCGTGCGCGGAAGCGGGGCGTCGCCGTCGATCACGCTGACCCGCGTGATGGCAATGGCCACCTGACCGAAGGTCTGGCCGGGAGACGAGGCGATGATGACACCGACCGCCGCAAGCCGCGCGAATGCACGGCGGGAGAAGGATGGACGCATGACGCAGGAAGATGACGCGAGGTGGTACCGTGCACGAGAGGTGGCCCCTGTCTTCAGTCAGCGGCTGGCCCAACCCTGGACACCCCCCGACCCGGCCACCCGCTCGATACCGGCGACGCTCGCACTTCGCGAGCTTTTACGCCGACTCCGAAGGAGCAACCATGTACACGCAGTTCGAGACGTATCGAGGCGTCGTCTACCCCTGGATGATCGACCACGTGGGGCACATGAACGTCCAGTTCTATACAGCCCGATTCGACGAGGCGAGCTGGCAGTTTCTCGCACAGCTGGGACTCACGCCGGCGTTCCTCAAACGCAACCACCGCAGCGCCGTCGCGGTGGAGCAGCGCATCCAGTACAAGCGCGAGCTCGTCGCGGGCTCGCTCGTGCACATTGCGACGGAGCTCATATCGCTCGGCCGCACGAGCATTCGCTTCGTGCACCACATGTACGACAGTGAGACCGGTGAGGAGGTCGCGGCGAGCGAGCTGGTTGGAGTTTACTTCGACGTCGACATCCGGTCGGCGGCGGCGCTTCCGGCATCGGTGCACCGCCGTGCGCGCGAGCTGGAGATTGGCCAAAACGACCTTCTGGTTCCCGGGAACACGGC
>JBKOYV010000338.1:0-59907 GCA_046725585.1 Gemmatimonadota bacterium | reverse complement strand
CAATCTTCGTCGGCAGCGTCAGATGTGTATAAGAGACAGGCTCGGCTTCGTGCGTGCGACAGCCGAGGCGGCGATGGTCGGTGGGCTCGCAGACTGGTTCGCCATCACCGCGCTGTTCCGTCACCCGCTCGGCATTCCGATTCCGCACACGGCCATCATCCCCAGCCGCAAGGACCGCATTGGTCGCAGCCTCGGCGGCTTCGTGCAGAACAACTTTCTGTCGCGCGAGGTGATCGCCGCGCGACTCCACGGACTCCGAATCGCCGAGCGGATCGCGAGGTGGATCAGTGATCCGACCAACAGCCGGCGCATCTCGCACCACGTCGCGTCGGGTCTCGCGGGCACGGCACAGGTGCTACGCGACGAAGACGTGCAGGCGATGATCGACCGCGCCGTTGTCACGCGAGTCCGCAAGACGCAGGTGGCACCCCTGTTAGGCAACGTGCTGTCGCTGTTGACGGCGGACAACCGGCATCAGGAGCTTCTCGACGAAGCGCTCCGATTGATATCGGAAGGCGTCTCGCGAAACGAGGAGCTCATTCGCCAGCGCATCCGCGAAGAGAGCCCGTGGTGGCTTCCAGAAGCCGTGGACGATCGTATTCACGACAAGGTCGTGACGGCGATCGAAAACACGCTGCGTCAGGTGGCCGCCGATCCGGAGCACCCGCTGCGCGAGCGCTTCGATAGTGCCCTGGCGGGCTTCATCGAGAAGCTGCGGAACTCACCCGAGGTCATCGCGCGCGCGGAGGGAATCAAGGAAGACATGCTCGCCAATCCGGCCGTGCGTCAGTTTTCCGCCACGATCTGGGGCGACGCCAAACAGGCCCTCACGCGTTACGCGGACCGCAAGGAGACGGACCCGCCGGGCGCGGTGGAGCAGGGGCTCATGAAGCTCGGCCACGCGGTGCTGAGCGACGCCGAGCTGATGGCGAAGGTCGACCATTGGATCCTGGACGCCGTGCTGTACGCGGTGGAGCAGTTCCGAGACGAGGTGGCGCAGCTCATCTCGTACACGGTGGGCCAGTGGGATGCGGAGGAGACGTCCAAGAAGATCGAGCTGCAGATCGGAAAGGATCTCCAGTTCGTTCGCATCAACGGCACGCTCGTCGGCGGCCTGGTAGGTCTCCTTCTCTACTCTATCTCAAAGTTCTTCTGAGCGGCCTTGTCGTTTGGACGTGAAGGACGTGAAGGACGCGAAGGACGCGGCGCGCCACCAGAAAGAACGCCGTATGAAACCGATGACCGAGCACCGATCACCTAGTGGTCGGTCCTTCGTTTTCGGTCATGAGTTATGCAAGGTCCTCGCTCGGTCGGCCTATTCAGTGCGCATGGCGGTGAGGGGGTCGACCCTGGCCGCCCTGCGAGCAGGGATGTAGCAGGCCAACAGCCCGGCCGCCGTCAGCACCGCAACGACCGCCGCGAACGTCGCCGGATCGCGCGGCTGCACCTCGAAGAGCACGGCGGCGACACCCTGTGAGACCAACGCGCCGAGCCCGAGACCTAACGTCATGCCGATCGCGAGCTGAATGATGCCCTGGCGGAAGACCAGCCGGAGCACGTGCGACGTGCGCGCGCCCAGTGCGATGCGGATCCCCACCTCTCGCGCGCGACGGCTGACCGAGAACGCCATCACCGCGTAGAGCCCGATGGCGGCCAGCAGGAGCGCAGCGACCCCGAAGACCATGAACAGGCCCCCGAACACGCGGATGTGCCACACGTTCCGCTGCATCGCCTCGGTCATCGAGGTGACGAAGTAGATCGGGATGTCGGCATTGAGCGACGCCACCGCCGCTCGCACCTGCGGCGTCAAGCTCATGGCGTTAGGCGCCCGGACCGCGATGCTCAGGAAGCGCGATCGGTTCTGCGTCAGCGGGATCAGGACGCCGGCATCGCGCGGATTCCCCGGGTCACCGGTGAAGATGTCGGGAATGACACCGACGACCGTGCGCCACGGTTCCGTCGATTTCGCGCCACCAAGCCGGATGCGCCGCCCGAGTGGGTCCTCGGACCCGAAGTGCTTACGCGCGAACGACTGGTTCACGATCACCACGGGCACGGACTCGACCTTGTCGCCGGTCGAGAAGATCCGGCCCTGCACGGCGGCGACCTTGAACGTTCGGAAGAATCCGTCCGACACGGTCATCGACTGCGTGTACGGATAGTCCCGGTCCTTCTCGTACGTCTTGCCTTCGACCGCGAAATTGGACCCGCCGCAGCACGTGGTCGGTAGCTGCGAGGTGAGTGACACCGCCTGCACGCCCGGCAACGCTGCCAGGCGGGGCGCGAGGTCATCGAAGAAGCGCGTCTGCGCGGCCGTGTCGGTGTACGTGTCCGGGAACCCGACCCGCGCCGTGAAGATGTCCTCGGTTGCTATCCCAGGATCGAG
Organism: Gemmatimonadota bacterium; assembly: GCA_046725585.1. GTDB lineage: Bacteria > Gemmatimonadota > Gemmatimonadetes > Gemmatimonadales > Gemmatimonadaceae > JAJKIV01. Next base: position 57,521 of record JBKOYV010000338.1, on the reverse strand, counting down.
CGTCCGGAGCTTGATGATGCTCTTCGCCATGAGGCCGGAGGCAACGAGCAGCCCGCACGAGAGCGCGATCTCGAACACGACGAGAGCGCGGCTCAGCCGCCCGATGCGGAAGCTCGACGCACCACGCGACTCGTCTTTGAGAATCTCGTTGATGTCCGCGCGCGACGACTGATACGCGGGGATCGCGCCGGAGAACAGGCTCGCGACGAGCGCCGTTGCCGCGACGAACAGCAGCACCGGCGGGTGCAGCCGGATATCCAGCCAGAAGGGCGGATTCGTGTCGGCGATGGCGCGATTGAAGAGCATGATGCCGACCTGCGCGACGCCTGCGCCGAGCACCGCACCGATGATCGCGAGGACCAGCGCCTCGCTCAGGAACTGCCTAACGACTGCGACTCGCGATGCGCCGAGCGCCGTGCGAATGCCGACCTCCTTCGTCCTGTGCGCCGCGCGATCCAGCAGCAGGTTGGCCACGTTCGCGCACGCGATGAGCAGGACGAATGACACGACACCGAGCATCGTCCAGAGCAGGCGTCGTGGCTGCGGACCGATCTCGTTTTCCATGATCGGCCGTGCTGACGTGCTGATCCCGTCGTTCGTTGTCTTGTACTCGGCCGCAATGCGTCGGGCGATCCCGGCGACGTCGGCGTTCGCCGCGTCCAGCGAGACGCCGGGGCGAAGTCGCGCGATCACCTGGAGGCCCTGGCCGCTGCCACGCTCGAGCTTGGTGGCGTCGAGCTGCAGCGGCATCCAGATCGCCTGCCCATCCGGATAACTGAACTTCGGCGGCATCACACCAACGACCGTGTATGGCTGTCCGTTCGCGCGAATGGCCTTGCCGAGAATCTGCGGGTCTCCGGCATAACGATCCTGCCACATCGAGTAACTCAGCACCGCGACGTTGCCGAGTCCGGGCGTTTCCTCCTCGCGGCGGAACGCACGGCCGAGCTGCGGTCTGACCTGCAGCACGTCGAACAGCTCGGCGCTCACCCATGCGCCATCGTACCGCTCGGCTTTCTCGGCGCCGCTGACGTTGACCGTACCACCGTAGAAAGCCGCGATTCCCGAGAAGCTCCGCTGCTGCGAGCGGTAGTCGAGGTAGTCGTGGATCGGCGTCTGCATTTGCCGGATGCCGCGCGACAGGTTCTGTCGCTGGATCGCCACCAGCTCGTCGGGATTGGGGAACGGCAAGCCCTTGAGCAGTGCGCCGTAGACGATGCTGAACATCGTCGTCGTGAGGCCGATGCCCAGCGTGAGGGCAAGAACTGCAACCGCCGTCAGCGCGCGACTCTTCCGCAGCGATCGGGCTCCGTACCGGATGTCTCTGAGAACAGCCTGCATGACCGTCGGGTTGAGGTTTCCCGACGTACGGCATGGCTGAAAGGCCGGTTTCAGGGTTTGTCAGCTTGTCAGCGCTAGCGAAGCTCTGGTGTCGGCTATTGCGTCTGGCCCGGCTTGGCCATCTGGAGGTAGTCCACGGCCAGGCTCGCCATCGCGCGAATGCCAGGCACGAGCGCCGCCTCGTCGACGAAGAACCGCGGCGAGTGGTTAGGCGCCGCCTTCGTCGCATCCTGCCCCTTGGGAACGATGCCGAGGAAAAAGAACATGCCGGGGACTTTCTGCTCGAATAGCGCGAAGTCCTCGGCCGTCGTCGTCTGCCTGGCGATCGCGACCTTGCCGGCGCCCGCGACGCGTTTGAGCGTCGGGGCCATACGCTCCGTGAGCGCGACGTCGTTGACCGTGACGCCCGTGTACCGAGAGACGTTGACCGTTGCCGTCGCGCCCGCGCTCGCGGCGATCGACTCTGCCGTGCGCTTGATACGCTCGTGAATCGCCGAGCGCATGTCTTCGTTGAGCGTGCGGACCGTACCCTCGAGCACCGTACTGTCGGGAACGATGTTGTAGCGCACACCCCCGTTGATGCGGCCGATGGTCACCACCGCCGGTGACTCGGTGAGATCGACCTGCCGGCTCGTTATGGTCTGAAGGCCGAGGATGATCTGCGCGGCCACCACGTTGGGGTCCACGCCGGTCCAGGGGAGCGCGCCGTGCGTCTGGCGGCCGTGAACGACGATCTCGAATCGATCCGAGCTCGCCATCAACGGGCCGGGACGATAGTGCATCGTCCCGACCTCGTATGGGAAAACGTGGAGGCCGAATATGGCGTCGACCTTCGGGTCTGCGAGCACGCCTTCCTTGATCATCAACGCCGCGCCGCCTTCCTCTCCGGCCGGGGGACTTTCCTCCGCGGGCTGGAAAAGGAATTTCACCGTTCCCGGGATCTGCTCACGCATGCCCGCGAGCAGCTCGGCGACGCTCATGAGGATCGCGACGTGCGCATCGTGACCGCACGCGTGCATCACGCCCACGTCCTGCCCGTTGTAGGTCGATCGCACCGTGGACCTGAATGGCACATCGACCTCTTCGGCCACGGGTAACGCATCCATGTCCGCGCGAAGCGCCACGACGGGACCCGGACGCCCCCCGCGCAGGATGCCGACCACCCCGGTCTTTGCCACGCCGGTGCGGACCTCCATGCCGAGCGACCGAAGGTGATCGGCTACGAGCTTCGACGTTCGAACCTCGCGGTTCGAGAGCTCCGGGTGTTGGTGGATGTCGCGTCGCCAGGCGATGGCCTTCGCCTCGAGCTGCGGGGCCCGACGGTCGATCTCTCGTGCGAGAGCGGAGCCCACGCCCTGGGCGCCCGCGGGGATCGCACACAGTGCGCTAGCGAGCAATGCGCCCGCGCTAACCCTGGACACGATCGACAACGATGCTCGAATGACGCGGTCGGGCACGAATCCTCCGGGGGGAATACAAGGTCGGGCGGGTTTCCGAGAATGAGCGTCCGCGCGCGCCAAATCCAGTGGCGACGGCTCGGGTGGCGCGCATCTTCCAACGCTCCCAGGCATTATGTCTGTTGGTCACCTCGCGAAAGGTCAGCGCGCAGGGTCGAAGGATCTTGCGGTGAAAGTCCCCGGGCCCCGGACCGTACTCGTTGCCGACGAACGCGACGACAGTCGCGAGGCGATCACGTTTTGGCTTCGGGAGGCAGGCTTCCGGGTTCTCACGGCGTTGAACGCCGATGAGCTCATGAAGTGCCTGGAGCATCATCCCGACGTGATCGTGCTCGACGCGGAGCTGCCGGGAACTCCGGGTTTCGAGCTTGCGAACCAGCTCAAGGGCGATCCCGCGACTGTCGGGATTCCGATCATTCACGTGGCCCCGGGCTTTACGACCGGCGAGTGGCGCGCACAGGGCCTCGATGCGGGCGCCGATGCGTTCCTGACGCGACCCGTGGAGTCGCAGGAGTTGATCGCGACCGTTCGTGCGCTCCTCCGTGTGAGGGCGGCCGAGGAGAACGTGCGTGTTGCCGCCGGGCAGTGGGAAGCGACCTTCGATGCGATCAGGGACGCGGTTTGCATCATCGCCGCGAGTGGCGAAATGGATCGGTGCAACGAAGCCGCCCACCAGCTGCTCGACGTGCTCGAAGCAGGGCACGGCCGCTGGAAGTTCCATGAGCTGTTTCCGCCGCCGAGCGATTCTCCGGGCGACACCATCACGAACGTCCTCGCCACGGCGCAGCCGCTTCAATACGAGGTGCACCGCGCTGATCGATGGTTCGCGGTGAGGCTGGACCCTGTTCCGCCGCGCGACCAGGTCGCGCCGTCGGTCGTCGCCGTGATTGCGGACATCACCGAGCGACGACAGGCCGAGGAGGAGCGTGCGAGGCTGCTGGCGAACACCGAGCGGGCGCGGAAGGAGGCGGAGATCTCACGGCTCGAGGCGGAAGCAGCGCGGGCGGAAGCGGAGCAGGCGAGTCATGCGAAGTCGGATTTCCTCGCGATGATGAGCCACGAGCTTCGAACACCCCTCAACGCGATCGACGGGTATGCGGAGCTGATCGAGCTCGGGGTCCGCGGTCCCATCACGACGGCCCAGCGCGAGGACATCCGGCGGATCCGCCGGAGCCAGAAGCATCTGCTGTCGCTGATCAACGATGTGCTGAACTTCGTTAGGCTCGATTCCGGAACTGTCCGCTATGAGATCCAGGAATTCGAGCTCGCCGACGCCATTCGTGATGTGGAGGATGTGACCACACCACAGCTTCACGCCAGGAGCCTGCACTTCATTCGCCGCAACTGTGACAAAGGGCTGTGGGTGCGGGCGGACCGCGAGAAGGTGGAGCAGATCCTCGTGAACCTGATGACGAACGCGATCAAGTTCACCGAGCCTGACGGGCAGATCGTGCTGGAGTGTGCGTCGGCCGCTGACCGCGTCACGGTTCGTGTGAGCGACACCGGCCGCGGGATACCGGCCGACAAGCTGTCGGCGATCTTCGAGCCGTTCGTTCAGGTCGCGCGTTCGGCGGGGGCACCAAACGAGGGCGTGGGTCTTGGCCTCGCGATCAGTCGTGATCTCTCACGAGCCATGGGCGGCGACCTCGTGGCCGAGTCGGTGATGGGCAAGGGAAGCACCTTCACGCTGACGCTGCCCGCCGCATCGACGGCGCGATCAACGGGGTGACCCCTTTGGCCTCCGACCTCCACTAGTCGCTTCCTGCTTCCGGTTTCTGGTTCCCCGATACGCAGAAGGCGGCGCCGAGGAGCGCGACGTCCGGGGCCATCACCACGTGTACCGGCATCGTGCGCATCGCGTCGGAAAAACGCCCCTTCGCGGCGAACGCCTCCAGGAACGCGCCGTCCTTGAGCCGCGAGAGAATCTTCGGCGCGATTCCACCGCCCAGAAACACGCCGTCCACCGCCAGCGCAGTGAGCGCGTGATTGCCCGCGGCCGCGCCGTAGATCCGCACGAATCTTGTTAGGGTCTCGTCGCAGACCGGATCCGCGCGGTCGAGTGCCGCCCCAGCGATGACGGGAGCCGGGTCGCCGAACCCGATGCGCGTGGTCAGCCACGCCGGTTCCGGCGTGTCTCGATAGTCTCGCAGGAATCGATAGAGGTTCACGAGCCCCGGGCCCGAGACGATGCGCTCGTAGCTGACGTGGCCAAACTGAGCGCGCAGCCACGCGAGAAGCGCGTCTTCCACCTCATCCTGCGGCGCGAAGTCGGAGTGCCCGCCTTCGGACGGCGCGACTTGGTAGGCGCGGCCGTTCCACCACATCAGCGCGACACCAAGTCCCGTCCCGGCCGACACGAGCACGAGCGCCCGACGCTCCGAGGGCGGATTCCCTTTCTGCAGCGTCACCAACGACGACGGGTCCGTGATCGCGACTACTCCGTGCGCCGCCGCTTCGAGGTCGTTGAGCAGCCGAACGCGGGGGATCTTGAGGTGGTCCGCCAGACCCTCTTCGCTTATCTGCCAGGGCAGGTTCGTAGTTCGAACCTTTCCGCCGACAACCGCCCCCGCGACACCGAAGCAGGCGGCCGTGGTGGCCGGGTTGCCGGATTCATCGAGGAAGCGAAGGACGATGTCTTCGAGCGTCGACGCCGACTTGCTCTCGTACAACGTCGATGCCGTTCGGCGAAGCGCGCCGCTCGACTCGTCGTAGAGGGCGAGCCTCGTTTTGGTGCCGCCTATGTCGCCAGCGAGAAGCACGGGATCAGAGAATCGAGACTCGAGACTGGTGAGGACGACCGTTACACCGCGGCGTCGGTGTCGCGTGCGGGCACGACACGCACGGCGGTGCCGTAGCACAACACCTCCGACACGCCGGCCATGATCTCGGTCGCGTCGTAGCGCAGCGCGACGAGCGCGTTGGCGCCGAGCTCGCGCGCATGCTCGATCGCCAGCGCGAATGCATCATGACGCGTGCGCTCGCAGAGCTCGGTGAGAAAGGAAATCTCGCCTCCGCGCAGCTGCTGCAGAGCCGCGCCCAACGTGCCGAATACCGAACGCGATCGGACGGTGATGCCTCGGACGACTCCGAATGTGCGCACGATGCGGTAGCCATCGAGGAAATTCGCCGTCGTCGTCATGAACTCGGAAGCGGGTAATGCCATCGGATGGCTCCGCGCGAAGAGAGTCGGCGGTCAGGCGGTCACGACGAGCAGCCGCCGAGGAAACTCGCTGCCGTCGAGAAAGAGATCGACTTCGCTACCCGCCGCGAGCGACCGAAGGAGCTCGCTCTCGACGAAGTAATGGACGTGTGGCTTGTCGTGGCCCCGGCAGGTGCACGGCATCGTGGTGAGCGCGCCGTTGCCGTTCCGGTCATCGACCACGAGGGGGAACCGCGTGCCTAACGATTCGAGGCGCCCCGCCGCCGCCTTCGTGATCTCGAGCTTGCCGTCGGCGGGCGTCTTGCGGGACACGGTGCGGCGCTCGATCGCGCGGGCGCCGCGCATGCGCTCGCCCGTCACTTGAGCTTCCGTTTGAGCTTCAACGCGCCCTTGTCGGCCTTGGGGTACCGCAGACCGAGCCCCTCGAGCGTGTCCACCATCGTGCGGGCGATGAAGTAGTTGCGCGCCTTGTTGTCGTCGGCCGGGACCACGTACCACGGCGCCCATGGCGTGCTGCACAGCCGCAGCGCGTCGCGATACGCCTTCGTGTACTCGTCCCACAGGTCCCGATCGTCGAGATCGCCCGCGCGGAACTTCCAGTTCTTCTTCGGATCCGACAGGCGATCGCGCAGCCGAGCCGCCTGCTCGTCGCGCGAGATGTGCAGAAAGAACTTGATGATCTTCACGCGATTGTCGTCGAGCATGTGCTCGAACTCGTTGATCTGGTCGTACCGCTTCGACCACACCGGCTTCGGTACGATGTCCTTCACGCGAACGACCAGGACATCCTCGTAGTGCGAGCGGTTGAAGATCCCGATCATTCCGCGTGCGGGAACGGCCTGGTGAACGCGCCACAGATAGTCGTGGCTCAGCTCCAGCGATGTCGGCGTCTTGAAGCCCGTTACCTGGCAGCCGAGCGGGTTGCACGCCCCGAAGACCTTGCGGACGGTACCGTCCTTTCCACCCGCATCACGGGCCTGGAGGACCACCAGCACCGCGTATCGGGCATCGGCGTAGAGCGTCGCCTGCAGCTCACCGAGCCGCTTCAGCAGATCGGTCGTCTGTGGCTTCAGCTCGTCGTCGTCCGGGAGCTCGGACGGCCGCGCGGCCGCGCGATCATCGAGCGAGAGCGGCGTCCGCCGCGAGACGGGTGTGAGTTGCATGGGACGAGAAGCTACGAACGGACGGCGGCGGCCACTAGGGAATGGCGCGCGGCGCGTCGGTGGAAGGGAACCGGCCCGGCTCACCTGTCACGACCGGACGTCGCATTAACGCCAACGCCCGTCAGCGTTTTTCCAAACGGCCGCGTAATCGGAGATACATACGCGCGCGCATTTCGTAGCACGCGACCAGTTTCATCGGCGACGTCCGGGCCCGCTCGGGAGTCGCCTCTGGCTCCAGGACGGACAAAGATGCCTGTGTACCTGCCAATCAAGCCGAAAGAGCGGCTCTACCAGGAGATCGTCGACCAGATCCAGCAGCAGATTCTCTCGGGTGCCCTCAACCCGGGCGACCAGATTCCGGCCGAGCGTGATCTTGCTGAACGATTTGGCGTGAGCCGCACGGCGGTTCGCGAGGCGATCAAGTCGCTCACGGAAAAGGGCCTGATCGAGGTGTTTGTCGGACGCGGTACGTTCGTGACGAACCTGTCGCCGGACCGAGTGGTCGAGTCGATGACGCTCCTGCTCAGGAACGAGCCACACAACGTTGCCAGTCTTCAGGAGGCGCGCGAGCTGCTCGAGGTGCCCACCGCTCGGCTTGCAGCCATTCGACGAACCGACGCGCATGTCGCGCGATTGCGGACCATCTCGGCTGAGCTCGAAGAGGAACACTCCATCTCGGCACGTCTGGTAGACGGCGACACGGAATTCCACGTCGAGGTGGCCCGGGCCACCGGTAACCCGGTGCTCGTCCTCCTCAGCCAGACGATCGTCGCGCTTCTGCGGACCGAGCGCCTCTATCGCGACGATTTCGACATCACCCGGCTGCCCGCGGCGCTCGCCGACCATCGTGACATCGTGGACGCGATCGCCGACGGTGACCCCGACCGGGCCGCCCATGCGATGAGCGACCACCTTGCGCGCGTGGCGATTCCGCTCAGCGTGCACGACAGTGGCATCGAGCGAGTTGCGAGCTGATTATAGAGGGCATGCAGACAACGATCGACACGAGACGCCGCGCCATCGCGGCGTCTTCGTTTTTCCGCTACCCGGTCGTCGCGCTCGTCGCTCTCCTTCCGCGCGCAGCCAGCTATGCGCAGGCCGCGCCCACCGTGCCGGCGGTAGCACGCCTGTTCGATGTAGTACGTCCGGCATACTCGGGTGACCGGGCGCTCTCGACCGTAGCGTTCGTGGAACAGCGCTGGCGATGGCCGGGCAACCGCGGGTTCGAGGAAAGCATCGACCACGTCGCCGAGCAGCTGCGCGCCGCGGGGTTCGTCGACGAGAAAGCCGCGAAACTCGCCGATCGGCTGACGTTCCGAATCGAACAGCGGTCGATGTCCGGTGCTGCGTGGGATCCACTCGACGCGTCGCTCACGATCGTTGGCTCCTCCGCGCCGCTCCTCCGGTTCGTGACGAACCGCAACATGCTCGCGGTCAACTCGTCGTCCACGCCACCTGAGGGCGTTGAGGCCGACGTGGTCTCGGTCGGCAAGGGGGAGAATGGGGCGTTCGACCGCGTGCCGGTCGCGGGCAAGATCGTATTCGGCGAGATGGCCGTTGGGCGTCTCGCGGGCGAGGCGCGGAAGCGAGGGGCACTCGGCGTGCTCGCGTACGCGATGCCGGCCTACACGCAGCCCGAGACGCACCGCACGTCCATTCAGTTCGCCTCGATCCCGGCCGACACGGACGCGAAGACGTGGGGGCTGCTCCTCTCGTACGAGGCCCGCGAAGCGCTGCAGCGTGCGCTCGCGGCCGGTCCCGTCCGCGCGCGGGTGATGACGCGGTCACGGTTCTCGCAGTCCGTGGAGCGCACCGTCATCGCCGACGTCCGGGGGAGCGCGAAGCCTAACGAGCGATTCGTCTTCAGCGCGCACGTGCAGGAGCCCGGCGCGAACGACAACGCGTCCGGCGTCGGCGCCCAGGTGGAGATGGCAGGCGTGGTCGCGTCGCTCATCCGCGCCGGTACGGTGGACCCACGGCGATCGATCACGTTCATCTGGGGCAACGAGATCCAGGCGACCCGGCGCTATCTGGCCGATGCGTCGCGTGCAGAGACGGTCAGGTGGGGACTCAGCCTCGACATGGTGGGCGAGGACACGGAGAAGACAGGAGGAACGTTCCTCATCGAGAAGATGCCCGACCCGTCCGCCGTGTGGACCCGGGGCGAGGATCGCCATACCGAGTGGGGCGGGAGCCCGCTCGGCGTGGACCAACTGCGGCCGCACTTCTTCAACGACTTCGTGCTGCGTCGATGCCTCGACCAGGCGGCGGTGACGGGATGGGTTGTGCGCACCAATCCCTTCGAAGGGGGAAGCGACCACGTGCCGTTTCTCGATGCCCGGAAGCCGGGGGTGCTCTTCTGGCACTTCACCGATGTCTACTACCACACCGACAACGACCGGCTGCCTAACGTTTCGCCGCGCGAGCTCGCCAACGTCGGCGTGTCCGCGCTCGTTTCCGCGCTCACCCTCGCGTCGGCCGACGGCCCCACGGCGCGCGCGCTCGTGGCCGAGGTCGAGCGATCCGCCATCGCCCGGCTCGACGCCGAGACCGCGCTTTCCCGGCAGTCACTCGCCGAGGGTGGTGATCGCGCCAGAGAAAGGATGATCCTCGAAACCTGGACCGACTGGTATCGTCGCGCCATTCGCACGATGTCGGAGATAGAGGTCGGCGGGTCGTCGGCGGACACCCAGCGCGCGATAGCGGCGGCCGACGCCGCGATCGAGAAGGCCGGCAAGCAGCGAGTAGCGAACCTCCGGTAGGCCCTGCTACATTTTTCGGGACCTCACCCGCATTCCGGACACAATGCAACCGACGACCCGACGTATCGAAGGGAATTTCTCGCAGGGCTGGGGAGTGGCCCTGTTCATCACGGCGCTCGTGTTGGGCGCATTCGTCACGGCCGGCACGATTCACAGGAAGACGTTCCGTTCGCCGAGGGACGTGACGGGGGAATACCGAAGGCAGGAGCAGCCGAAGGGCGAAGCCGCCGCGGGCGAACGGGCGCACTGAGCGAATCGTCCCGTCACGGCAAGCATGGTCGCGGCTCCGCGCTTGCGCGGGGCCGCTCGTCTTTCTAGCGTCGAAGTCGAATGAGTCAGCCGACCGATCCCGCGTTTCAGGCACCCTCCACCGGCTGGACCGAGGAGATGGAGGCGGCCGCTCGGCACGCGAGACCGGCGCCGCCGGCGGGGCCACCATGGCGCATCGCCCTTCGCGTGTCCGCGTGGAGCGTCGCCGTCGCGCTTTTGCTGACGATCGTCGGAGCGCTCCTGTTCGTTCACCGCGGTGATGAGGAGGGCTCGGCCCGGATCGCCAATCGCGAGCTCGAGCTGATGCTCGAGCGCGGCGAGGCGATCGACTGGCGCGCGCCGGTGATCGCGCGTCACTGGTGGAACTACTTCCGGGTCACGCACGGCGTCCTGGCGGCGACGAACCGGCGCCTCGTCTACGTCGGCGTTCCGCCCGAGGACGTGCTGCCGCGCGAGCCCGAGCCGCAGCTGTTGGAGGAATCGTCGTTTCCATACGATCGGCCCATCGACGTCTGGCGCGGACGCGTCTTCCTCGGCTCGGAGACCGGCGTCGTGATCCGCGCGCCCGGCCAGATGCGGACGTTTGGCGTGACGGCGGGCGAGCTGCCACGCCTCGACAGCGTGCTCACGCTCATGACACGGCAACAGCAGGCGATTCGCGACAGCCTCGAGGACGAGCGGCAGAAGGCGCTCGCCACAGCCAATGCCGCCCGCCAGCCGATTTTCTACGTCGTATCCCGCGGCGACGCGCTCGAGCTCATCGCCCGACAGTTCAACGTGTCGGTCGAACAGCTGCAGGAATGGAATGCGCTGCCCTCACCCCGGATTCGCGTGGGGGAGCGCCTGCTCGTGAAGCCGCGGACGTGATGATCGAGCACCATCTCGCCGTCACGCGGACCGCGCGCTACTACACGATCGGTGGAGAAGGGGGAGACGCGAACGGAACCGGTGAGCTCTGGATCGTTTGTCACGGGTACGGACAGCTGGCCGCGAAATTCCTCCAGCCGTTCGTGCCGCTCGCCACGCCCTGGCGGCGCATCGTCGCACCGGAAGGCCTCTCGCGATTCTATCTCGAGCGATCGCGCGTCGGCGTGAACACGGAGGCCGGCGTCGGCGCGACATGGATGACCAGAGAGGACCGCGAGCACGAGATCGTCGATCAGATCGCGTATCTCGACCTGCTGCTCGATCACCTCCTGCCTGCGGCCTCCACCTCTCGCGTTAGGCTGCGCGTGCTGGGGTTTTCGCAGGGCGTCGCGACGGTGAGCCGTTGGCTCGTGCGCGGGCGACGTGTGCGACCAAACGAGGTCATTCTCTGGGCGGGGTCGTTTCCGCCGGACGTGGATCTGTCGGAGCTCGCCGGAAGGCTCGCGGGGGCAACGGTGGTGTTCGCGGTGGGCACGCGGGACGAGCTCGCGTCGTGGGCGGCCGCGGACGTCGAGGTCAGTCGATTCGGCGCGGCCGGGATCGAAGCGCGACTCCTCACGTTCGACGGCGGTCACCGGCTGGACACCCCCACCCTCATGGCGCTCGCCGGGCAGGAGTTTCAAGACGGTCAGACCCCTTGAAACGAGAGGTCCTGCCCCAATCGTCAGCGGCGCTTAAAGCGGTCGATCTCGCGACGGTCGCGCTTCGTCGGCCGGCCGCTGTCCCAGTCATCCACCGGCATGCTCCGGATCTGGGTCGCGAGCGCCTCGCGCTTCGCTTTGCTCTCGGGGGTCTCCTCGTACAACGTCGCCGCGACGCTAGCGGGCCCGCGCCGCTCCGACACACCGCGAACGTGCACGACGTGCTCGAACGGCGTCTGCCTCACGCGAACCTCGTCTCCCACCTGAACCATCTTCGCGCGCTTGGCCCGCGCACCGTTCACGTCCACCTTGCCGCCGTCGATGGCGTCCGCCGCGAGGCCGCGAGTCTTGTAGAACCGCGCGGCCCAGAGCCACTTGTCGAGGCGGACACGCTCGTCGTGTTCTGTTTCGGCGTCGCCCATGATCCCAATCTAGCGGGCAACCTACAGCACACGCGCCACGCGGCTGGCGCCCCACTCCAGGATTCGCTCCGTACGCGGGCGACGCCGGAACTCCTCGAGCGTAACCTCCTTCGAGCGCGTGAGGTCGTCGACAAACATCTTGCGCACCGTGTTGCCGAAGTCGTCGTCGAGGACGAGCAGGTTTGACTCGTCGTTGAACGCAAGAGATCGGTTGTCGAAGTTCATCGTGCCGATCGACGCCCAACAGCCATCAACGACGAATGATTTGCCGTGGATCATCGCCGGCTGGTACCAGAAAATGCGAACGCCCCCCTCGAGCAGCCGCTCGTACTGCGCGCGCCCCGCGTACCATGTGCTCTTCACGTCGTTGAGCTTCCCTGGGGTGAGCACGCGGACGTCAACGCCACGCCCTGCCGCTTCGCGCAGCAGGCGGACGAAGTCGTCGTCAGGCACGAAGTACGAGTTCGTGATGTAGAGCGTGTGGCGAGCGGCGGCGATGGAGAGCGCGAGCAGTCGCTCCGCCGCGGTGCTCCCGATCGTAGGAGCGGTGTGAAGCAGCGTTGCGCGCATCGCACCGGCCTCGGGGTCCTCTCCCACCTCCGGAAACAGCTCTGTGCCCGTGAGCAGCTCACCCGTCGCTTCGGCCCACCCTTTGGCGAACGTGGCCTGGAGCTGCAGCACCGCGGGGCCGGTGAATCGCACGTTCGTGTCGCGCCACTGGTCTGCGTGACGTCCATCGCCGAGCCACTTGTCATCCATTCCGAAGCCACCCGTGTACCCGATGCGTCCGTCGACGACGACGACCCTGATGTGCGACCGCGCGTATGCCTTCTCGAGCTGATACCAGTTCACGGGCCGGAACTTCACCACCTCGACGCCGGCATCGCACAGCGATTGGAGATAGTCCTCGGTGAGCTTTGCCGAACCGAACGCGTCCAGCAGGAAGAGCACGCGAACGCCCGCCTTCGCGCGGTCCCGCATCATTTCAGCGAATCGATCGGCGACCCTTCCCGGCTGACAGTAATACATCTGCAACGTGATGGTCACCTTCGCGCCGGCGAGGTCGTCGAACAGGCGATCGTACGTGCCATCGCCGTTGAGACACAGTTCGGCGTGATTCCCGCAAGTGAGCTTGGTTCCCGTCAACAGCTCGATCGAGTTTCTGAACAGGGCGTTGTCCGTCTGCGGCAGGTTGCGATTGCCGTCGACGCCGCCGACCTCCGCTACCGGCGTTCCGCGCGTCAGATACCGGAGGCCAATGAGCGACAGCGCGAGCAGCAGCAGGAGCCCGGCGGCGCCAAGTATCCACAGAGCGATCTGCACGTTTGACGTTCTCCGGGAGCGTCAGGGGTACCTCGGGCACCGGGCGCTGGTCTCCTGTTACTGCGCGCCGCGTGCCGTTACACGCTCCCGGTATTTGCAAGTGTAGAGCCGCGCTCGGGGTTACTTCCGCGTGCTCAGCGCGCGTGACGCGCGAGCGTCCAACGCCTCGTCGATGTCGCGGGCGGTTACCTGTTGCGGCAGGTCCCATCCGTCCGACCGCCGGGTCGGCACGCGCACGCCGGATACGACACCTTCCGCCGAGATGTCGACGAGCGCCGTCACGCCCTGCGCGCGGCCCCCGGTGTTGATGACCAGCATCCATGTCCCGTCCGTCGGCCACTGCTTGCGCAGCGCGTACGTTCCGCGCCGCGACGTCGTGTCGAAGACGAGCGGTATGGTGCGGCGCGTACCCGAGACAACGCCTTCCGCCGTTCCGGTGACTCCGGACGCCACGACGTTTCCGTGGTGATAGGTGTGGACGATGAGGAACGCTCCGCGGGACGTCGCGTCGAACGGGTTCGGGGGCGTTTCGATGGAGATCCACGGCGGCCCGAACACAGGCGCAGCGGCCGCGAGCGCGAACGACGATGCAATAACGGCGCTGATGACTGCGAAGCGCCTGAGCGGTGAAGCGGTCATGGTAACCTCCCGTTCGGAGTCGGATCGAGCACCGCGCGGCGGGGGTGCCGAGTCGCATCGCGGCCGCGCGATTGACTGTGGGATGCCGCTCCTGCGCGTTACGTTTAGCGCGATCGTGACGTCACCCTCTGTTATGAGCCTGGTTCCCGTCGGCTTGTCGGGTTGCTTCCTTGCCACGGGCGAACGATGATTTGCCCGTGACACGAATGGCGACACAATTCCGCGCCCGCCTGGCGGCGCTCGGGATTCGAGAGCGCCTGGTGCTCCTCGTCCTGGCGATGCTGTTGCCCTGGATCGCGCTCTTCGCGACGATGTACGCGAGCTACGAGCGCGGTTTCAGCCGAGACACGCGCGCGCGCCTCAGGGATCTGGCGACGCAGGTCGGCGCCCGCGTCGACGACCAGCTCGGGACCATCGAAGGACTCCTCCTCGCGATCGCGGAGGGGGCATCCGCCGACACCGCGGCCATCTCGAGGAACGACGCGATCCTGCGTCGGCTGCGCGGCGAGCTTCCCGCGTACGTCACGAACCTCGCGCTGTGGGGCAGCGATGGCCGCAACATCGGGTCGTCGGACGCGGACCCATCGCAGGCACGGAAACAGGAAGTCGCCACGCACCGGTTCTTCCGGGAAGCCCTCGCGGCAACGCACCTGACCGTCGGCCGGCCGATCGAGAGCCGTGAGCGCGGGAGCTGGAGCCTAACGATGGCCCGACGCATCCGGCAGGACGGGGCCATCGCTGGCGTAGCGTCCGTGTCGGCGCGACTCGACAGCCTCGCGCGATTCCTGGCGGTCGGAGCGTCCGGACGATCCAGCACCATCATCACGCTGCTCGATGATGAAGGCACCGTGCTCGCCCGCGCGGGCGGAGCGCCCGTCGCGGTGGGAACACGGGTCAGCACGCCCGAAGTCGTCCGCCGCCTTCGCCAGGAGCACTCGGGGTTCATCGATACCGCCGACGTGCGCCTGGGCCACGAATATGCCTACCAACGGGTCTCCTCGGCCCCGTGGCTCGTCGTCGTCGGCCGGTCCGACGACGATTTGCCGTTGCCGAACGAGCCGGAGTGGCGATTCCTGGCGCTGTTCGGGGCGTTAGGCTTGGGCGGTGCGTTGTTCCTGGCGGCGCTCGTGGCCGCCCGCATTGCCGACCCGCTGCGAAAGCTGACGGCCGATGCGGCGCGTTTCGGGTCCGGCGATCTCGGCGCTCGCACGGACTCGAGGGCGCCCGGCGAAGTCGGCGCCCTCGCGGCGACGTTCAACCACATGGCGGCGACGCTCGAAGCGCGAACCGTTGCGCTCGCGGCCAGCGAAGAACGCCACCGGCTCGCCGCCCGGGCGACGAACGACGTCATCTGGGATTGGGACATTCGGACCAGCGTGGTGCAGTGGAGCGAAAGCGCCAGCAGCGCCTTGCACGCGACACCGGAGGAGCTCGGCCGAGGGGTGGAGTGGTGGTCGGAGCGCATTCACCCTGAAGATCGTGACGCGACGACCGCCAGCCTCACCGACGCGCTCGACTCGGACACGCAGATCTGGACGGCCGAGTACCGGTTCAGCTGCGGCGACGGCACGTACGCCGAGATGCTGGACCGCGGCTACGTGCTTCGGGACCCCGACGGGAGCCCAAGGCGCATGATCGGGTCGATGGTCAACCTCACCGAGCGCCGCGCCGCAGAGCGCGAGCGGGACCGCTTTTTCGCGCTCTCGGCGGACATGTTCTGCATCGCGTCGTTCAGCGGGCATTTCGTTCGCATGAACCCCGCGTTCTGCTCGGTCCTCGGCTACGAGCCCGACGAGCTGCTGGGAATGCCGGTGCTGGATCTGATCCACCCGGAGGATCGTCCGGCGTCCCTCGAAGGCGCGCAGTCGCTCGCCGCGGGCGTCATCGCCCAGCGCTACGAGAACCGTCTCCGGTGCAAGGACGGCAGCTACAAGTGGCTGGGATGGACGGTCCAGACGGCGGGGAAGGAGCACGGGCTCGTGTACGCGGTCGCGCGCGATATCACGGAGCAGAAACGCGCGGAAGAGCGACTCCGGGCGTCGGAGGAGTGGTACCGGTTGTTGTTCGACGCGAACCCGTTGCCGATGTGGGTCTACGACATCGAGACCCTCGCGTTCGTGGCCGTGAACGATGCCGCCATCAAGCATTACGGCTATTCGCGCAGCGAATTCCTCGGCATGCGCATCACGGACATCAGGCCCGATGACGAGGTCCCCAAGGTCCTCGTTGCGGCGCGTGCCCCGGACTCGCCCGAGTTCGACGGCGGGGTATGGCAGCACCGAACGAAAGACGGGCGGATCATCTCGGTCGAGGTGGTGACGCACGCGCTGACGGTGCTCGACCGCCCGGCGCGCCTAACGCTGGCGCACGACGTCACCGAGCGGCATCGCGCGGAGCGGGCACTGCGAGAGACGAACGATACGCTGCAGACGCTGATTCAGGCGTCCCCGCTCGCGATCGTCACGACGGATCTCAACGG
Organism: Gemmatimonadota bacterium; assembly: GCA_046725585.1. Taxonomy (GTDB): domain Bacteria; phylum Gemmatimonadota; class Gemmatimonadetes; order Gemmatimonadales; family Gemmatimonadaceae; genus JAJKIV01. Next base: position 40,937 of record JBKOYV010000338.1, on the reverse strand, counting down.
CACGGTCAGCGAGTGGAACGTCGCGGCCGAGCGAATGTTCGGCTGGTTCGCCGGCGATGTGCTCGGGCGGCCGATCCCGATCATCCCGGTCGAGCAGCTCGAGGACGACATGCGACGACTCTCGGCGTCGGGCGAACATTCGTTCACGGGCTACGAAACGCGCTGCGCCCGCAAGGATGGCACGCTCGTCGACGTCTACGTCTCGACGGCTGCGCTGCGCGGCGTCGGCGGCATGCTCGGCACGGTGTGGGTGATGGCGGACGTCACCGAGCGGAAGATGATGGAGGAACAGCTCCGCCAGGCGCAGAAGATGGATGCGGTCGGTCAGCTCGCCGGCGGCGTCGCTCACGACTTCAACAACCTGCTCACCGTCATCACGAGCTACGGACAGTTCCTGCTCAACGCGCTGCCGGAACAGGATCCTCGTCGGTCGGACGCCCACCAGATCACCCAGGCAGCGGCACGTGCGGCGTCGCTGACGCGTCAGCTGCTGGCGTTCTCGCGGCGTCAGGTCCTGCAGCCGCAGGTGCTCGACCTGAACGACGTGATCGGAGACATGGAGCGGCTGCTCCGGCGCGTCATCAGCGAGGACATCGCGCTCGTGACGCAATTCGAGAGCAGTATCGGCGCCGTGAAGGCCGACCGGGGCCAGATCGAGCAGGTCGTGATGAACCTCGTTGTCAATGCCCGCGACGCCATGCCTAACGGTGGCGTGCTCGCGATCTCGACGAGGGTCGTACACCTCGACGCGGCCTATGCGCGCCGCCACGCCGGCGTGAATCCGGGCAAGCACGTCGTGTTCGCCGTGCGCGACACCGGAGTCGGAATGGACGCTGCGACCCAGCAGCGGGTCTTCGAGCCGTTCTTCACGACCAAGGCGAAGGGGAAGGGCACCGGTCTCGGTCTGTCGACGGTCTACGGGATCGTGCGTCAGAGCGGCGGGCACATCGAGGTGCGGAGCGCTCCGGGCCGGGGCACGACGTTCGAGATCATACTCCCGCAGGTGTCGGCGACCGTACCCGCAAAGGCAGAGCACATGATTCACACCGCGCTTCCGCGCGGTACGGAGACGGTGCTCGTCGTGGAGGACGAGGACGCAGTCCGCCTGATCGTCAGGCGCGTGCTGCGCGACCAGGGGTATGCGATCCTGGAAGCGCGCGATGGCAATGAGGCGCTTCGCATCTGCGCTCAGAAGGGTGACGCGATCGATCTCGTGCTCAGCGACGTGATCATGCCGGGCATGGGCGGCCGCGAGCTGTCGCGCGCACTCGCGGCGAGCCGCCCGACGCTGCCGATTCTGTTCATGTCGGGCTACAACGACGACGGCGAGCTGGCCGGCTCCGGTGCCGACCTTGGTGCCGGGGTTCTCGCGAAGCCGTTCACGTCCGAGACCCTCGCCCGCCAAGTCCGTGAGGTGCTGGACCGACGACCGGCCAAACCTGCTCCGGCCGGGGCACAGATTGCATAACGACGACAACGAGCGTTGAGCTCCTCCTGAATCCGCTCGTTGCCCCGCCGGCGTACGAGTACGATGCAATTCGAACCCATCTGCTCGCCCCCGACGTTGCGGCTTCCGCTGCGTCGCAGCAACTTCTGGAGGTTATGCCGACTCACCCGGCAGGGGTCCAAACCCCTGACTCTGCGCTCGTCGCCCAGGCCGCAGCCGGTGACGAACGCGCCCTCGGCGAGCTGTACGATCGTTACGGGGGCATGGCATTCTCTCTCGCCTGTGCCATCGTCGGTGAGCACGCCGACGCCGAGGAGGTTGTCGCGGACGCGTTCGCCCAGGTCTGGCGCTCGGCCTCGAGCTTCGATCCGTCCCGCGGCAGCGTGGCCGCGTGGCTCGCGACCATCGTCCGAACGCGTGCCCTCGACCTCGTGCGGTCGCGAAAACGCCGTGCGCGCGTCCTCGAGGAAGCCGCAGTGGTAACGGACGAGGGAGAAACGCTCGTGCTCGCGCCGACGCTCGAGTCTCCCGACCGAGGTGCGGAGCTCACGGAGACGAGCATCATCGTACGCAAGTCGCTCGCGGAGCTCCCACCGCCACAGCGCAAAGTCATCGAGCTCGCGTATTTCGGCGGGCTCTCCCAGAGTGAGATCGCGGCGCATTTGTCCGAGCCGCTCGGGACGGTCAAAACGCGGATGCGCGCCGGTATGGAGAAGCTGCGCCAGGCGCTTCGTCCCCTGCTCGAGGCGGGCACATGACCTCACACGCCTGGCTCGATCACGCCGCTCCGTACGCACTCGGCGCGCTGGACGAGAGCGAACGCGCCTCGTTCGAGGAACACCTCGCGTCGTGCGACGTGTGCGCCGCCGAGGTGCGCGCGCTCACGGATGTCGCGGGCCTGCTCGCCACGGTTGCTCCTTCAGTCTCGCCGCCCGCCCGGCTTCGCGATCGCATCCTCGCCGACGCCCGTGCCGTGCGTCCGATCGGCACCGCGCCTAAGTCGGAAATCGGCGGGAGCCCGCGGGACGCGGGCAGATGGGAATCGGGAATCGACACGGCGCCGCGAACCGGTCAGATCACACCAGCCGCGCCCGTCACACGCCGCGCGTTCACGATAGCTCCGTGGCTTGCCGCTGCGGCAGCGGTGGTGGTCGCGGTCTACCTTGGCCAACAGACCCGGAGCGAGCGCGCCGCGCGACGTTCGGCCGAGCAGGCGCTCGAGTCGGCGCGTCTCACCCTGGATTCCACCGGGAGCGCGCTTGCCCGCCGCGACTCGCTCATCCAGCTGCTCGTGTCCCCGGACGTGCAGGCTGTCACGGTCAGTGGTTCGGGGCCGGCGCCGTCGGCGAAGTACTTCCTGGACCGACGCGCCGGTCGAATCATCATCGCCGCCAGCGCGCTACCCCCGGCGCCGCAGGGCCGGACGTATCAGCTGTGGGGAATCGAGACCGGCAAGCCGCCCGTCAGTCTCGGCACGTTCAACACGGATTCGAGCGGGCGCGCGCTGGCGTCGGTCGCCGTCCCGGCCGGGCTGCGCATTGCGGTGACAGCAGTGACCGATGAGCCGAGTGGCGGGTCGCCGCAGCCGACCACGACGCCGTTCCTCGCCGCAACCTGGAAGAGCGAGTGACGGCTCGACCGCGCACACCAAGGGACGGCAAGTGATGCCGCGGTCGTAATTCTGCGCGCGGGGCTATCTTGGAGCGTGCGCGCCACGCTGATTCGCGTTCTCCTCATCGCGCTGCTCGGAATGCCGCGGCTGGCGAACGCGCAGTCGAATTTCGCGCGCCCGGCGCTCGACTGGATGACGGTCCGTACGCGCTACTTCGAGGTGCACTACCCGGCCCCCATGGCCGAGTGGGTGCACGACCTAACGACGCGGCTGGATGCCGTACACGATGCGGTCTCGGCGCTGGTCGGGTATGCGCCGCGCCGTCGCATCACCGTTATCGTCGAAGACCCGGTCAGCCAGTCGAACGGATTCGCGAACGCCCCGCTCGATGACCCACTGATCGTTCTGTGGCCGACGCCCCCCGACCCCGCCGGGATGCTCGGTACGTATCGCGACTGGCCGGAGCTGCTGTCGGTACACGAGTATGCGCACATCGCGCACTTGACTCGCCCCACGCGTAACCCGCGCGAGCGCCGGTTCCGACGACTGCTTCCGCTGCGAGCCGGGCCGCTCGCGTCGCGGACGCCTCGCTGGGCTGTCGAGGGCTACGCGACGTACGTGGAGGGACGACTAACGGGAAGCGGACGGCCCCACGGCGCGGCCCGTGCGGCATACCTCCGTCAGTGGGCGCTCGAGGGCAAGCTCCCCACCTACGCTCAGCTCTCGTCAGGCGGTGACTTTGCCGGCGGCGCGATGGCGTACCTCGCCGGCTCGGCGTTCCTCGAATGGCTTGTCGCCGAGCGGGGCGACTCGAGTCTCGTCGCCGTATGGCGTCGGTTGAGCGCACGCCAGCCGAGGACGTTCGCCGAGGCGTTCGCCGGCGTGTACGGCGCCCCGCCGGACGAGTTGTACGGCCGCTTCACCGTCGAGCTCACGCGCCGCGCGCTCGTCGTTCGCGACACGTTGGCCGCCGCGGGATTGGACACCGGCGTTCTCGTGCAGCGGCGACGGTGGGCGACCGGTGAACCGGCCGTGTCCGCCGATGGCGGTCGCATCGCGGTCGAGCTTCCGACACGGACGCTCCCGGGACCGGTGGTGGTGTGGCGCACCGTGGAGCGCGTGGACACCGCACGAGAACGGCGCGCGCGCGAGCGGGCGCTCGCGCTCGACCCGCAGGACGTGTTGGCGGTGTCGGGTGATCCGAGGCCGAAGACGCCGCTCGCCACCCTTCGGCCCAGGGCCGGACGGCCGTTTCACTCGCCACGATTCTTCGCGGACACGTCGCGCCTGCTCGTCACGCACGATGACCCGTTAGGCGACGGCGCCTACCGGAGCGACTTGTACGAGTGGAACTATCGGAACGGTCGGCTGCGCCGGATCACGCGAGGCGCGTCGATTCGCGATGCCGATCCGCTGCCCGACGGGAAGGCCGCGGTTGGTGTTCGATGCGAGCATGGGCTGTGCGACCTCGTGCGCGTGAACCTCGAGACCGGGGAAGTCGTCACACTGCGACAGGCCACGCCATCCGGGCCGTACTATCGCCCCCGCGTCTCACCCGATGGTCACAGCGCGATAGTCGCGGTGCAGCGGGACGGGCGATGGCGCCTGGCCGTCATTCCCATTGCAGTCACGGCGGCCGATGGAGACGGCGAGCTGCAGTTCGTCGACCCCAACGATGACGCCAACCGCTACGACGCGGCCTTCCTGCCCGGGGGTCGACGGATCGTGTGCGTATCCGACGCCGGTGGTGTGCCGAATCTCGAAATGATCGATCTCGAGGGCGGTGCCCCCGTAACGCAAACGCGCGTGACCGGCGCGCTCTCCGCGCCGGCTCCGATCCCTAACGACAGCTCGGTCATCGTTCTGGCGCTTCACGCGCGCGGCCTGGACCTGAGACGCGTCGTCCTGTCGTCCACCGAAGTCCGGACACCCGTGACGCTGGTGCCGTTCCTCGTTCCAGCGGTTCCGAATCCTCCGGCGCCGGTCGGGCCGTTCGCTCCTGCCGTGCCGCCGCATGCGCGCCCGTACGGGGCAGGGCCGCACCAGCACCGTCTCCTGCCGGGTGCGAGCTACTCGGTCGAAGGTGCGTTTGCGTCACTGTCGCTCGTCGGACTCGACCCGGTAGGACGACTCGCGTACTCCGTCAATGGCATTTTCGGAGAGCCGTCGACGTGGCGTGGCCTGTCGATCACGGCGTCGTGGCGTGGCAGCCGCGCCGTGGTTCCCGGCGTCATGACCTTCGACGGCACGTTGTTCCGTGCCGAGCAGCGTCCGTCCGAGCAGCGTGCGTTCGCGGACGCGAGCGCCACACTTCCGGGGCTGCTCGACGCGATCTACACCGGCGGCACGATAGGCACCGCGACGACGCGCGACTACGGCTCCGCGCGTCTCCAGCTGCGCGTCGGCGGGAACTACGGCGTGCTGGACCAGGCGGATGCCGGCCGCCCCAGTCGAGGGCTTGTGTTCGGCGAAGCGCGCGGATCGACACGCGTTAGGCGAGGCGGCTACCGCATGGACCTCCTTGCCGTCGTTCACGGCTCGCGTGGTGCAACCGGCGGGCTCGGATTCGCCCGAGCGATCGGTACGGTTACGGCCGACCTGGCCACACCATTCGGCGGCGGGCGCGTCGACGCGACGCTCGCCGGAAGCGACGGCGGCGGCGGGCTGTACGAGCGCTTTGCGATCGGGGGCTGGCCATCACCGCTGGTGGACGCCCCGGTGCTCTCGCAGCGGATTCCCGTGCCGGCTCTGCCGACAGGCTTCGCTATCGGCACGCACGCAAAGCTGCTGCGCGCGTCTACCGCGTTAGGCCCGCTGCGCCCGTTCTACTGGGTGGCGACTACTCACGAGAACCTTACCGGATGGAAACGCGTCGCCGGTGTCGATGCCGACTACTCGGTGCCGGCCTTTCCGGCCTTCGCCATCCCCGCGATCGGCCTCAAGGCAGGCGCGGCGTACTCGTGGGACGAGCCGTTCCGGCACAGGGTAGGGGTATATATCGGGGTTACGTACAAGCCTTAGCATCGGAGCTGCTGGCTGGTAGCCGAGTGCTGCGGGCTACTGCCGCGTGCTACGAGCTGCTGCTATTACCCCAACGAGCCTGACCGCGACGACGAGTCGGGAGTCGCCAGCGCCGAGTCCCCAGTCCCCGGTTTCCGCTTCCCGCTTCCCGCTTCCCGCTTCCCGCTTCCCGCTTCCCTACGGCTTCGGCGCGGCATCCGGCGGATCCAGCTTCTGATCCCGCTGCGCCACGACGGTCGGGTCGACGAACGTCGCGCCCTCGCCTAACACACGACGCGCTGCGACGAGGCGATCCCTGAACCACTTCCCGCGCGCAGAGCTGAGGTCATCGTAGCGCACCCCGTCACCGCTCGAGCTCGAGTGCAGGATGCGATCGTTCCCGGCGTAGATCGCCACGTGATCGACGACGTCCCCGCGTTGCGAGAAGAACAGCAGATCCCCCGCGCGCAGCCCGTTGAGCTTCGCCGCGAGTGACCGCCCCGTGGTCGCCTGCTGCCGCGATGTGCGCGGGAGCGTCACCCCGTTGCGACTGTACACGAACTGCACGAAACCAGAGCAGTCGAATCCTGACTGCGGCGTCGAGCCGCCGTACGTGTAGCGCGTCCCGAGGTAGACATCCCCCGTCGTGAGGACCGCGCTTGCGGAGGCCGTCGGTGCGGGCTCATTGCGGCGCGAGGAGGTCGCTCCAACCGGAATGGAGATTGACGGGATACCACGCGGAGTGGTCTTGCCGCCGAAGCCAATCGAAAAACCAATGCGATACTCCCAACCCTTGCGCGTGGTGGGTACAGGAGCCGTCGCGTCGCTGGATGACCCGCTCCAGTTCACCGGCACCCGGTGCCGCGCCTCGGTCTCGAACGCGATCGTGCCCAGGCTGCGCGTCACGCCGACTCCGTAACTGCCGACGAGACTCTGGCCGCCGGTTCCGTCGCCCCGCCGCAGGCCTTCCACGCCGATCCCCGAGAAGAATGTCGGCAGGAAGCCCCCGAGAAGTGGCCCGATCACCGGGAACCGTGCGGGGGAGATGACGGCGTCGGCGTCTGCGACCCAACCGCGCTCCGGGTCGGTGGTCGCGCCCGAGCCTCCGAGAGCCCGGATGTCGTAGGCCCCGCCAAAGCGCATCCCGAAGATCCCGCCGAGCGCACCGCTATAGCTCGTGAAGGAAGCGCCGAGAAGGGTCGGACTTCCCTCGAGCGAGCTGTTCCGCGATGCGAAGGGCGACAGCTCGAAACGAGACTGCGCCTGAGCCTCTGAGACGGCGAGCGTGATCAGAGCCGCGACGACCGCCCGAAAAGGCAACCTGTGCATTCGAACCTCAGCAAGTGCGTCGAGAGCGGCAAGGCATTCGCGGTGCCGAGCCGATCTCGTGGCCCTCGACGACGGGATGTCGCTGTCGTACAAGGCACTACACAGTCTACCACATCAATCGACCCAACGCCGCCTGTACCGTAACGTGGACAGTCCAATGTTCGTCGGCGTGGACGCCGGCCGCGCGCCCAACGCGGCCGCGGCCTGTTCCCCCACGACAATTTGGCCATTGTGCCCGGTTGCCGCGGTGACGAGCGTCATGAATTTATGCAACCGCCGATCGCGCTCTAGATCTCTCGATTCACGACTCGGCGAAGCGTCTGGTGGTCGATGTTCCCGCCACTGACCACGATCCCAACTCGCTGCCCGGCCAGGCGGTCCTTCAGAGCCAGCAAGCCCGCCAGCCCCGTGGCGCCAGCGCCCTCGACGAGCGTGTGGGTCGTCCGAAGCAGGAGTCGCAACGCGTGCGCGATCTGCGCGTCGGTCACCGTGATGAAGTCCGCGAGCCCCTCGCACAGCGCGGGAAACGTCAGCTCGTAGGTGCTGCGCGTCGCGAGCCCGTCGGCGAACGTGGTCGCCGGGGTCGTCGTCACGCGCGGCTCTCGCGCGTGCCAGGCATCGTGCGTGGCGGAGGCGCCGGCTGCCTGCACGGCGTAAACACGGACATGGGGGCGCATGGCCCGCATGACGGTCATCGCGCCCACGGCCTGGGACCCTCCGCCGACCGCGATCACGAGAGCGTCCAGTGTCGGTTCCTGCTCCGCGATCTCGAGCGACATCGTCCCCGCGCCGGCGATGATGTGCGGGTTGTTCGTCGAGTGAGCCAGGTACGAGCCCTCATCTCGGACGATCCGCTCCGACACCGCGAGCGACTCGTCGTAGTCCTGGCCTTCCTCGATGAGGCGAGCGCCCAGCGCGCGCATCCCCTCGTTCTTCTCGGGATTGTTGCCTAACGGGACGCAGATCGTGACGGGTACCCCGAATTCCCTGCCTGCGTAGGCGAGCCCGAGCCCGTGATTGCCGCGGGTCGCGGCCACGATCCCTCGCCGGCGCTGCTCGTCGCTCAACGCCGTCATGAGCGAGAACCCGTTGCGAACCTTGAATGCGCCGGTGGGATTGAAATTCTCGTGTTTCAGCCACACGCCAATGTCATTGCCTACTTCGGCGTCGAGCACGGCGTAGCGCCTGAACGGCGACACGGGCACGAACGGACGAATGCGATCGCGCGCCGCGGCGATGTCGTCCAGCGTGATCGGCCAGAGGGAGCGTGGGAGGGTGTCAGGCATCATCGGCAGCGTCGAGGTGAACGTGAGCCGCGCCGGTCCCGTCGTACGAGACGGTGACCCGCCAGGGCCGGCAGCACACCTGGCAGTCTTCAATGTATTCCTGTGAGGCCCCGCTTCCCGGGTCGACACCAATCTCGTTCGCTTCTCCGCAGTACGGGCAGACCACATGGGCTACCGTGTCCGCGGTGCCGTCGCCCAGCGGAAAGTCCTCCAGCGGGTCGTCGCCATTCCCCTGCATGGAGCGAGATGTAATCCGTGGCCGTTGGCGGAGGAATTGCAGTCCCGTTTCGGGATTTTCCTAGCGAGGTCGCATGGAACAGACAACGTTCACCGATAGCGACGGTGTAGTCTGGTACGTCCGCGAGGACGGCGCCGACGACCCACGAGCGCTCGCGGCGGACGTCCCGCCAGGTACCACGTGGCTTCGGTTCGAGAGTGAGCTGGAGGTCCGGCGCCTCTGGCACTACCCGGATGACTGGCGGGGGCTGAGCCCCATTCAGCTGGAATCGCTGCTCGATCGCGCCAGCACGGTGATTGCACGGTTCAGGCCGGCAACGCATCCTGTTGGTGGCAACGCGACGCTCGATCAGCGATCCGTGCCTGCCGACAACGGAATGACACCCAATCGGGCAGACGGCTCGCCGGCTGACCCAACCCGCCGGGACAACAAGTAGCGGCGGGATCGAAGAATAGTTCGACCGGCCTCTGTCGGGGTGGCCGGTGAGGTGACACGCGTTGGCGACGGCGACCACTCTCGCGGTGCGTCTCCGCACCGACGCGGCGGAGCATTTACGGTAGCCTTTCCGTTGGCATGCTCAGACTTCACTCGAGGACCCCGTCCATGCGCAAGCGCGTCTCTATCACCATTGCCATCGCCGCGGTCGCCGTCTTCGGCGCTGCTTGTGCGGAGGGCGTCCCGACCGGCGGTGTCGCCTTCACGGGCAGTATCAACGACGCCAGCGTCCGGCTCATCAACGCGCTCACCGCCGCGCAGGCCCTCGATTTCGTCGTCGACGGAGTGGTCGCGTCGTCAGGCACCCCGTTCGGTGCAGCATCACCCTATATCGGCGTCTCGGCCGGCAGCCATCGCTTGCAGGCGCGCGGAAGCAGCAGCGGCACCACGTTGGTCGATTTCACCAGGGATCTGACTTCGGGCGGCTCGTTCAGCATGATCCCGGCACCGGGCCTTAACCAGTTCGGCGCCCTCTTCATCCCCGACGACCCATCCCCCGCCGTCGGTCGGGTCAAGCTTCGTGGAATCAACCTCTCCGCCGCCACCGGCCCGGTCGCGATCTACGTGACCGGCCCGACCGACGAGATCTCGTCCGCGACGCCGGTCATCCCGGCGCTCGCGTTCGGCGCGGCGTCCCCGTACGTGACCGTTCCGCCAGGAAGCTATCGCATCCGGCTGACGCCAGTGGGCGCCCCGAGCACTATCCTGGCTGACACCGGGAACATCATCCTGAGCACCGGATCCGTGCGGACGCTGCTCGTGACCGACGCTCCGGGTGGCGGGCTCCCGACGACACTCTCGGTCATCGTCGATAACAACTAGCGGAAGAAAGCCCGAGGTCTTGATAGCGGCCTGCGCTTCATGGCTGGCCAACCGCAGAACAGCGAGGAGAGTGCGCACTCGCTAGCTTCGTAACATGCGACTCCCGTTGGCGGCGACGCTCATTGTCGGCGCGGCCCTGCTCTGGTTCGCTTCGCGTCGCGAACGATCCCGGGTGCCGCAGTGGGTTCCCACGCTCGCGATCGCGATCGCCGCGCTGGGCGTGAGCGTGGCGGTCGCGTCGCGCCCCGGAATCGGCTGGAGCATCTCGTCGATCTGCTTCAGCCTCATCGCGATCATTCTCATCCTGGCCGTTATCCGCGACATGCTGAAACGGTAGGACGACCCAGTCCCTCAACAACTCGACCCCCATGCGCGCAGTCCGTTGGACCGGCGCCGCCGCGATCGCCATCGCCGCGGCGTGTACGCACTCCACGCCCGCCCAGGCGCCAACCGCCGCTCGACCGCTGCCTCAGTCGCCTAACGCGCCGGCGTCGCCGGCCGCACAGGGTGGTCAAGCGCCGGCGATCGCCACGAGCATCGCGAGCCGCACCGGCGGAATGGAGCGCCGAGCCGGCTTCATCCCGCTCTACCTCGATGAGCGGCAGGGCAAGCTCTTTCTCGAGATCCCGCGAGACTCCATGCGGGTGCTTGCGTTCTTCCTGCAATCCACGGGGCTCGGCTCCAACCCGATCGGCATCGATCGCGGCGAGAACGGGCCTGATCAGGTGGCGCGCTTCGATCGCAGTGGCGACCGCGTGCTCGTGGTGTTCGAGAACTGGAACTACCGCGGCGATTCGCAGCGCGACCCCGGCCTGGCCACCACGGTCGCCGAGTCGTTCCCCGCGAGCACCGTGGCGGCGTTGCCGCTGCTCGCGGTGGAAGACGGGCGCCTTCTCGTCGACGCGACCGACTTCATCTACCGCGATTGGCTCGACGTGTCCGGCACGCTCGCGCGCGCCAACGAGGGCAACTACTCGATGGCGCGGGACCGGTCGAGCATCGATCGCACGTACACGAAGGCGTTCCCGGAGAACACCGAGATCGACGTCGCGTTGACGTTCGCGGCACAGGGGCGCGCGGGTGAGACGGTCTCGTCGATCGTCCCCGACGGCCGTGCGTTCACCCTGCGGCAACACATCTCGCTCGTCCAGTTGCCTGACGCGGGGTATCGGCCGCGCGCCCTCGATCCGCGCGTCGGCTTTTTCGGGATCACGTTCAAGGACTACGCTCAGCCAATCCAGGGGTCGCTCGAGCAGCGCTGGATCTCCCGCCATCGCCTCGAGCGCGTGAACCCTAACGATCCGAACAGCGCGTTCCGCAAACCCATTATCTACTACATCGACCCGGGCATCCCCGAGCCGCTGCGCTCGGCCACGGTCGAAGGGGCGCGCTTCTGGGAGGAGGCGTTCAACCAGGCTGGCCTGCGCGGTGCGTTCCGCGTGGAGATGCTGCCCGCAGGTGCCGACCCGATGGACGCGCGGTACAACGCCGTCATGTGGGTGAACCGGAACGAGCGCGGCTGGTCGTTCGGCGGGTCGCAGGGTGATCCCCGAACAGGCCAGATCATCAAGGGCGTCGCGCACATGGATTCCCATCGCAACCGGACGGACTACAACATCTATGCGGCGCTCGTCGGCGCCGCGCCCGCCGCGGCCGACACCGCGTTCGTGCTCGCTCGTATCCGCCAGGTGACGGCCCACGAGATCGGTCACACGCTCGGGATGGCGCACAACTACATCGCGAGCACCTACGAGCGCGGATCCGTGATGGACTACCCCGCGCCGCGCGTTAGGCTGGACCCCACAGGGCAGATCGACCTCCGCGCCGCGTACGACCACGGTCCTGGCGCGTACGACGTGTGGGCCGTTCGATGGGCGTATGGCATCTTCCCGCCGGCCACGGAGCGCGACTCGCTCGAGGCGATCGTGCGCGAGGGGCTGGGAAAGGGCTATCTGTTCCTCTCGGACGCGGACGCGCGACCGGATTTCGCCTCGGACCCACGGGTGAACCTGTGGGACGACGCCGCGACGGAGCTGAATTTTCTCGAGGCTCAGACCGACGTGCGACGCGTCGCGATGCGACGCTTCGGCCTCGCGAACCTTCGACCGGGCGAGCCGGTGTCACTTCTTCAGGAGCGGTTCGCTCCACTGTACTTCTTCCATCGGTTCGCGATCAACGGCGCCACGAAACCGATCGGGGGACTGGAATACAGCAACGCCGTAGCCGGAGACGGCCAGCAGGCCTCGCGTTCCCTCAGCCCTGCTCGGCAACGTCAGGCGCTCTCGTCACTGATCGCTGCGCTGCAGCCGGCCGAGCTCGCGATCCCCGACACGGTGCTCACGCTGCTCGCGCCGAGGCCGTTCTCGTATTCCGGCTCGGTCGAGCTGTTCGGAACGCGCACGCGCCCCGCGTTCGACGAGCTCGGAGCGGCTCGCACGCTCGCGCAGATGATTGTCGATGGGATCCTCCAGCGCGAACGTGCAGCGCGGCTCGTTCAGCAGTCCGCCCATGGTGATCGGCCGCTGACCCTCTCGGAGACAATCGACGCACTCGTGGAGGGCACCTGGGGCGGGGCGGTGCCGCAGTCCCCGAAGTTGGTAGCACTGAAGCGGGTCACGCAGCGCGCCGTGACAGATCGATTGATCGCGCTCGCGGCCGACAGCGGCGCCGCACCCGAAGTTCGCGCGATGGCCGAGTACAAGATCGCGGAGCTCACCTCGCGTGCGCGGGTGCTGGCTCGCGCTGGCGGCGTCGAGCAGCGTGCGCACTTTGCGAGCATTGCTGCCGATCTCACACGCTGGATCGAGCGGCGAGAGTTGCCGGCGCTGAGCCCGGCGTTGCGTCCGCCGCCGGGCGATCCCTTTGGCGAGGACATCCCCGAGTAGGAAGCTCAGGGCCAGATGACAGGGTCAGATCGACTGATCTGACCCTTTCGCTTTGGCCCGACCGAGCGGTGACGAAAACGCCTGCCCTCAGGTTCAGCGAGGTGTCTATCGGGCACCTTTGCACGACCGATGTGTACGAGAACGTGCGCAGCAGATTTCCGTACCGCCGGTCGTGAAACGTTCGATATCCGGAGACGTACGGCTCCGAAACGCTTCGAGCCAGTTCTTCGCAGCGACTCAACCTATCGGGTTACAACCGTCACCATGTTTCGCCCTGCTCGCATCTCCAGCGCGCTCGTGACGCTCGCGGCCGTTGCGGCTCTCCATGCGATCACTCCGGCGCTCTCAGCACAGACCAACACGACTCGGCGAGGCGACTCCGCACTCCCGCGTGGCTACGGTGACCTGAACTTCGCCGTCTCACAGCCGATCGGAGACTTCAGCGACTTCATTGGCACCGGCTACGGACTGACGGGTGGCTTCGTCTGGAATCTGGATCACGACCGCGTATTCGGCATTCGCGCCGAGGGCGGCTTCGTCCAGTACGGAAGCGAGACGATCGGCGGCTGCCTCGTGAGCTGCCGTGTCCCGGTCGACGTGACCACTACCAACGACATCGGGTTCGGCGGCATTGGCCCGCAGATCTCGGTGCCCGCCGGACCGTTCCGCCCGTACATCAATGCGACCGCCGGCTTCACCTATTTCTTCACGCATTCGTCGGTCAATGACACCGAGGACTACGACTACGGGGCGTACGACGCGACGAATCACGATGACCTTGTGTTCGCTCTCACGGGCGGCGGTGGCGTCCTCATCCCACTGTCCATGAGGACGATCCCGGTGCTGCTCGACCTCGGTGCGACGGTCCACCGAAACGGCCAGGCGTCGTATCTCCGCAGGGGGAGCATCCGGGACCTTCCGGACGGAAGCATCGTGATCAGTCCGATTCGGAGCGAAGCGAACTTCGTCACCTACCGCATCGGGATTTCGATCGGCGTACCAGCGGGACGTTAGGCGGCGGGATCGGCGCTTCGTTAGGCGCCGAGGCAGGGATGGCGGGCTGTGGGACGCGTGCAGGGTGGGTTTGCCCCCTTTGACCCGGCGCGCGGAACGCAGCCCGTCATCCGTCTACTCCTCTCGCCAACGCCTCTCGCGCTTCTTGTCGCTGAGACGCCGCTTCGACTCCAGTCGCGCCTGTTTCGCGGCGCGGCTCGGCTTCGTGGGCCGCCGCGTCTTCGGGACGACGAGTGCCTGCCGCACCAGCTCCGCCATCCGCACCTCGGCGCTCTCCCGATTCTGGCGCTGGCTCCGCCGATCGCTCGCCACGACGCGCAGGTTGCGGTCGGCGTCCAGCCGCGACGAGAGCTTCCGAATCACGCGCTCGCGCTGCTCGTCCGTCAGGGCGCGTGACGCTTGCACGTTCCACACGAGCTCGATGCGCGTGGACGATGTGTTCACGTGCTGTCCGCCGGCGCCGCCCGACCGTGAGGCCCGCGCCATGAGCTCGTCGCGCGGGATGACGACGCGTTCGTTGACGCGAACGCCGTCGAGTGTCTGGTCGGCCATGCGTTAGTGGGCGGCCGCTCCGGCGGGTGAGGTCGCGGTCACCTTGTCCGGGTTGTCACGATGGACGCGCAGCCCGGCCACCCGGCGTCCCTCGAGCGCAATGATCTCGAGCTCGCCACCGGGAAACTCCACACGGTCGCCGATCTTCGGAAGGCGGCCGAGCCGGCCGAACGCGTACCCGCCTAACGTCGACCAATCGCCTTCGGGGATGGGAAGGCTATAGTCCGAGCGCACGTCCACGAGCGACAGGGACCCCGCGAGCTCGAGCACGCCATCCATCATCACGGCCGTCCTGGACGCGAAGTCGTATTCGTCCGTGATGTCGCCGACCACCTCCTCGACGAGATCCTCCATCGTCAGGATTCCGGCCGTGCCGCCGTATTCGTCGAGCACCACGGCCATCTGGGCGCGGGTTTTCCGGAGGTCATCCAGCACGCGTTCCGCCGGCTTGCTCGACGGAACGTACAGCGCCGCCCGCACGAAATCCTTGAGCGAGAAGGGCTGCTTCCCGTCGTGCAGCCAGAGGTCCTTGGCGAGGAAGACGCCGACGACGTCGTCGAGGGTGTCGCGATAGACGGGGTAGCGCGAATACCGTTCGCGCCGCACCACAGTCCACACCTCTTCCTCCGTGCTGTCGATGTCGAGCGCCGCGACCTCGGTCCGCGGGCGCATGACGTCGTACGCCTTCTTCTCATGGAAGTCGAACACGCCCGCGAGCATCGCCGAGTCCGTCTCGTCCAGCGTCCCGTGCGCGCGAGCCTGCATAACGAGCAGTCGCAGCTCTTCTGGGGAGTGGACGTGGTGCGCGTCCGACTGGGGGCTGATGCCGAGCCGCCGCAGCAGCACGTTCGCGGTGCTGTACAACAGACTGATCGCCGGCGACATGACCTTCGCGAAGACCATGAGCGGCACGACGAGGTAGCGGCTCACTCCCTCGGCCTTCACGAGCGCGATCGCCTTCGGGGTCAGCTCGCCCAGCACGATGTGAAGGAACGTGATGACGATGAAGGCGGTGGTCGCACCGGCCACCGTGTGCAACGCTGCGGCGGGTGGTCTGATCCCGAAAACGCCGAGCGCCCGGTCCATGAGCCCGGCGAGCGCGGGCTCACCAATCCAGCCCAGGCCTAGTGACGCCAGCGTGATGCCGAGCTGCGTCGCAGAGATGTAGCGGTTCAGGTTCTTCATGGCGGACTGTGCCGCCTTCGCGAGCCGGTCCCCCTCGCTCGCCATCTGATCGATCCGGCTGCGCCGCGCGCTCACGAGGGCGAACTCGGCGGCAACGAAAAACGCGTTCGCCAGGACCAGGAGGACTACCACTCCCAGGCGCCAGGCGTACGCGGTGAAGCTCAGATGTTCAGCCGCTTGCACTCGGAAACAACCTCCCTACGAGATCGTCAGATCGTAGCAGAATGCCATAGCTCGCTTGAAGTCTACTCCAGCGCAAGTTGCAACGCCCCCAGCCTGTGCGCTCCGTCACCAGATCCGACGATCCCGGCCGCCAGCCGATCCTCGACCCGCACAGAATTCTGCGTTGGGTGCACCTGGCTCGATTGGCGATGTCGGGCGCGATCTTCGTGGCGGCGGTTCTCGCCTGGAGAAACGCCGACGAGAACGTCACGCTGGTGGCCTCGCTGCTGATCACGGGCGCCCTCGTGTTCACCGCCGGTTCCGCGCTGTACAGCGGGATCTATGGGAAGCCGCTTCGGCCCGGCTTCTTCTACACCCAATCGCTGTTCGACCTCGTCGTCGTAACGACGATCGTGCACGTCACAGGTGGCGGGACCTCCCAGTTCGCCGCCCTCTACATTCTCGTCATCGCCGCCGCCTCGCTGCTCCTGCCGTTTTCCGGCGGGCTGTTGATCGCGGCGCTCGGATGCGTTCTCTACTTCGCGGACGTCATCATCACGCCGGGTACGCAGCTCGACCTCGGGGTCTGGTTGCAACTCGGAGTCTTCTCCGCGGTCGCGCTCGGAAGCGGGTACATCGCGGCCCGGCTGCGCCAGGCCGGGGCGGGCACCGAGCAGCTGGCGGCGGAGCTGGTGAAGGTACGCCTTCAAGCCGACGACATTCTCAGGAACATACGCAGCGGAATAGTGACGGTCGACGCCTCGGGCGGGCTCGTCTATGCGAACCCGGCAGCCTCGCAACTGCTCGGCATTCGGCTCGATCAGCACCTGGGCTCCCCGGTAATCGAAACGATCTCCGGCGCCGCGCCCGAACTGGCTCGCGCGCTCGGTCGCGCTGCGCGAGACGGGACACGCACGTCCCGCGCCGAAGGCACCATCACGATCCGCGACCGTCGGTTTCCGATCGGCCTGAATACAACGAGCTCCGAGGGCGAGGAGGGCGGGGCGAGCGCTACGGCCACCGCGATCTTCCAGGACATTTCCGACCAGAAACGGCTCGATGTGCTTCACGCACGCGCCGAGCGTCTGGAAGCCGTTGCGGAGCTGAGCGCCTCGCTGGCGCACGAGATCAAGAATCCACTCGCCGCGATTCGGAGCGCGGTCGAAACGCTCGCGCGATCGCCTCGCAGCAACGCGGACGAGCGCACCCTGGCGGATCTCATCGTCCGCGAATCCGATCGCCTCTCGCGGCTGCTGTCCGAGTTCCTCGACTTCGCCCGCGTACGCGTCGCGCGCGTGGAGTCGGTCGATCTCGCGGCCGTCGCGCGAGGAGCCGCAAGTCTCGCTGCGGCGCACCCGGATCGCCTCGACGATGTGGAAGTCGTGTGCGTCGGCGCGAACGAGGGGATCGTCGTCGAAGGAGATGAGGACCTCCTGCATCGCGCCGTGTTCAACCTCGCGCTCAACGCCGTCCAGGCGTCCCCGCACGGTGGCCGCGTGCGCGTGGAGCTCGCGCCTCTCTCGATGGATCAGGTTCCGGCCGGCGTTTCGTTCGACCTGGGCGGTGTCGCACTTCGCGTTTCCGACGACGGACCAGGAATTCCCGCGGAGATTCGCGACCGGCTGTTCGACCCGTTCTTCACGACGAAGCCCGGCGGCTCGGGACTCGGCCTCAGCATCGTGCACCGCGCGATCGAAGCGCACTCGGGGTTCGTCTTCGTGGACAGCGACGACCGGGGAACGCGCGTGACCGTCCTCTTGCCTTCTCATCAGTCCGACAACGGAGAACTCGTGTGACCGAGCGTTCGAATGGCGCGCCTAACGTCCTGATCATCGACGACGAAGCCGGGATCCTGGACTCCCTTCGCATCCTCCTCAAGAACGAGGGCTTCACGCCACACGTCGCGCTCGGCGGAAAGCAGGGGCTCGAGCAGATCGAGTCGCTGTCGCCGGACATCATCCTGAGCGACGTGCGCATGCCTGCCGTGAGCGGCCTGCAGGTGCTATCCGCCGCGAAGCAGCGAGATGTGGACACGCCAGTCATCCTGATGACCGCCCAGGCAACGCTGCAGTCGGCGATGCAGGCGGTGAACGAGGGCGCCTTCTATTACATCCAGAAGCCGTTTCGCAACGACGAGCTCGTCGCGATTCTGCGCCGTGCCGCCGAGCATCGTCGCCTCCGCGTGGAGAACACATCACTCAAGCAGGAGATCCGGCGACGCGACAAGCACAACGGGGCGCGACCGATCGGCAACGCCCGCAACTGGCTCGAGGTGCTGCGCCTCGCCGAGACCGTCGCGCCCACGGATTCCATGGTGCTCATCCAGGGCGAGTCCGGTACTGGTAAGGAGGTGATCGCCCGCTACATCCATGACCTCTCGACTCGAAACGACGCGCCGTTTCTCTCGATCAACTGCGGCGCGCTCCCGGAGAGCCTGCTCGAGAGCGAGTTGTTCGGGCACGTGAAGGGCTCGTTTACTGGTGCGGTGAAGGACAAGGTTGGGTTATTCTCCGCGGCGGGAAGGGGCACGTTCTTCCTGGACGAGATCGGCGAGACGACGGCAGCCACGCAGGTGAAACTGCTCCGGGTGCTGCAGCACCGAGAAGTGATTCCCGTCGGCGCGACCGAACCGCAGCCGATCGATACGCGACTCCTCGCGGCCACGAATCGCGATCTCGAGGAGGAGATTCGCCGCGGCGGGTTCCGCCGCGACCTGTACTACCGCCTCAATGTCATCGCCATTTATCTGCCGCCCCTGCGCGATCGTCCCGACGACATTCCGCTGCTCGCCGGATCGTTCCTCGATCGCTCGGCGACAGCGCGTGGCGAGACGCCGAAGCGCCTCAGCCCGAACGCGCAGGATGCCATGATGCACTATCCCTGGCCCGGGAACGTCCGCGAGCTGGAGAATGCCCTCGAACGCGCCGTGATCCTCACGTCTGGCGAGGTGATCGAGCTGGATGCGCTGCCGGATCGCATCACCACGCCCGAGCCGGTGAAGCTCGTCGACGAACGCCCAGTGCGAAATCCCACGCTCGAGACCATCGAGCGGGCGTACATCATGTGGGTGCTGCAGAGCGAGGCAGGGAACAAGACACGCGCTGCCGAGACGTTAGGCATCGATCCGTCCACGCTGCATCGGAAGCTGTCGCGCTTCGGGGCCGAGGCGTGACCCAGAGCGGCGCGTTCCCGGCTCGCGCGCGCGTCGGGCCTGTCCCGGTGTTCGTCGACCTGACGGGCCGCGACCGCGTCAGGCGGCTCGCGCTGGCTTCGGGTCTGGTCGCAGCGCTGCTGGTATACGTGAACGCACTGGCCAACGGGTTCGTGCTGGATGACGGTGGCGTCATCGTCCGAAACCCGCTCGTGACGTCACCCGCCAGCGCCTGGCGCGCGTTCGCGCTGCCGTACTGGCCCGACGCCCTCGGCGGCGGCCAGTATCGCCCGTTGGGCATTCTGACGTTCGCGCTCGACTGGCAGGTCTCGGGCGGCGATCCTCGCTGGTTCCACGCCGTGAACCTGCTCTGGCACGGGGCGGCGACCGTGCTCGTGGGCTGGCTCGCATTCGAGCTGCTGGCGCCGGTCGCCGCCGGCGTAGCCACGATCCTGTTCGCGGTCCATCCGGTTCACGTCGAGGCGGTGTCGAACGTGGTGGGCCGCCTCGAGCCAATGGCGGCGGCCCTGGTCCTCGCGGCAGTGCTGGCGCACCGCCGATCGAATCCCTGGGCGCCGGCCTTCTTCGCCCTCGCGCTGCTCAGCAAGGAGAGCGCGATCGTGTTCCTCGCGCTGGTCGTGGCCAACGACGTGGTGCTGGAGCGCGACTGGCGACCGACGCTTCGCTCGCGACGCTGGCTGTACGCGGGATATGGCGGCGTCGCGCTGACCTACACCGCGACAGTCGTGGCGGTATTCCATGATCGCGCGTTCAGAGCCCCGGCGCGAGGGCTGGCTGGCGCGGATGCGCTGGAGCGCCTCGAGATCGTCGCGCGCGTGATTCCGCACTACGTCCGGCTGCTGATCGCGCCGGCCGAGCTCTCGGCGAGCTATGCACCTAACGTCATATCGCCGGCTCCCGGTTTCTCGCTGGCAACCGCCGCCGGCCTCGCGATCCTCGTGGTGTTCGTGCTGGCGCTCGCGGTCGTCCTTCGCCAGCGTCGCTGGCCGGTGATGGCGTTTTCGCTGATCTGGGTGCCGCTGGCGCTGGCGCCGGTCTCGAACGTCCTGTTCGCGTCAGGTGTTGTATTGGCCGAACGAACGTTGTACCTCGCGAGCGTAGGCGCATGCTTCGCCGCGGGAGCAGCGGCCGAGCGCTTCCTCGTTTCCCGGCGGCCGATGGTCGCCGCCGCTACCGTATCGGTCGTGCTGGCGTTCGGCATCCGGACGTGGACGCGGACGCCCACATGGCGCGACGATCGGGCCTATCTCCTGACGCTGCTCACCGACCATCCAGAGTCCTACGAGGCGCATCTCGCGGCCGGCCGAGTGCTCAAGGGCGCAAACTCGCTCGAGCAGGCGGATCGCGAGCTGGCCATCGCGCGGCAGCTCTTCCCGCGCGACTCGGTCGTGTTTCGGGAGGCGGCCGACGTCGCGCTGCGACGACAGCGTCCCGAGCTCGCGGCCGCGCTGCGCGATTCAGCG
Organism: Gemmatimonadota bacterium; assembly: GCA_046725585.1. Taxonomy (GTDB): domain Bacteria; phylum Gemmatimonadota; class Gemmatimonadetes; order Gemmatimonadales; family Gemmatimonadaceae; genus JAJKIV01. The sequence goes on along the minus strand of JBKOYV010000338.1, from coordinate 20,275 downwards.
AGGCTCGCGCCTACTCTGCCACTCCCGCGACGATGACTCTCTCCGTTCGCACACCAGACGGCATGAGTGTGCTGTCCGCCGGATACGGGGCACCGGATGACTCGGAGCCGGACGCTCGCACGAGGTTCGCGGACTCACGCACGATCGGCGTTCTCGTCGCCGCGATTGCTCTCGCCGTTGCCCTCGCGGCAGTCCCTAACTGGCCGGCCGGCGTCTTCCAGGACGACGGCATCTACGTCATCCTCGGCAAGGCGCTCGCGAGCGGAGAAGGGTACCGATACCTCAACCTCCCCGGCGCCCCGTATGCGACGCACTATCCGCCGGGCTATCCGCTGTTTCTCGCGCTGCTCTGGAAGCTGTCGCCGCAATTCCCGCAGAACGTCGGGTTGTTCACGTTCGCGAACGCCGGATTCCTGGCGCTCGCGGCGTTCGGCACATTCCGGTTCGCGCACGCGCGTCTCCGCCTGTCGTCGTTAGGTGCCGCGCTCGTGGCGATCGCCGGCTGCGTGTCCATTCCGGCCATCATCTTCGGCGTCTTCGCGCTCTCCGAGCCGATGTTCATGGCGCTGCTCCTTCCCGTGCTCATCTACGCTGAACGCGTTTCTGAGCGCGCCGAATGGCGGAACGCCCTGTTCGTCGGCCTGGCCGGTGGCGCGCTCGCGATGGTGCGCACCACGGGGATGTTCATCGTTCCGGCGTTAGCCCTGGTTCTGCTGTTCCGTCGGCGTTTCGTTCCGGCAGCGTGTGCGCTGGCTGGGTGCGCGGTGTTCATGGTCCCGTGGCATCTCTGGGTCGCGGCCCACGGTGCCGAAATCCCGGCGATTCTGATGGGCAAGTACGGGCCGTACGACGCATGGCTTGTCAACGCCGTGCGCGAGCACGGGGCGCCGTTCGTTCTCCGGGTCGTCTGGACGAACGCGCGCGCGCTGTACGGCATGCTGTGGGTGATGTTCACGGGAAGTGAGGCGTCGCCTCGCGTGCTGCATCTGCCGGTGGCCATCGCGGCGACGACCATCCTGGCGCTGGGTGCGTGGCGCCTCGCGCGGCGGGCACCGGTGACGGCGTGGTTCGTGGCCGCATACATGGCGCTGGTCGTCGTGTGGCCGTTCGAACCGACGCGTTTCGTCTGGGCGCTATTGCCACTGTTCTCTGCGATGGTCGCGCTCGGTATCGGCGCCGTGGTCGAATGGTGCCCCGCCGCTGCCCCGATGCGTTACGTGCGCGCATTGTCGCTCGCTGCCTGCGGGCTCCTCGTTGCGGGCTTCGGCTGGTACAATGTGAATGGCATCCGCCAGCAATGGCGGGACTCCGTTCCGCGCGTGACCGCGGCGCGCGCGACGCCCGTGGTCGAGTGGGTCCGTGCGTCGACGCGCCCTTCCGACGTCATCGCAATGGAGGACGACCCGCTGCTCTATCTGTACACCGGACGTCACACCGTACCGGTCGGCACGTTCACGCCCGAGGAGTTCTTGAAGCAGCAGACGTACCCGTTTGCGACAGAAGCCCTGCGCACGATCATCGCGCGCTACAAGCCGACGTACGTGATCGGGACGACGTCGTACGGCGTGATGGCCGCACGCGCTCTCACCATGAGAACGCCGCCGGAGCTTCGGGTCCACGTGCTGCTTCCCACGGCCGCGATCTTCGTTCCGGTGCCGCGATGACAGTGGTGGGCGACGCAGCGCGGACGGCGGTATCAGAAGGGCCACGCGACGTTGCGGCAGGCTTCTCGCCGGACCGCGTCGCTCCGATCGTTATCGGGGCTATCGTCCTGGCCGCCGCTCTGTTGACCATCACCCCGTGGCCGGTGGGCGTCTTCCAGGACGACGCCATCTACGTGGTGCTGGCGAAAGCGCTCGCGACCGGCGAGGGCTTTCGCATGATCAACATCCCCGGAGCGCCTCACGCCACGCATTTTCCGCCGGGCTACCCGCTCGTGCTCGCCGCGCTCTGGAGGATGTTCCCGTCGTTCCCCGACAACATCGTCGTCTTCAAGTTTCTCAACGCGTTTTTTCTCGCCGGGACCGCCGTCGGCACGTATCGACTCGGACGGTCGCGGCTGGGGCTCCAGCCGTTAGGCGCGGCAGCCGCGGCCGTCGTGGGCACGATCTCGGTCGTCGTGCTCCTGATCACCGGTGTCGTGCTGTCCGAGCCGCTGTACATGCTGCTCGTCATCCCGACGCTGCTCCTTGCCGAGCGCGCGGCGGAAGACGGGAGCGTGCGGAGTGCCGTAGGCGCTGGCGCGCTCATCGGCGTGTTGACCCTCGTTCGAACCGTCGGAGTCTTCCTGCTGCCGGCAGCGCTCCTGGTGTTGCTGCTCCGCCGACGCTGGAAGCCCGCGGCCGTCGTTGCCGCGGCAGCCCTCGCTTTCATCGTGCCGTGGCAGCTCTGGCTCTCGGCCTACCAGGCCGAGATGCCTGCGCCCCTCGTGGGGAAGTACGGCGCGTACGGCCCGTGGCTGTCCGAGGGCTACCGAGCTGGAGGGCTCCCGTTCGCGAAGGCCGTTCTCGAGAAGAACGCGGACGAGCTATTCGGGTTCCTCGGGTACATAACGCTGCCCGTTGCACCGGTCTGGCCGCGCCTCGTGTCGTTAGGCACGGTGATTGCCTTGCTGGTTGTCGGAGCCGCGTCGGTCTGGCGACGCATCCCGATCACCATCGTGTTCCTGGTCGCCTACGGCGCGGTCATCCTCGCGTGGCCGTTCGAGCCCACCCGCTTCGCGCTCGTTTGGTGGCCGGTGCTCGCGGCGTTGTTCGCCGCCGGCGTGCGACGCGTCTGGACGTGGCAGCCGGCCCGGTTGTCAGTGCAGGGCATCCGATATGTCGGGCTGGCGGCATCGCTCGTTGTCGCTGCCGGCTATGCCACGTACAACGTGCGAGGTGTCCGTGCGCAGTGGTGGGTGAACATTCAGAGCGATGCCGGCACGCGCGCCAAGCCGATCGCCGAGTGGGTCGCTCGTTCGACCCGGCCGGAGGACGTGGTGATCAGCGATCACGACCTCATCGTGTATCTCTACACCGGGCGACGGGCAGTCCCGACGGCAACGTTCACTGCGCTCGGACGAATAACACCGCTCACGCCGGCGCAGGACGCCGAGATCCTGCGCGGGATGCTGGCGCAGCTCGGGCCGCGTTGGTACATCGCCTCCTCGCAACAGAGCATTGACGCCGCCGCGATCCTCGCGGCGGAACAACCCCCAGTCCTGCGTTACGCGGGAAGTATCGCCACGGCGCGAGTCTACGAACCTGTGACGAAATGACCCCAACGAGATACGAGCCAACCACCGAGTCCTCGGCCGCCGCGCTCGAGGCTCCGGGATCCACGCCGCGCATGCGCGGCCGTACGCCGATCGACCGGGACTCGCTCGTGTTGTCGGTGCTGATCCCCGTCTATAACGAGCGCGAGACGATCGAGCTGATCCTCGATCAGGTGCACGCGGTGCCGGTTCGCAAAGAGGTCATCTGCGTGAACGACTTCTCGACCGACGGCACGAAGGAGATCCTCGATCGCCTGTACGCCGAGGGGAGAATTCACCGGCTGATCCATCAGCCGCACAACATGGGGAAGGGCGCGGCGATTCGAACGGCGCTCGCCGCGAGCACGGGGAACGTCGTCATCGTACAGGACGCCGATCTCGAGTATGATCCGGCTGATTGGCCGACGATGCTCGAGCCGATCATCTCGGGACTCGCCGATGCCGTGTTCGGTTCACGCTTCCTGAGCGGTCCGCATCGCGTCTTGTACTTCTGGCACTCCGTGGGGAACAAGGTGCTCACGATGGTGAGCAACATGTTCACGAACCTGAATCTCACGGACATGGAGACGTGCTACAAGGCGATTCGCGGTGAGGTCGCGCGCGCATTGACCCTAACGTCTGATCGCTTCGGCTTCGAGCCCGAGGTGACGGCACGGCTCGCTCGCGCCAAGGTGCGGATCTACGAGGTGCCGATTTCCTACTCGGGTCGCACCTACGCCGAAGGGAAGAAGATCGGGTGGAAGGACGGCGTCGCAGCATTCTGGCACATCGTGCGATACAACGTGTTCGCACCGTGATGCGCATCGCGTTATGCATGCAGTGGTTACGAGGGTTTTCGCGGCGCGTCCTCCCTACGTAGCACGCGGCGTCGCGAGGCATCGTCGGTGCCGAGCACGCGGCGGGGCAGTCTGGCTCAGGTGGGAGGCGGCGAATGCCGTGGCAGACTGCAAGAGAGCGCGCAATTCACTCCCCGTCGTCGGCGTTGCGATGCAGTGCACAAATCGCGCAAGTCGTTGCGGGTGAAGATGGAACAAGCGAACAGAGCAAGTGGTCCGCGCGTTGCCTTCTCCCGAGCCGTGAATCGTGCAGTGCATTGTGAACGGTACGTCGAACCCCTCAGGCATTCGGAGAGCAAACGCATGCGCAACACCACTCGCAAGGGCTTTACGCTGATCGAGCTTCTGATCGTCGTCGTGATCATCGGTATTCTGGCCGCGATCGCGATCCCGAAGTTCGCGAACACGAAGGAGAAGGCGTACCTCGCGTCGATGAAGTCGGACCTCCGGAACATGGCGACGGTCGAGGAAGGCTACTTCTCGGACTTCCAGGTCTACACGAGCGGCACCGCGAAGAACCAGGGCGGCACGACGGCGTCGCTGACCGGGTTCGTCCCCTCGGCCGGCGTTCAGGTTGTCGCGGCTGCGACGGGCGGCACGGGCTGGAGCGCGACGGCGGCGCACAGCGCCACGACCCGCACCTGCGCGATCTTCATTGGCGTCGCCGCGGTCTTGCCGGCGGTGGTCGAAGCGGAGCCGAAGTGTAACTAGCGTCGCTGTTGCAGCGAACGTCCGAAGGGCGGTGGCCTCTGGCCACCGCCCTTCGTATTTGGGATACCCGGTCGGCTGCATAACGAGCAATCCGATGCGAGCGGCAAAGGAACGATGTCGCTTCCCAATGGCGACCCGCCATCTTCGTTCGCCATGCGCCCGGCGTTCACGATTGTCGAGCTGCTCGTCGCGGTCGTCGTCTTCACGATCGGCCTCGTCGCGCTCGCCGCAACCTCCGGTCTCGTTGCCGCCCACGTCGGCGACGGCGGGCGGCTGACGGCCGCGGCCCACGCAGCGCGCAGCGTCCTCGACTCGCTCGGCGCACGACGGTGCGACGCGGTCAGCAGCGGGTCCGCTACCCGCGACGGAATAACTGTCGCATGGACCGTTTCGCGTGACTCGGTCGCCGCACAGGTGGAGCTGACGGTCGGCGCCGTTCTGCGACGCGGGAACCGAAGCGACACGTACCGACTGGTTGTACCGTGCGTACGCGAGTGACCGCGATCGGGTTCACGACCGTCGAGCTCATGGTCGCGCTCGTGCTTGGAGGCATCTTGGCTGCCGGCATCGGCAGCGTCCTTCGCCGCCAGCAGCGCTTCTACGTGAACGCGGCGTCGCTCGTCGAGCAGCGCGTCTCGCTCCGTGATGCGACCGGGATCCTGCCGGGTGAGCTCCGCGCGATCTCGCCCGCGGGCGGTGACGTGCTCGCATTCTCGGACTCCGCTCTCGAGATCCGCGCGACCATTGGCACCGCCATCGCGTGCGACACTGTTCCCGGAGGCGGCGCCATCGCGCTCGCGCCGTCGGGTCGCAGTGTGCCACTCACGTCGTTTACCACCGCGCCGCAGGCCGGCGACGTGGCCCTCGTCTACGATGCGGGCGAAACTGACCGCGCGAGTGACGACGCCTGGGTCTCGCTCGACGTCGCCGACGTTGCCTCGAACGCATCGGTGTGCGGCGGATCACCGTTCGTGCCCACAGCGGACACGCTCGGGCAGCCGCTCATCGTTCGGTTCGGCACAGCCCGACGCGTTCCTTCATCGGTCCTCCCGGGCACCTTCGTTCGTGTGCTTCGACGTGTGAGGTACCGGTTCTATCGCGCAGGCACCGCGGATTGGTACCTCGGATACTCGGAGTGGAGCGCAACGGGCTTCAGTGTCGTTCAGCCTGTGAGTGGGCCCTTCGCCCCGTATTCGCGGGGCGGTGGGGCAAGTGGTCTTGCGCTGCGGTACTTCGATGAGGAGGGCGCGGAGCTGGTCGACCCAGGCGATGCCGCGCGGATCACTCGCGTGACTGTAGTGGCCCGCGGTGTCGGGCGCGGAACGCTGTCGGGGACAGGTGCCGTGACCGACTCACAAGCTGTGGGCGTTCGAGTCCGGAACCGATGATGCGCCTGCATCGCACCCAGCGGCGCGAAGGCTTCGCCCTGCCGGCCGCGATCTTCTCCCTCGTCCTGCTGTCGGCGCTGGTCGCGGGCGCGCTGTTCGTGTCCACTGAGGAGCTGCGCTCCGGGCGCGGGGATCGCGCGGACCAGCGCGCGCTGGCCGCGGCGGAATGGGCGATCGACCGCGGGATCCTCACCTGGGACCCTCGGCGAAATGTCGAGCAGTTCGTCGGGCGCACCGATACGCTGCTCACCGAGTACGGCCCACCTAACGAGTCCGTGATCGTCGTCGCCACGCGTGTTCAGCGTGACGCCGTGTGGATGACGGCGACGGCCATGCGGGGCGGTGATCGGAGAGGAATCCCCGCGCGCCACACCGTGGGCGCATCGCTCCGCCTCGTCGACGCAGGAGTCGTGGCGCGCGCAGCGCTCACTACAGGCGGCGCCGTTTTGGTCGACGCCGGCATTGTGGACGGTCGCGACGCGGCGTTCCTCGCCGACTCCGCCACGGCGTGCGCCGAAAATGCTTCCGCGGCCGGGATAGCCGTGCCAGATGTGTCGCGCGTCACGTGCGCGACCTGTGCGACGTCTGCTGCCTCCGGCGTCTTTGGAACGCCGGTGATCGACTCGAGCGCGATTGCCTACTCGGCGTTTGCGGACTTTGTCAACGAAAGCATGTCGTCACTCGCCAGGCGCGCGTCCATCGACCTGGCGGGTGGCACCATGACCCCGCGTCCGACCTCCGCGAACGGCATCTGCGACCGCGCGGATCCGTTCAACTGGGGCGACCCCACGGCGTCATCGTCATGTGCCGATTGGCTCCCGGTGATCCACGTGCGCGGGAGTGTCGTGCTCGGCGGAGGCTCGGTGGGGCAGGGCATTCTCGTTGCCGACGGCAGCGTACGACTTGAAGGCAGCGCACGATTCGCGGGCCTCGTGGTCGCCGGCGGCGACATCACCGTGAGTGGGCCCGGTGCGGAGATCGCCGGTGCGGCGTTCGCGGGAGCGATGAATGCGTCGGCCGTGTCGCGTGTCACCGATGGTGGAGCGATCCGTTTCTCGAGCTGCGCGGTTCGGCGAGCGTCGATGGGGGCCGCGCGTCTCGTGCGAACGCCGGGCCGCTGGTGGGTCGAGCTGCGCTGACGCACGAATAAACCGAGCGTCACTGCGCCGCATGGATGACGAGAGTGTGGCATCGTGCCGCGTGAGGCACGAGGCGCGAACGGTCATCGTGTCCGATCGTCAGGTGCGCGCGTTCACGCGAAGCATTCGTCGTCATCGAGGCCGGTTTTCATTGGGCAACGCGGTGCCTGACGTGGGAAGTCCCACGGTCGCCACGTGACTCGCGACACACATGTGGAGGCACCGAACACGCGACGTCACACACTGTTACCGGCGGCGACGGGCAATCGTGTAGTTGGCAGATTCGACCGGACTGACGGTCAAAGTGCCTGTGTGTATCGGTCGTTCGCGGCAGCAGATGCGCGCGGTCCGGATACGTTAGGCAGGTTCGGTTCGAGCGTAGCGCGACACCGCTGCATGGGTCCGCGCCGCATGTAGGGCGAAGGCAACGACTCCGGCGCCCAGATCGGCGTTCGGTACGATCCACCTCGACTCGGCACCCTCGCTATGGCGCTCTTCGGACGCAAGAAGACAACGATCGGCCTGGACATCGGCTCGGGCCTGATCAAGGTCGCGGTCATCGACCACGGGCGCGGCGAACCCGAGCTCACGAAAGTGGCCATCATGCCGCTCATCGCCGACGCGATCGTCGAGGGCGAGGTGATGGACCCCGGCATCGTGACGGACGCAGTTCGCAACGCCATCGAAGCCGCGGGCATCAAGTCGAAAGAGATCGTGACCGCCGTCGGCGGCCGCGACGTGATCATCAAGAAGATCCAGATCGAGCGCGTGCGCGAGAGCCAGGCGCGTGAGCTCATGCGCTGGGAAGCCGAACAGCACGTGCCGTTCGACATGGAGTCGGTGGAGCTCGATTTCCAGATCCTCGACCCCGACGGCGATGGCATGGAGATGAGCGTGCTGCTCGTCGCCGCGAAGCGCGACCTGATCGAGTCGAAGATGCACCTGTTGACCGACGCCGGCCTCACGCCGACGGTGGTCGATGTCGACGCGTTCGCGCTGCATAACGCGTTCGAGTTGAACCACCCCGACGCGATGAGCGGCGTGGTCGGCCTGATCAACATCGGACACGAAGTCACGAACATCAACATTCTCGAGGATGGCGTGCCGATTCTGACCCGTGACATCACGGTGGGAACGCGCCGCTTCCGCGAAGATCTGCAGCGCGAGCGCGGCCTCGGCGCCGAAGAGGCCGAGCTGCTGCTCCAGGGATACGATCGCTCGCCGCACCTCGACGCCGTCATCGAGAGCCGCGGTGAGGAAATCGCCGTCGGTATCGAACGCGCGGCCGCGTTCCTGGCGTCCTCGTCGCGCTCCGGCAACACGATGCGTGCGGTCTATACGTGCGGTGGCGGCGCCCGCGTGCCCGGACTCACCGAGGCGCTCGCCAACCGCCTGCGCGTACGGGTCCAGCAGGCCAACCCGCTCGCGAACCTCAGGGTCCGCGACGGCGCCCTCGACTCGCTCGTGACCGACGAGGTCGCACCGCTGCTCATGCTCCCGATCGGGCTCGCACTGCGTCAGGCCGCCTAACGTCCTCCACCGCGACCGTACTCCGATGATTGAGATCAATCTCCTGCCGGGCAGCGGAAAGAAGTCCCGCTCCACCAGCTTCAGCCTCGCCGCCATTGCCGGACAGGCCGGGTCGCGCGTCAAGGACCCGTTCATGATCCTGGCGGCGGTGAGCATCGTGGCCGCGACGATGTCGATCGGCTACCTCCACGTGGCGCAGGGCGCGAGGGCGGACGAGCTCACCGAGCGCGAGCGCCGCGCGGTGCAGGACTCGACCCGCTACGTCGCTGTCCTGCGTGAGCGCAACCGCGCGCTCGCGCAGCGCGACTCGGTGCAGCGTCAGCTCGAGATCATCAAGAGCATCGACAACGACCGCTTCATCTGGGCGCACATCATGGATGAAGTGAGCCGCGCGCTGCCGCCGTACACGTGGCTCAAGACCATTCAGCAGAGCGCCGTCCTCGCGCCGGCTTCCACGCCGGCGCCGCCGCCGCCGCCGAAAGACAGCGCGAAGGCGAACGGCAAGGCAGCGCCAGCACCGGCGCCCGAGCCCGCGCAGTCGACGATCAAGTTCCAGATCTCCGGCAACACCGTCGACATCCAGGCGCTCACGCGCTTCATGAAGCTGCTCGAGGCATCGCCGTTCGTGAAGAACGTCACGATCGCGAAGGCCGAGCTGGTGACCCTCGAAGGCAAGGAAGTGCAGGAGTTCCTGCTCGAGGCCGAGTACGAGCGTCCCGACGCGTCGGTGATCTCGACCGTCCCTGTAACCCTGTCGTCGAGGTAAGTGGCTCCATGGCCCTGCTCCCCAAGAACCAGCGCGACCAGGTGAAGGTGCTTCTCGTGATCGTCGCCGTCGCACTCGTCGGACTTTACTACATGTACGTCTACAAGCCGAAGGCCGAGGTGCTCGAGGCGCTGCAGACGCACGTCGACTCGCTCGACGTGAGCAACCAGCGGGCGAAGGCCGAGCTGGCCAAGGGCAACGTCGAGCAGCTGCGCGCCGAAGCGGCGAAGCTCAAGGAGAACCTCGAGGTGATGCGCCAGCTCGTGCCCACGAGCAACGAAGTGCCGGCGCTTCTCGAGCAGGTCTCCACGGCCGCCCGCCGCGTCGGCCTCGACCTGGCCACGGTCAAGCCGCAGCCGGTGATCGAAGGCGACCAGTTCGACACGTATCGCTACCAGGTCGCCGTGATCGGCGATTATCACTCGTTAGGCGAGTTTCTCGCCAACGTCGGTTCGCTGACGCGGATCGTCGCGCCGGTGAACCTCGCGCTCTCGCCGCTCGGCAACTCCGGCGCGGTCGACCAGCGGAAGAAGACCATGAAGAACAACAACTCGGTCCTCGACTCACGCTTCGAGCTGCAGACCTACGTGGCGAAGACCGCCGCCCCGCGTCCCGCTTCGGCGGGTGGGAGTAAGTCCTGATGCGTCTCCTCGTGTTGGCCGGCGCGCTCGCCGTCGCCTCCACCACTGTCAGCTGGACAGCGCACGCCCAGTCGCTGCCCAACATTTCAGGGGTCAAGCAGACCACGAACCGCGCGGTCGCAAAGACCAACGCGCACACGCTGGCGATGACCAACGTGGACAGCGCGGCGAATGCGGCCAAGGCTCCGGCCGCCAAGCCCGCGCCGGCGCCTAACGGCGCATCCGCCGCCAAGCGTCCCGTCGAGGCCCCGGCCGACACGGCACGCGCGCACGGCGTTCGTGCGACAGCTGCCGGCGCCGGCATGCGGCCGGGCATCGAGATGGACACGGCCGGCAAGGTCGTGCTCCGTCGCGAGGTGTTCTCCTACGAGCCGAGCGGTCGGCGTGACCCATTCGTCACGCTCATGACCGTCGGGGAGCTCCGTCCGATGATCAGCGACCTCACGATCAGCGGGATCCTGATCGATCCCACCGGCCGGAACTCCGTTGCAGTGCTCCGCGACGTCTCCAGTCGCGAGCAGTATCGCGTGAAGGTCGGCCAGCAGCTGGGCCGCATGCGCGTCGCGCGCATCACCCAGAAGTCGGTCACGTTCACCATCGAGGAGTTCGGATATAGCCGTCAGCAGGAGCTGGCGATGGATGATTCAAATCAAGCGAGGACGAAATGAGTCGAGTCTGTACGCTGGTCGCACTGACGGCCGCCGCCCTGCTGGCGAGCGCCGGCCGCGCGAGCGCCGCGCACGTCACGGCCCCCGCACCCGCCACCGCGCGTGAGGGCGTCGTCAACGCCGTCACGGCGGTGAGCATCGTGCCGTCCTCGGGACGCGCTGAAGTCGTGGTCGCCGTGAGCGGCCGGGTCGAAGTCTCCGACTTCGTCCTCACCGGCCCCGATCGCGTCGTGCTCGATCTGAGCGGCGCGAAGCTCGGCCTCCCCGCGCACATGTACGACAAGGTCTCTCGCGCCGGCATCACGAACGTCCGGCTCGCGCAGTACAAGGCCGACGTCGTTCGTCTCGTGCTCGAGCTGGACAGCGCGCGCGACTACGAAGTGACGCGCAGCGAGAACGAGATCCGCATCGCGGTCATCGGCACCGAGAAGTTCACTGCCTGGCATGCGGGCGACCGCACGCAGGCGACGTCGGCCGGAACCGTCGCGCAGAACGATCGCACGCAGCCCGACCGCGTCTACGCCCCCACCACGGCAGCCGCGGCGCGTGAGCGCCTCACGTTCAACCCGCAGCGCTCGCAGCAGCCGCGCATCACCGTCACGTATCAGAGCTCAGATATCCGCGACGTGATCGCGGCCTTTGCGACCTTCTCGCAGCGCACGATCGTGATCGGGAAGGACGTGCAGGGAACTGTCACGGCTGAGATCAAGGACCAGCCGTGGGACGTCGCCCTCCAGGCGGTTCTCCAGGCCCAGGGGCTCGCCGCGTCTGAAGAGAACACCGGCATCATCTCGGTCGACAGCTACGCCAACATTCTGGCGAAGGAAGCGAACGAGCCGCTGACCACGCAGCTCGTCGCGATCAATTACGCGAGCGCCTCGTCGCTCGTACAGACGATCGCCTCGCTCCTCTCGAAGGATTGCTCGAAGGCGGGTCTCACGACGGCCGCGTCGGGCGCCAACGGCAGCAACGGTCAAGGGAACATCCAGGGTGCCGCGACCTGTATCGTCCGGGGCGGCGCCGTCGCCGACACGTCGACGAACACGCTCCTGGTCACCGAGGTCGCGTCGCGGATGCCGGACCTGATGAGCTACATCAAGGACCTCGACGTCCGTACACCGCAGGTGGCGCTGCGCGCGAAGATCATCTCGGTCAACCGCACGTCGATCGAGAACCTCGGTGTCAGCTACGACCTCGCGAGCCCGTCCGCGTTCATCAACACCCTCACGACGCACACGTACCCCGGCGTCCCGGCGACGACGCTCGAGTCGACGGTGGAGCTCGGCGGTGAGGCGCTCGCCGGCGTCGCCAACGCGAACCGGAAGTACCGTATCGGGTCGGCGCTCAACCTCCTGTTCTCCACGGCGATCGGCAAGTTCAGCCTAACGACGTTCCTCGACGCGCTCCGCGAGAACAACCTCGCCGACCTCCAGGCCGAGCCGAGCATCGTCACGCTCGACAACCGCGTGGCCGAGATCCTCGTCGGTCAGGAAACGCCGATCCGAGTGATCGACGCCGGGAGCGCCGGTCAGGTCGGCGTCACCGCCCGCGCCAACGTGCAGTTCAAGGAGAGCGGCATCATTCTCCGCGTCACTCCGCACATCACGAGCAATCGCCAGATCCGCATGACCGTTCACGCCGAGCAATCGAAGCTGAACGTCGTCGGCGGCGATCTCGGGTTCTTCTTCGACAAGAGCCGCGCCGACAACCAGCTCCTGGTCGCCGACGGCGAGACCGCGGTGATCGGCGGCCTCACGCAGACGGCTGTCACTCGCAACCGCTCCGGCATTCCGTACCTCAGCGAGCTGCCGCTGATCGGCAAGCTGTTCTCGCAGACGGATACCCGGGAAGAGAAGCGTGACCTCCTCGTGCTGATCACGCCGCACATCATCGACGAGGGGGAGGCGGTCCGGCCCCCCGGCGGCGCGCGCTGACCCATCCGGACTCCCTTCATTCGATGTCTCCTCTGATGAATCACTTCGTTCGTCGCGTCGTGCCCGGTGCGCTGTCGGTCAGCGCACTGGCAGCCACGCTCGCGGGATGCGGCAGCAACGGGCTTACCTCAGTGAACGGCGACAAGGTCGTACCGACCGTCACTCTCTCCGTCGATGGCGTGAAAGGTCTGCCGTCGAAGGTGGACTCGGTCAACACTCGGTCGTCGCTCAGCCTCTCGGTCAATGCGTCCGACAACGCCGCCCTTCAGTCGACGGTGATCAGCGTTGTGATCGGCGGCGTGGTCCTGCGAGCCGACAGCGTTGCGTATACGACCGGTCTCACCACGGTGACGCGCACGTCGAATATGACACTCGGCGGCGTCCGCAGCGGGTCGACCATCGTCATTCGCGCCACGGCGTACGACGCCGGTGGCAACAAGGGAAGCGCCGAGGTCAGTGCGGTCGCCTATGACCCGACCGTCCCTCGCGTCCAGATTCTCAACCCCGACCTGGCCGTCATCGGCGGCGGTACCTACACGGTCAACGTGCAGGGGATCGACACGATCGGGGTCACCAAGATTGGGTACCGGTCGAGTGGACCTTCCGCGCTGACGCGTTCGGATAGCCTGCTCCTCTCGGTGCCCTATCCCAGGAACGACACCTGCACGTTCTCGTTCACCGTGCCGGCGGCAGTCGCGGTCGGTGCGCAGTTCACGATCGAACCATTCGCGCAGAACCGCGACGGGCTCGGGTCAACCGGCAACCCGGTGACGGTAACGGTGGTCGCGGCGGGCGTCGACAACAACACGCCGCTTACCTATCAGTCGGTTCCACCGCGCATGGAGATCGGCGATTCGCTCGACATCATCGGCAAGGATTCCGACGGGCTCGTGAAGGCGATCGGCTACATCGTGACGGACTCGACTGGCGCGCAGGTTGCGTCTGTCGACATCCCGATCAGCACGCCGGCACAGCAGGTCGTCCGTCGTGTCGAGTGGAACGTTCCGACGACACTGCGCGGCCGTGGGCTCTTTGTGGTCGGCTACGCCGTGGACCAGGCGAACCACAAGGGTTACGCCGTCCCTAACGGGTCCATTACCCCGGTTTCGTCTGAACCGGCGGCCAAGCACGACCCGACGGTCTACGCCTTCGGTCATACGACGTCGCTGCCGGCCGGGAGCCTCGGCGCGGACATCGCCGTCGACACCGTGCGCTCTCGCGTGTACGTCTCGAACCTCACGAAGAACGAGCTCGAGGCGTTCGACTACGGCGCCACGGTTTCCAAGCTGCCGCCGGTTTCAGTCGGGGCGCAGCCCTGGGGCATGGTGATCGACAACAGCGGCTCGATGCTGCTCGTCGCGAACTCCGGCGGTACCAACATCAGCCGCGTCAACCTTGTCACGGGAAGCGAGTCCGGTCGGATCAAGACCGCCAACGCGTACCTCTATGACGTGGGCTGGTCAAAGGACCCGACGAGTGGCGGGTACAAGTACACCGTCTCCGCACCCATCGACTACTCGGATCGCCCGCAGTTCATCGCGCAGTCGGCGAGTGGTGCGCTGTACTACTCGACGCGGCCGACCACCGAGGCGTCGCCGGGTACGCTGCGCCGCATCGACAACTTCCTCGATCCGCGCGCCGAGCCGCGCCAGATCTGGCAGTACGGTTCGGTCGCGCGCGGCCACTGGGTCATTCTCAACGCCGACGCCGTGGACGTCATCCCGGGCCAGCAGGGCGTACCTGACATTATCGTCGTGTGCGATCACCCGGTTGGGGCGGATCCGAGTACCAGCCAGTGCTTCCAGGACACCACGATTCCTGGCGCGATCGCGTCGCTCCGCGGAATCGGCGCGAACGTCGCGGAGGTGAAGGACCTGAGCGTGGGTTCGCTCGCGCTGCCCGACACAAACTTCGTCGCCGTCGGTGGCGACCGCCGACGCGTCGCGTTCGGTGAAGCCAATACGGGCGGCTCTGCCGGTCGCGTGCTCGTCGTCTTCGATCCGAGTGGAACGCCGGCGTACAGCGAGCAGTACTCGCCGCCGATGGAGGTGAAGGACCTGACGAACAACGCGTCGGACCAGGTCTTCGGCCTCGCGATCAATGGCAACAGTACGAACATCGCGGTGCACGGCGTCGAAACGTTCTTCGCCGATTCGTCGCTGCGATTGCAGGGCAAGTTCCCCACGTTCAACACGGGTGCGGGCGTTGTCTTCCACCCAGGCAACGTGGACGAGCAGACCGCTGACGCCAGTGCTCGCGTGGCGTTCGTCGCCTCGGGTGACTACTCGATCCAGATCGTGGACACGTACAGCTATCGCTTGCGTGGCCGCATTCCGATTCGGAGCAATCTCTATGGCCCGCTGCGCGCCGTTACGCCGACGCCGGCCGAGCGCACTGCGGATCCGACGCTGGTCGTGAAGCTGTTCGGCTTGACGCGAGAGGGACTGGTTATGATTGATGTGCACGCGAGCGACATACAGTAGCGACGCACACCTTTCGCTGACCGACAAGCCTGGCGAGCCCGACCTTGTGTCGGGCTCGCGTATTTGGGGTGACACGATAGCAATGTTGCGCTTTACCACTGCGGGAGAATCACACGGACCTGCGCTCGTCAGTGTGCTCGAGGGCATGCCGGCGGGATTGCCGCTGCTCGCCGACGACGTCAACACCGAGTTGGCGCGACGGCAGCAAGGCTACGGTCGCGGGCGCCGAATGCAGATCGAGCGCGACACGGTAGAGTTCCTGTCGGGGGTTCGAGCGGGCCAGACGATCGGTTCGCCGATCTCGATGCTGATCGCGAATCGCGACTGGAAAAACTGGCAGGACGTGATGGACCCGGCGCCACACGAGGGCGACCCCGATCCTCGTCGACGTGCGGTGACCCGAGTGCGGCCAGGACACGCGGACCTAACGGGACTGCTCAAGTACGACCGCGATGATGCGCGCGACATCCTCGAGCGCGCATCGGCGCGTGAGACGACGGCGCGTGTTGCGGCCGGCGCCATCTGCAAGCGGCTGTTGTCCGAGCTCGAGGTGTCGATCGGGAGTCATCTCGTCCATCTCGGTGGAATCGACGCGAAGCCGTGCGATGTGCTGCCTGACGACATCAACGCCGTCGCCGACGAGTCACCGCTGCGGACGCTCGATCGTGAGGCGGAAGGCGCGATGATCGCGCACATCGATGCAATCAAGCGTGAAGGCAATACGCTCGGCGGCATTTGTGAGGTGGTGTGCCGCGGGCTGCCGGTCGGCTTGGGATCGCACGTCTCGTGGGATCGCAAGCTCGATGGGCGGCTCGCGTCGGCGTTGATGTCGATCCCGGCGGTGAAGGGAGTAGAGGTCGGGATCGGGTTCGAGGCGGCGCGACGCACCGGCGCGGAGGTACATGACGAGATAGAGCCCGCGCCGGGTCGTACGCTGTCGGGGAACGTCCGGCGCAAGACGAATCGCGCCGGCGGGCTGGAAGGGGGGATGACAACTGGTGAGCCGCTCGTGCTGCGCGTCGCGATGAAGCCGATCAGCACGCTCATGCGGCCGTTGGCTACAGTCGATGTGGCCACCGGGGAAACTGCGGCCGCCACGGCGGAGCGCAGCGATGTCACCGCGGTGCCCGCGATGGGCGTCATCGCCGAAGCCATGACGGCGTTCGTGCTCGCACAGGCGGCGCTCGAGAAGTTCGGCGGCGACTCGATCGCGGAAACGAGGCGGAACTATGACAGCTACCTTTCGCACGTCGCAGAACGTCTCCGACATTGACGTCGGCAAGCCGCACCTGATCCTCGTCGGCCTACCAGGGTCGGGGAAGACGGTGGCCGGCGAAGCGCTCGCGGAGCGTCTCAACCGCTCGTTTCTCGACTTCGACCGCGAGATCGAGCGGCGGGAGAGCGCATCCATAGCCGAGATTTTCGCGGTGCGCGGGGAGCCCTATTTCCGCCAGCAGGAGATCGAGTTGACGCTCGAGCTTCGGCAATGCGGGAACATGATCGTGGCGCCGGGAGGTGGTTGGGTAACGAGCAAAGGCGTCGTGGAGATCATCCGACCGCCGTCGCAGCTCATTTACCTCAAGGTCAAGCCGGAGACGGCGCTGAGGCGACTGGGAGCGCAACGGGCGGCTCGACCGCTACTGTCGAGGCCCGATCCTTTGGGCGAGCTCAGGCGTCTGCTCGTCGAGCGCGAGAAGCTCTATGAACAGGCCGATCATGTGGTAAGCGCGGAAGTTCTTGACGTGAAAAGAGTTGTCGAGAAACTCGCTGAGCTTGCCTCTACTATAAAGGCCGGATAGGTTTGGCCATGGATGATCGGTTGGCAGACCTCCTGTCGATGTTGCGTGAGCGGTTCGCCGCAGATGCTAACGTCGAGGAGGTCGAAGCGTTTCTATCGTACGAAGGGTACGATCGGCGACAGATCGGTGAGATATTGTCGCTCCTGTTCGCAGAGATTCCCATTCGCGCGACCGGCTCGCAGTCGGTCGTTCAAAACCATATGACTTTTCGCGTGATGGGCCCACACGAGCGCGGCCGGTTCGCGCCGGACGCTTGGGGCCATCTCCTGACGCTCACCGGATCCGGTGTGCTTACCACGGCCGAGCTCGAGCACGTCATCGAGCGAGCGCTCCTGCAGATCGACGGGAGAATCGCTCTCGACGATCTGCGGGCACTCATGGAAGGCGCGGGGTATGACCCGTCCGGCCCGTCCTCTGATCACGCGACGGTACACTGATAGCATGGCCCGAAAGAAGTCGTCCGACGGGATCGACGAAACCGTCACCCGTCGCATAGCGGGGCGACGAAGCGCCGCACGACCGGGAACGAAAACCGGCGGTCGGCGATCCGCCGCCAAGAAGACGACCGCGTCGAAAGCGCGGTCGCGAAAGGCCGCACCCGACGTGGCGGTCGAGGACCAGGGTCCGCCGGCGCCCGCGGGATCCACATCGCTCGTCATCGTCGAGTCTCCCGCGAAGGCGAAGACCATCGGCAAGTATCTCGGGCGCGGATACCGGGTGAAGGCGACGATCGGTCACGTCCGCGATCTGCCCGAGAAGAAGCTCGGCATCGACATCGAGAAGGGCTTCGAGCCCGAGTACGTCACCATCTCCGGGAAGGAGAAGACGCTCGCGGAGCTCAAGAGCGCCGCGCACGACTCGAAGGAGGTCTTTCTCGCGACCGACCCTGATCGCGAGGGCGAAGCCATCGCCTGGCACGTCGCCGAGCAGATCAAGCGCCGCGGTGGCGCGCCGGTGCGTCGCGTGCTGTTCCACGAGATCACGAAGGACGCGGTGCAGCGCGCACTCGCGAACGCTGGCCAGATCGACGAGAAGAAGGTCGAGGCCCAGCAGGCGCGTCGCGTGCTCGATCGCCTGGTGGGATACAAGGCGAGCCCGATCCTGTGGAAGACCGTGAAGAAGGGAATCTCCGCCGGCCGGGTGCAAACGGTCGCGCTCCGTCTCATCGTGGAGCGCGAGCGCGAGATTCGCGCGTTCACGCCGGTCGAGTACTGGACGATCGAGGCGCAGCTGCAGAAGGGCGAGCAGCGCTTCACGGGCAGGCTGCATCACCTCGATGGCAAGAAGCCGGAGATCGGCAAGGAAGCCGACGCGCGCGAGATCGTTGCCGAAGTCGAACGCGTGGCCGCGGCAGCGGCGGGAAGCGCGAAGCGGGAAGCGGGAAGCGGTGATTTCGTCGGAACATTCCCCGTCACGGAAGTAAAGCGGCGAGAGCGAAGGAAGAATCCTGCGCCGCCGTTCACCACCAGCACGCTCCAGCAGGAAGCGGCCAAGAAGCTCGGTTTCGGCTCCAAGCGTACGATGCGACTCGCGCAGGATCTCTACGAGGGCATCGACCTCGGGCCCGAGGGCGCGGTCGGACTCATCACGTACATGCGTACCGACTCCACGCGCGTGGCCGAGAGCGCGGCGCTTCAGGCGCGGGATCATCTGCGCACGCTGTTCGGCGCCGAGTACCTCGCCACGGCGCCTATGTTCTACGGCGGCGGCAAGAACGCGCAGAATGCGCAGGACGCGCACGAGGGCATTCGCCCGACCGATCCGGCGCGTCGTCCGGAGCTCGTTAGGCGCTACCTGAAGGAAGACCAGTTCAAGCTCTACCAGCTCATCTGGCAGCGCTTCATGGCGTCGCAGATGGCGCCGGCGGTGTTCGACACCACCACGGTCGACTACGACCTGTCGCAGGCCGCCGTCGCGGTCAAGACAACGCACGCGTACCTGTTTCGCTCCACCGGCAGCGTGATCAAGTTCCCCGGGTTCCTCGCGCTGTATCGCGAGGCCCACGAGGAAGGCGAGCATCGCGCGCTCGAGGACGAACAGGCGCTCCCGCCGCTCGAGAAGGGCGAGCATGTCCCGGTCCGGGAGATCGTTCCGTCGCAGCACTTCACGGAGCCCCCGCCGCGATACTCCGAGGCGAGCCTCGTGAAGGAGCTCGAACGCCTCGGCATCGGGCGCCCGTCCACGTACGCGCAGATCATCTCCACGCTCGTCGACCGCCACTACACGCAGCTCGAGCAGCGGCGCTTCTTCCCGACCGCGTTAGGCGAGAGCGTGGAGCGGGTGATGGTCAAGCAGTTCCCGGACATCTTCAACGTGGGGTTCACGTCGGAGATGGAAGGGGAGCTCGACAAGGTCGAGGAGGGCGCGATGCCGTGGCGTCGCGTGCTCGCCGAGTTCTATCGGCCGTTCGAGAAGTCGCTCAACTCGGTGCAGGTCGAGAGCCTCATCGCCGAAGCGCACGACCTGTCCGGGTTGTCGGCCGAGCGCTGCCCGAACTGCGGCGGACGGCTCATGGCGAAGGGCGGGTTCTTCGGGCCCTTCGTCGCATGTGAGAATCACCCGAAGACGTGTAAGTTCACTCGCCCCCTCAAGGGCGATCGGAAGCCGGCGGAACCCACGGAGTACACGTGTCACGAGTGCGGTGCCATGATGCTGAAGCGGCACGGGCGCTCGGGGTTTTTCCTCGGCTGCAGTCGGTTCCCCAAGTGTCGAGGTACTCGCTCGATGCCTACGGGCGTGATCTGCCCGAAGGACGGCGGCGAGATCGCCGAGCGCCGTTCCAAGAAGCGGGGAAAGGCGTTCTATGGCTGCTCGAATTACCCCAACTGCGATTTCGTCTGTTGGGACAAGCCGGTGCCGGAGAAGTGTCCGGAATGCGGCTACCTCGGTGCGGAGATGAAGTCGAACAAAACCCGGGGTGAGTTCCGGAAGTGCGTGAAATGCGGAAACGAATGGGATGTAGCTAGTCCGGAGCCCGAGGAAGCCGTGGCCGTCTGACCAGTTCGATCGTCCTGATGGCGGGACGATCGGACTCCTTCACATTAAATGAATCTCATCGCCGCTATTGAATCGCGGCTGGGCTCGGGCTGGTCCATAGTGGGCGAGCTTGGGACCGGCGCGACCT
>JBKOYV010000291.1:0-4708 GCA_046725585.1 Gemmatimonadota bacterium | reverse complement strand
CCGGTCACGGCCTCGTTCAACGTCGCCGAGAACCGGTCACCGACCTTGTTCGTGTTCGTGCAGATCTTCGACGCCGACGCGAGCGTGAGCGTCGTGCCCGACGCGATCGAACCGACGTTGCCGCCGGAGGTCTTCTCGCCCGTGGTCACCGTGTTGCCCGACGGAGTGCGCGGCGGCGTCGTGGGCGCCGGCGTGGCGGCCGGTGTGCTCGGGCGCGTGGCCGGGCGCGTGGTGCGCGGGCGCGACGTGGTTGGTGCCGGCGCAGGCTCCGGCGCCGGCGTGGCCGGAACGTCCTTCAGCTGTGGCTGCGCGGCGCTATCCCCGGTCGCGAGCTGGAGGTCGCGATTGAGCGCGGAATCCTGCGCGAGAGACGTATCTGCCTTGTTATCGCCCTTGCTGCACGCCGCGACTCCGAGCGCAAATGTCAGCGCCAGCGGTGTGATGCGACGGATATATTTTGACATCGTTTGGCCTCCGAATGTGATGCGGTAGTTCGTACCAATTGCGCCGAAAAAAGTGCCTTCAGCAAGGGACAGGGGGGCAAGCGATATGCCAACCATGAGGGCGCTACGACGGCTCCTACCGTACTATACGCCGTACCGCTGGCAAGTCATTCTTGGACTTGCTTTTGTGGTGGTCTCGTCAGCGTTCGCCAGCGTGACGCCGTGGCTGCTGCGCTCGGCCCTCGACGGGATCCGCTCGGGCGCAGAATCTCGGCGCATCTGGACGCTCGCCGGCGCAATGGTCGGTCTCGCTCTCGTTGCCGGGGTTCTCCGGTATGGAATGCGTGAGCTCATCAACGGTCTCAGTCGACGAATAGAATACGACCTCCGCAACGACCTGTTCGCCCATCTCCTGAGACTCGACGCAAGCTACTTCGGCCGGAGGCGAACCGGAGACATCATGGCCCGCCTGACGAACGACCTGAGCGCTGTCCGCCAGGCCGTCGGGCCGGCCATCATGTACCTCACCAATACCATCGCCGGCGGGGCCTTCGCGCTGTATTTCATGTTACGGATCGACGGGCGTCTCACGCTGCTGGCGCTCACACCAATGGTGCTCCTGCCGATCCTCACGATGTGGCTTGGACGCGCGATCCACCAACGGTTCGAGGCCGTGCAGGAGCACTTCAGCACCATGACCACGCGCGCTCAGGAAAACCTCGCGGGCGCTCGCGTCGTTCGCGCGTATCGTCAGGAGCGGTCGGAGCTGGCGCGCTTCGCGACCCTCAACGACGAATACCTCACGAAGAACATGCAGCTCGTTCGGTTGTACGGGCTCATGAATCCTGCCTTCGGCCTGCTCGCAGGTCTCGGCGCCGTCACCGTGCTTGGTGTCGGCGGGACGCTCGCCGTGCGCGGCGTGATCTCCGTGGGCGCGTTCGTCGCCTTCGGCCTGTACCTCGGCATGCTGACCTGGCCGCTCATCGCGTTAGGCTGGGTGGTGAATCTCTTCCAGCGCGGTGCCGCGTCCGCCGCGCGACTCATCGAGATCCTCGACGAGAAGCCCGCCGTCGCCGACCCGCCAACGCCACGCTCCCTTCCGCGGGCGACTACCGGACGGTCGGTCGAGTTCCGCGGCGTCGGATTTCACTACCCGCCACCCACCGACGGGCACGCGCGCTGGGTGCTGCGCGATATCTCGTTTCGTGTGAGCGCCGGGGCCACACTGGCCGTCGTCGGCGCGACCGGCAGCGGCAAGAGTGCGCTGCTCGAGCTGCTCGCCCGCGTGTACGATCCGCAGGAGGGCGAAGTGCTCATCGATGGCGTGCCGGTCACGTCGCTCACGCTCGACGAGCTTCGCCGGGAGATCGGGTTCGTTCCACAGGAAAGCCTGTTGTTCAGTGAGACGATTCGCGAGAACCTGACGTACGGCACCGAGGACTCGGCGCGCGCGCAGTGGGCGGCCGGTGTCGCGCAGCTCGACTCGACGATCGGGGACTTCCCCGGTGGATACGACACGATGCTCGGCGAACGAGGGATCAACCTCTCGGGGGGACAGAAGCAACGTGCCGCGCTCGCGCGTGCCCTCGCTCGTCGCCCGTCCATCGTTGTGCTGGACGACGCGCTCTCCGCCGTGGATACTCATACGGAAGCGGACATCCTTCGCGGGCTTCGTGACGCATTGAAGGGTCGCACCGCGATCATTGCCTCGCACCGCGTGAGCGCAGTGCGTGACGCAAGCTGGATCATCGTGCTCGATGAAGGGCGGATCGTGGAACAGGGACGTCACGCCGAGTTGCTTGCCGCAGGCGGTCGCTACTGGACATTACTCCGCCGCCAGCAACTCGAAGATGCCATTGCAGACGACGCCGGGGAGGCGGAGGGGGCGGCGGGGGCGGCGGGGGTGGCCGCGAGCTGATTCGGTGAGCTACAATTCGCCAATGCATCCTGTGGATTCGACAACCACGGCCGAACACCGCGTCCTGCAGCTCGAGGAAGCGCTCAACGAAGCCGCGCAGATCAACGCGGAGCTGCAGTCGCGCGACGCGCTGAAGACGCAGTTCCTGGCGAACATCTCGCACGACCTGCGAACGCCGCTCACGGCCATCATTACGCACGCCGAAATCCTCCGGGACGGCATCCTCGGCCCACTCTCCGACAAGCAGCGCGACAGCGTCGCGAGCATCATCAGCGGCGGCCGTCAGCTGCTCGAAGCGGTCGGCGAGATCCTCACCTACGCGCGCGGCGCGGCGAACCAGCTCACGGTTTCGCCGAGTGAGTTTCATATCACCGCGGTCGTGGCGCAGGTGGCGGCGCTCAACGAGCCGCTGGTGGCGAAGAAGGGATTGTCCCTGAGCGTGGACGTCACGCCAGGCGTGCCTTCGCTCGTCGCGGATCGGGAACAGGTGACCCACGTTGTGAGCAACCTGCTCGGCAATGCGATCGCGTTCACGCCTGCGGGCGGACGCGTCTGGGTGAGGGTCGGTACCACGACCGAGCTCGGAACCACATACGTCCAGGTGGAAGTGGGCGACACGGGCATCGGCATCGCGCCCGAGCATTACGATCTCGTGTTCCGCGAGTTCGCGCAGGTGGATCCGTCGCCGTCTCGCCGCCACCACGGAACGGGGCTCGGCCTAACGATTGCGCGACGGCTCGTGGAGCTCAATGGCGGCCGCATCTGGCTCGAGAGCCGGCTCGGTGAGGGCAGCCGGTTCTATTTTACGCTCCCCGTTGGCGACTCGCGCTGATCGGTGGAGGCGAGGCCGCATATCCTCATCGTCGATGACAGCGCCGACGTGACCGGCGCGCTGCGCGTGTTGTTCGAGGAGACGGGGAACGACGTGTCCGTCGCCAACACGATACGCGACGCGGTCGCCGTGGCCGACGCCCGCGCCGTCGACATAATGCTGCTCGACCTGACGCTCCCTGACGGCGATGGCCTGACGGTCCTCTCCACGATGCGGTTGCGAGCGACCGAACCTCGCGTCACCGCGGCGCTGACTGGCCGTGCCGAGCCCGAGGTCGCGGCGCGGTGTACGGCGGCGGGGTGTAAGGCGGTCCTGGTTAAACCCGTGCCGATCGCGGAGCTGCTGAGGCGAGTTCGGGAGTGGACGGCGGGGTAATTACAGGCGGCTGCGAAGGGCCTCGGGCGTCATCGCCTGAAGCGCGGACGCGAGGATCGTGAAGTAGTTCGTCACCATGAGGACACCGACGGCGATCATCAGCACGCCAGACGTCCGCGTGATCCAGTTCATCTGGCGCTTCAGCCGCGTGAAGAAGTCGAGGAACCGTTCGACCGCAACCGCGGACAACAGGAACGGCACGGCGAGACCTAACGAATACGCGAGCAGGAGCCAGAGCCCGCGCGCCAGGTCGGCGGAGCTCGCGGCGTATGTTAGAATGGAGCCGAGGATCGGGCCGATGCACGGCGTCCACCCCGCGCCGAACGCGATTCCAACGAGTAGTGTGCCGAGGTACCCGACTGGCTTGTTGGCGATGTGGACGCGGCGCTCCTGCGAGAACAGTGAAACGTTGAAGACGCCGAGCATGTAGAGACCAAACACGATCACCAGGACGCCACCGACCCGGGTGATCCAGACGCGTTGAGCATGCAGGAGCGCACCAAGCGTCGTCGCCGTGGCACCCAGTGCAAGGAAGATCAGCGTGAAGCCGAGCACGAAGAGCAACGAGTGAATCAGCGCCGCACGCCTGGACTTCTGAACGTCCTCGAGGCTCAGGCCCGTGATGAACGTCACATAGCTCGGAATGAGCGGGAGCACGCAGGGTGACAGAAAGCTCAGCAACCCAGCGGTGAACGCGATCGCGATGCCCAGCGACGTACCTTCCATGTCTTCGCCTCTCCAGGAGCGCCGTTCTCGCCCAAGAGCCGGGCGATTCCTGCGCTGGTATTACGCCGTAAAGTACCGCCCATTCCGCGGTGAGCGCCGCCCCCATGATGGGCGCCGTGGCCTGATCGCGCTACAGATCGACGCCCTCGCCTACGCGGACCTGCGGCGCGCAATGGAGCTCGGCTTCACCCCGACGCTCTCGCGGCTCGTGAACGACGAGGGCTTCACGCTCCGCCGATGGTTCTGCGGGTTACCATCCGCGACACCCTACTGTCAGGCGGGGATCTTCCACGGGGAAAACGACGGCATCCCCGCGTTTCGCTTCTATGACAAAGCAGCACGGCGCGTAGTCACGTGTAACGCGCCCGAAGGCGTGCAATACATCCGAGACCGGATTCGCGCGCCCGGCGCGCT
>JBKOYV010000415.1:0-17720 GCA_046725585.1 Gemmatimonadota bacterium | reverse complement strand
ACATCTGGGCGGGGCCGCACCACCTGCATTACACGGCTCTGCCCGAATGGGCGTCCACGTTAGGCATGTTGTTCTCAGTCATGCTGTGGATGCCGTCGTGGGGCGGCATGGTGAACGGCCTCCTCACCCTGCGCGGCGCGTGGCACAAGGTGGTCGAGGAGCCGGTGCTCAAGTTCTTCGTTGTCGCCGTGACGGCCTACGGCATGGCGACGTTCGAGGGGCCGATGCTCTCGATCAAGAGCGTCAACGCGCTCGCCCACTACACCGACTGGATCATCGCCCATGTGCACACGGGGGCGTTAGGTTGGAATGGCTTCCTGACGTTCGGCATGGTGTACTGGCTCCTGCCGCGACTCTTCCAGGCCCCGCTCTACAGCAAGAAGCTGGCGGAGGCGCACTTCTGGGTCGCGACGTTCGGCATCCTGCTCTACGTCGTGGCGATCTACTCGGCCGGCGTGACGCAGGGGCTGATGTGGCGCGCGTTCGACGAGACGGGCCGGCTCGCGTACCCGGATTTCGTCGAGACGGTGATGAAGCTCATGCCGATGTACTGGATGCGCGCCGCGGGCGGCACGCTCTACATCGTCGGGATGCTGCTCTTCGGCTACAACATCCTCATGACGTGGCGCCGCCGGCCGGCGACATACGACGTACCGGTCATTCAGGCGCCGCGCCTGACGAAGGAATACATAGAGGGGAACGGGCACGTCGCACCCGTACCCGCCGGCGCGTGGTCGCGTTTCGTGGCCATGGACTGGCACCGGGCATGGGAGCGCCTCCCGGTCACCTTCACCGTGCTGACCGCGGTCGCGGTGATCGTCGCGTCGCTGTTCGAGATCCTACCCACGTTCCTCATTCGATCGAACGTGCCGACGATCGCGTCGGTGAAGCCCCTCACCCCGCTCGAGCTCGCGGGCCGCGACGTCTACATCGCCGAGGGCTGCTTCAACTGCCACTCGCAGATGATCCGGCCGTTCCGCCACGAGACCGAGCGCTACGGCGAGTACTCGAAGCCCGGCGAGTTCGTGTACGACCATCCGTTCCTGTGGGGCTCGCGGCGCATCGGACCCGACCTCGCGCGCGAGGGCGGAAAATATCCGAACCTCTGGCACGTGCGGCACATGGAAGACCCGCGCGCGATCACGCAGAAGTCGATCATGCCGGCCTACCCGCATCTGATGACCAAGCCGCTGGATTTCGGCGGCGTCCAGCGTCGCGTGGACGTGATGGCAATGCTCGGCGTGCCGTACGGTGATGCCGTGAATCGCGCGCCGGCGATGGCGCGCGCCCAGGCCGACTCGGTCGCCAAAACCATCGAAGGCGAGGGCGGCCCGAAGGGACTGCAGGACAAGCAGATCGTCGCCCTCGTCGCGTACCTCCAGCGGCTCGGCCGCGACGTAAAGGCGCCTCAGGTAGCGAGGAGCACACGATGAAGAGTCTCACCGATGTCGTGAGCGGCGCGGGACTCTCCGTGTACGCCGAGATCGCGCTCGTGATCTTCCTCGTCGCGTTCCTCGGGGTCGTGATCTCGCTCTTCGCGCCTAGCAAGCGGCGTATGTACGAGCACCTGCGGCGCCTGCCGATCGATGGGGAGAGCACTCGGCCTCTCTATCGGGAGCCTGAAGATCCTTCGCTTCGCTCAGGATGACAGCCATGCCTAACGACAAGGAACAGGACCACCTGCTCGATCACCAGTACGACGGCATCCAGGAGTTCGACAACCCGATGCCGCGGTGGTGGGTCTACATCTTCTGGGTAACGATCATCTTCTCGGTCCTGTATTGGTTCAACGTACCCGGCTTCGGGATCGGCAAGGGCCGGATCCCGGACTACGACAGGTCGATGGCGGCCGCCGCAGCCGCCGACGCCAAGCGGCGCGCCGCCGAGCCGGCCGGATCATCCCCGGAGCAGCTGACGGCAATGACGAAGGACGCGTCCGTCCTGGCGTTAGGCAAGCAGGCCTTCGGACAGAACTGCGCGGCGTGCCACCGCGCCGACGCCGGCGGACAGATCGGCCCGAACCTCACCGACGACTACTGGCTGCACGGCGGAACCCTCGAGCAGATCCATAAAACCGTAGCTGATGGCGTGCTCGAGAAAGGGATGCCGCCATGGGGCAAGGTCCTGAAGCCGACGCAGCTCGACGCCGTGGTCGCCTACGTCTACACCCTTCGCGGAAGCAATCCGACGAACCCGAAGGCGCCCCAGGGAGATCTGGTACCGCGGTGAGCGCTCCTGTCGCGGTCGGCCGCGTCCTGCCGACGCTGAACGAGGACGGATCGCGGCGATGGATCCGCCCGAAGCCCTCGAGCGGCACCTACTTGAAGGCGCGACGAGCGGTGGCGTACAGCCTCATGCTCGTGTTCTTCCTGATCCCGCACCTCCGAATGGGCGGGAAGCCGCTGATCCTGCTCGATGTCCCCCGACGTCAATTCACGCTCTTCGGCACCACGTTCCTTCCCACCGACACGCTGCTGCTGATGCTCCTGCTCGCGAGCATCATCATCACGATCTTCCTGCTGACGGCGCTGTTCGGCCGCGTGTGGTGCGGGTGGGCGTGTCCGCAGACCGTCTACATGGAGTTTCTCTTCCGTCCCATCGAGCGGCTCGTGGAAGGTGGACGGAGCGGATCGCTCGCGCTCGACAAGCAGCGCAGTCACTTCCACCCGCGCCGGCTCCTCAAGTATGCGATCTACACTGTGCTCGCGCTGTTTCTGGCGCACACGTTCCTCGCGTACTTCGTGGGCACCGAGGCGCTCGCGGAGTGGGTGCGCCGCTCGCCGGCGGAGCATCCTACGTCGTTCCTCGTGATGGCGGGAACGGCGCTCGCCGTGTTCGGAGACTTCACGTACTTCCGCGAGCAGACGTGCCTCGTCGCATGCCCGTACGGCCGCATGCAGTCGGTGCTGCTCGACCGCCAGTCGCTCATCGTCGCCTACGACCCGACGCGCGGCGAGCCGCGGATGAAGGGCAAGGTCCGTCCCGAAGGCGCCGGCGACTGCATCGACTGCGGCGCCTGCGTCGCGACATGTCCCACCGGCATCGACATCCGCGACGGTCTGCAGATGGAGTGCATTCACTGCACGCAGTGCGCCGACGCGTGCGACGACATCATGACTCGCGTCGGCAAGCCGAAAGGTCTGATCCGCTACTCGTCGCGCGAGCTGCTCGAGGGACACAAGCGGCACCTGATCCGGCCGCGCACGGTCCTCTACCCGCTCGCGCTGGCGGTGTTTCTCGGCGCCTTCACGTATGCGCTCGCGACGCGTGATGCCGCGGACGTCACCGTGTTAGGCGGACAGGGGGAGCCGTTCACGCTGCAGCCCGACGGTCGCATCGCGAACCAGGTGCGCGTGAAGATCGCGAACCGCACGAACGACGATCACGACTACCGGATCGAGGTCGTCGGGGCGGCGGACGGGTCGGTCGTCGTGCCGCAGAACCCGTTGCGCGTGGCGGCGGGCGAGTCCGCCGTGACGCCGCTGTTCGTTCTGCTGCCGCGCTCGGCGTTCCACGACGGCGAGCATCGCGTCACTGTGCGGGTGAGCGACGGCGCTGGCTTCTCCACCGACGCGGCATACCGGTTGGTCGGGCCGGAGGATGACGACGACCGCGGTGAAGGAAGGAAGCGATGAAGCGCGGTGCCTGGTGGCCGATCGCGATCACGACCGTGCTGGCAACGACGGTCGCGGCGAACATCTGGGTGATGCGGATCGCGAGCGACGACCCGTCGTTCGCCATCGAGCCGGACTACTACAAGAAAGCCATCGCGTGGGACTCGACGCTCGCGCAGGCGCGTGAGAACGCCGTGCTCGGCTGGCGCCTAACGCCGGAGCTCGGGATCGTGGCTGCCACGGGGAAGGCGCGGATCAGTGCGATGCTCACGGACTCGACGGGCGCTCCGATCTCGGGGGCGGTGGTGAAGGTCGCGGCGCTGCCGGTGGCCCGCGCGAACGAGGTGCACGAGGTGACGCTCGCGGCGGAGGGCGCCGGGGAATACGTGGCGATGCTCGACGCGCGACGGGAGGGACAGTGGGAGCTGCGGTTCGACGTGCGGGCCGGCTCCACGCACTTCACGGAAGTCGCGCGGGTGGAGGCGCGATGAGGTTGTCATTCCGAGCGTTAGCGAGGAATCCTCATCGTCCTGATAGAGAGCCCTCTCTCGGGATGATGAGGATCCCTCCCTTCGTCGCTAGCGCTCCTCAGGGCAGGCGCTTCGCTCAGGATGACAAGCGAGGGATATGACCCTCCTTCTCTCCGTCCTCGGCGCGAGCCTGCTCGGCAGCGTGCACTGCGCGGCCATGTGCGGCGGCTTCGTGTGTCTGTATTCGGGCACCGGATCCGCGCGGCACGCGGGTGCCGCGCCGCACGCCGCGTACAACGCGGGACGCCTCGTCTCGTATCTCCTGCTCGGCGCCGTCGCGGGGTCGGTGGGCCACGGAGTCGATCGGATGGGCGGCATTGCCGGGGTCGGGAGACTCGCCGCCATCGTGGCCGGTGCGCTGATGGTGGTCTGGGGCGCGAGCACGCTGCTCGCCGCGTTAGGCGTCCGGATCTCGCAGCGATTCGCGCCGCGGGTCATGCAGGCCGCGCTCACGTCGCTGTTGGTTCGATTCCGCGACAGATCGCCGACCATCCGCGGCGCCGTGACGGGCCTGCTCACGACGCTGCTTCCGTGCGGCTGGCTCTACGTCTTCGTGGCAACGGCCGGTGGGACCGGTCGAGTGACTGACGCAATGCTCGTGATGTTCGTGTTCTGGCTCGGCACGCTGCCGATGATGGTGACCATTGGGTTGGGGGCCCAGCGGGTGTTCGGCGCCTTCCAGCGGCGGTTGCCACTTGCTGCAGCGGGCGCGGCCGTCGTACTCGGCATCCTGTCCATGACGGGCAGGGTGAGCGCGAGCCCGTTCGCGCATCGCGGTCACGTGGAGATGGTGCATGACGGCCGCTGATATCGCCGTCCGGACGTCGTTTCCGCGCGCCTCCGCGGACGTGGTGTGTGCGCATTGTCAGCTCCCGGTTCCAGCCGGGTTGATCGAACCCGAGCCCCAAGAGCAATTCTGCTGCGGCGGGTGCCGCACGGCGTTCCGAATCATTCACGACCACGGTCTCGACACTCACTACGACACCACCGGCGGTCGTGACGGTCCCGTCGCAGCAGAGCTACCCCTCGGGCGCACTTTCGAGGAGTTCGATCACGCCACCTTCCACGAGCTCTACGTTCGCCGCACACCGGAGGGGCTCGCGCAGGTCGACCTGTACCTGGAGGGGGTGCATTGCGGGGCGTGCGTGTGGCTCGTGGAGCGCGTTCCGCTCATTGTCCCCGGCGTCGCGCGCGCCGAGCTGAACGTCAGGCGCTCGCTGGCGCGCGTCGCGTGGGACGACACGGCCGTGCCCCTGTCGCGCGTTGCCCGGACGCTCGATTCGTTAGGCTACCACCCGCACCCGTTCCGGGGTCTCGAGGTCGAGGCCATGCGCCGCCGCGAGGACCGCGCGATGCTCGCGCGGATCGGCGTGGCTGGCGCCATTGCGGCCAACGTGATGCTCGCGGCACTTGCGCTCTACAGCGGCCAGTTCGGCGGCATGGACGGCCCGTACGAGCGATTCTTTCGCTGGGTGAGCCTTCTCCTCACGACCCCGGCCTTGTTTGGACCGGGGCGGGTGTTCTTTGCCGGCGCGTGGGCGTCGCTGCGGGCGCGAACGCTGCACATGGATCTTCCGATCGCGATCGCGCTGGCGGTCGGATGGGTGCGCGGCCTGTCGAACACCATTACGGACACAGGGCCCATCTACTTCGATGGGCTCGCGACGCTGACGTTCGCGCTGCTCGCCGGGCGGTTTCTCCAGCAGCGCGGGCAGCGCGCCGCGACCGACTCGGCCGAGCTGCTCTATTCGCTGTCGCCGTCGACGGCGCGCGTCGTCGAAAGCGGAGCGACGCGTGAGCTTCCGGCACAGGCGCTGTTGCCCGGAATGATCCTCGAGGTGCGCGCCGGTGAATCGTTCGCCGCCGACGGCACGGTCACTTCGGGCCGGTCGACCGTCGACGTGGCGCTGCTGACCGGCGAGTCGCGGCCCGTGTCGATCGACGTCGGCGACCGCGTGTACGCCGGGACCGCGAACGTGTCATCGGTCCTGCGCGTTCGCGTGGACGCCGCCGGCGAGCAAAGCAGACTCGCAAGTCTGCTCCACCAGGTGGAGGACACCGTACGCAGGCGCGCGCCGGTCGTGCAGCTCGCGAATCGACTGGCTGGATGGTTCGTGGCGGTGGTGCTGCTGATCGCGGCAGGCACGGCGCTGTTCTGGTATCCGAGAAGCCCGTCGGCCGCGATCGACAACGCGATCGCCCTCCTCGTCGTCACGTGCCCGTGTGCGCTCGCGCTCGCTACGCCGCTCGCGGTGAGCGTGGCGATTGGCCGAGCGGCGCGGAATGGGGTCCTCATCAAGGGCGGCGATGCGATCGAGCGGCTCGCCACGCCGGGGACGCTGCTGCTCGACAAGACCGGCACGATCACCGAGTCACGTGTGGCGCTCGCGGCGTGGGATGGGCCGGAGTGGGTCAAGCCGCTCGTGCTGGCGCTGGAACAGGAATCGTCGCACCCGATCGCGGCCGCGTTCCGGCGCGCGTTCGACGGCGTCGCGGCGGGCGAGGCATGCCTAACGACGCATGTGCCAGGTGGCGGGATCGACGGCATGGTCGAGGGATGGCACGTGGTCGTCGGCTCGCCGGTGTTCGTCGAGGCGCGTGCTGCGCGCGGCCCGCGTCTCCTGGCTCCGCCACGGCATCTCACGCCGGTGCTCGTCGCCGTCGACAGTGTGATCGTCGCGTGCGCCGGGTTCGGCGACCGCGTCCGCGCGGATGCCCGGGCGTCGATCGACACGCTGCGTGAGCGCGGCTGGAAGGTGGGTATCCTCTCCGGCGACCACCCGGAGGTCGTGGCGAGCGTCGGCGAGACGTTAGGCCTGAGGCGCGAGGCGTGCGTCGGCGGCGCCGGGCCGGAGGACAAGCTCCGTGTCGTCGAGCAGGCTCGCCGCAACGGCACGGCGGTGATGGTTGGCGACGGCGTGAACGACGCGGCGGCGATCGCGGCCGCGTCGGTCGGCGTCGGCGTGCACGGCGGCGCGGAGGCGTGCCTCTCGACCGCCGACGTTTACCTGGCGCGGCCTGGCCTCGGGCCGCTCGTGACCCTGACGGAGGGGGCCGCCCGAACCATCGGCGTCATCCGGCGCAACATCGCGTTCTCTATCGGCTACAACCTCATCGGCGCGACGCTCGCGGTGACGGGGGTGATCACGCCGCTGATCGCGGCGGTGCTCATGCCGGCGAGCTCGCTCACGGTCGTGCTGGCGTCCTGGCTGAGCACGACGTTTCCGATAGAGCGCGCGCCGTGAGCGTCATCTTCATAGTCGTCCCGCTCGCGGCGCTCATCGTGCTTGCCGCGGTCATCGCGTTCGTCGTCAGCGCGCGCCGGGGCCAGTTCGATGACCTCGACACACCTGCAGTCCGCATGCTGCACGACGAGCCGGCGCCCCGGCCGGCGAACGAGGCCACCACATCACGACCATCGACCTCTCGCCGTTCCTGAGCCAGACCTGGCAACGGTCTGAACTGGCCGCACACGACATCTCACCGCTGCACAAAAACGGGGCGCGAAGGGGCCCGTTTTCGTGCGAAGCCGTGAAACCTCGGAGCGGCGATATAGCGTAGGAGTCTCGACTTGACGATATATCGCCGGATGACGGCGTCAGACGTCGGGTTGAAATTCGTGCCTGACCCCAATTCGGGCCTACCCAGCGAACCGATATGCGCCCCACCTTCCCCGCCCTGCTGGTCACCGGTGCATCGCTCCTCGCGACCGCAGCGAGCGGCCAGGGCACCCAGCTACAGAACGCCGTTGATGGCTCGGTCCTGATCCGGAACGTCCGTGTCTTCGATGGCGAGCGCGTCATCCCGAAAACGAGCGTGCTCGTCACCAATGGCAGGATCGCGCGCGTCGCCGCCTCGATCGCCGCGCCGGACGGCACACCGACAGTCGACGGTGCCGGGAAGACGCTCCTGCCCGGCCTCATCGACTCGCACACGCACACGTGGGGGAACGCGCTCCGCGACGCATCCGCGTTAGGCGTGACCACCGTCCTCGACATGTTCACCGACGCGAAGGCGGCCGCCGACCTTCGCCGGCTCGACGGGACGCCCGCGGGCCGCGAGACGGCAGACTTCCGCTCCGCGGGTACGCTCGCGACGTCACCGAAGGGGCATGGCACCGAGTACGGCCTGGCGATCCCCACCATCACGTCCCCAGGCGAAGCACAGGCGTTCGTCGATGCGCGGATCGCCGAAGGGTCGGACTACATCAAGATCGTCTACGACGACGGGCATACGTACGGCATCAAGTTCGCAACGATCGACAAGCCGACATTGAAGGCCGTGGTGGAGGCCGCGCACGCCCGGCGCAAGCTCGCCGTCGTGCACATTGGCGACCTCGCCGGCGCGCGCGACGCGATCGACGTGGGCGCCAATGGTCTCGTTCACCTGTTCGTGGACAGCACGCCCGACGCGGGCTTCGCCAAGTCCGTTGCCGCCCACAAGGCGTTCGTGATTCCCACACTCTCCGTGCTCGAATCGGTCGCGTGGGGTGACGGCGGCAAGCTGATCGCCAAAGATCCGAAGCTCGCCCCGTACATCCCCGCCGCGAACGTGCAGACGCTCGAGCAGACGTTCCCGAAGCGTCCGGGCCCAACGCGGGACCTGGGATTCGCGCTCGAGACGGTGCGCCAGCTTCACGCGTTAGGCGTCCCCGTGCTCGCTGGCACCGACGCCCCGAACCCTGGCACCGCGCACGGCGCCAGCATGCATCGCGAAGTGGAGCTGTTGGTGAAGGCCGGCCTGACGCCCGGGGAGGCGCTACGGGCGGCCACGTCGGTGCCGGCGCGCATCTTCTCGCTCGCCGACCGCGGTCGTATCGCGCCCGGCCTGCGCGGCGACCTCGTGCTCGTGAACGGCGATCCGACGACGGACATTCGGGCAACGCGCGACATCGTTGGTGTCTGGAAACGCGGCCTCGAGATCCATCGTGCCAGCTACGGTGAGGAGCTGGCGAGGGCCGCCGCCGCTGAAGCGTCGGGATCGTTCCCCGTTCCCCCTGGTTCCGAGTCGGGCGACGTGAGCGACTTCGACGCCGGGCAGCCCGCGGTGAAGTTCGGCTCCGGGTGGTTCGTCACGACTGACCAGCTCGCGGGCGGCAAATCGGTCGCGGCCATCAAGGTAGTGAGTGGCGGTGCGAACAACACGCCGGGCGCGCTCGAGGTCACCGGAACGCTCGACGCCGCGCTCCCATTCGGATGGTCGGGCGTGATGTTCGCCGCCGGGTCGACGGCGATGGCACCCGTCAATCTCTCGTCCAAGAAGGAGCTGCGCTTCTACGCGAAGGCCGAGGAGGGGCGCTCGTACGCGGTGATGATGTTCACGCGCAGCAAGGGCCAGATGCCGGTCATTCAGCGTTTCACGGCGTCCACGGACTGGAAGGAAGTCGTGATGTCGTTCGCGTCGTTCGCGGGCAGCGACGCGCACGACCTCATGGGAATCGCGTTCGTCGCGAGCGGAACGCCTGGCCCATTCAGGCTGCTCATCGATGACGTGCGTCTACGATAGTGGCATGAACCTCGCTTTATACTCTATGATGGTATCCGGAGCCGCGAGTGCACTGAACGCGGCAACAGAGCAAGAGAAGCACGATCGCCCTGTCGCTGCCCCGCCCCGCAATACCTCGAGCGCCTGACGTTGGAGGATGCATGCGCAACATGCGACATCACTATGCCGTGCTCGGTGCGGCATTGCTTCTCTGGGCTTGTGCTTCAGGCGCGAAACGGGCTTCGACCGGGCTTGACTCCACCCCGGTATCGCTGACGGTCACGAACCAGAACTGGCTCGACGTCGACATTTTCGTCCTCCGCGGTACCACGCGCTACCGGCTCGGCGCGGTGGGCGGTAACAGCTCGGCGACGCTGAGCATTCCGGTGAGCCTCATCGCACGCGGAGAGCTTCAGCTCTTAGCCGATCCGATCGGCTCGAACGACGTATACGTGAGCGGTGTGATCTCCGTCTCGCCTAATCAGACGGTGGAGCTCACGGTCGCGCCGCGCATGCGCATGTCGTCGTACGCCGTCTGGACCCCGTGACGGATGTCGGCGGGTCCTGACGCGCGACTGCTCACGTTAGGCAACGGCCTGACGTCGTGCGCCGTGCGTCGCTACTTGGCCGCACTCAGCCGTGAGCGCTTACCGTTCGTCGAACGCGCTGACGACCGGCGGGACGGCGCGGGAGCGGTCTGAAATGCCGGGGCATGTTCGCGGAGCAGCGACACGAGCGCACCAACCGCCGAGCGGTTCGCGACTGCACGCCGGACGGTGGCGTACCATTGGCGCCGCCGTCCGGTCCTCGTCAGCGGAATGCCCACCAGGTCGCCGTCGCGGAGGTAACGCGCCACCGCCCACCGCGCGAACACGCTGATCCCGAGACCGGTTCGCACGAGCTCGAGCAGCGCATCCGTCGCGGGGACGTAGGAGATCTCTCGCGGCATCACGCCGGCGGGAGCCAGGACCGCGCGCATGAGCGTCGTGTCGAACGGATCCTCCGTGAAGAGCAGCAGGTGCTCATCGGAGAAATGCTGGGCGGTGGCGTACGGCTCCGACGCGAGCGGATGCTCCGGGTGCATCACCACGAGGAGCTCGTCCTCGAACAGCTCGTGGTAGACGAAGCCGGCGTACGTCTCGCGCCTAACGCCGATCGCCACGTCCAGCGCCTCCTCGCGGAGCGCGCGGAGCGGGTGGCCGATCGCCGACGGAACCACCCGGAGCTCGACGCCGGGGCAGCGCTCGCGAAACGCCTGGAAGACGGGCGGGAGCCAGTGGTAGGCGGTGTAACACTCCGTGCTGAGTCTCAGGAGCTCTCCTCGTCCGATTGCTCCACCCGCGATGTCGGTTCGGGCGCGCTCGATCTCGCGCAACACCGAGCGCGCGGTTCGGAGGAGCCGCTCGCCGGCCTCCGTCGGCACGAGCCCGCGTGGCCGCCTCGCGAACAGCGCCACGCCGATGGTCTTCTCCAGCGCACGAAGGGCGTGGCTCAGCGCCGGCTGCGAGACGTTGAGCGTCGCCGCGGCGCGCGTGACGGTTCCCTCGTCGGCAATGGCGACGAGCATGCGGAGCTGCCTGGTCTCGAGATCCACGAGCGACGCGGTTCAAGTGGGACTGGCCCGTGACGAGCCGAGCGCGCGGAGCGGTCAGCGGCTCGCCATAAACACCATGCATGGATGTGGCGAGAATAATGTCTTTGACTTGCATGGTCCAGCGCGGCATCGATGTCACGAACCGATGGCCGGCGACGCCAACCTCAGCCCAGCCCGTTCATCCACACCGGAGGAGCCTCGTGCCAACTTCTCGCCGCGCCCTGCGGGTTGCGGGTGCCACTTCGCTCGCGGCCGCGTCGATCACCGTCGCACTCGCCCTGCTCGACGGACCGCCCTTCGCCTCGGCGTCGGTCGCACCGAAGCTGCACATCGAAGAGGTCGGCTCCGACTCGACCGCCTTCGACGTCGTCGCGACGATCGTCATGGGCCCGAAGGAAGCGTTGCTCTGGGACACGCAGTACCATCTCGCCGATGCACGCCGTCTCGCCGACCGCATTGCCGCGTCAGGCAGGCATCTCAAGGCGATCGTCATCTCGCATCCCGATCACGATCACTTCGCCGGGGCCGCGGCAGTCGTCGAGCGATTCCCGGGAACGCCGGTGTACATGACCGCGAAGGCGCTGGAGGAATACAAGCGCACCGCTCCGCCGGCGTTCCGCAACGAAAAGTCGCGCGCGCCGCAGATGCTGCCTGACAGCATCGTGACGCCACAGCCCCTGCCGTCCATGCAGCTCACGGTGGACGGTGAGAAGATCGAGGTCATCCCGGACCTGACGGGGGATGTCATCACGGGCGTCAACAGCGTGCTCTGGATCCCGTCGATCAGCACGGTGCTCGCGAGCGACGTCATCTTCAACGGTGTCCACGCGTGGCTCGGCAGCTCCGACACCACATCGCGCGTGGCGTGGCGCGAATCGATCAGGCGGATCAAGGCGCTTCAACCGAAGGTGGTTGTCGCCGGGCACAAGAAGGACGTGAGCGCGCCGGACACGCCCGACGTGCTCGACACCATGGACAGGTACCTCGCCGACTTCGACTCGCTTCGCAAAACGTCGACGAATGCTCCGGCGTTGTACGAGGCCATGAGCGCGAAGTACCCGGACTATGCCGTGTCGGGGCTCCTTCGCTACGCGTCCATGGTAGCGTTCCGTGGCACCAAGCCGCCGGGAACGTGAACGGCAACCGCGGACGGCAACTCCAAAACGGCAACGCCAAAACGGCAACTGCTAACGGCAACCACGAACGCTGAGGGCACAGACGCGAGCGCCGCTGAGAACACAGAGGGTGCCGTTTGGGGAAACAAAGAACCAAACCTCAATTGTTCATGTTATTGAGTTGAGGCTTCGGTCGAGGGGCTCTCGCCATCGAACGATTCAGCGGGCACAGCGTTCGCAGATCAGCGCGTTCAGCGTTCGTGGTTGCCGTTCGTGGTTGCCGTTTGACGCACCGCCAGACCACGAGGCCCGCGACCATCCAACCATTAATCGGCGCGGAGGGCGACCATGGGATGAACCTGCGTTGCGCGGGCAGCAGGAATGATCGCGGCGGCAAAGACGGCGGCGGCCAGCACCAGCCCGCACACGATGTACGTGATCGGGTCGGCTGCCGTCACGCCGTACAGCATGCTGCCTAACGCCCTGCCGGCGAACAGGGCGCCGACGGCTCCGACCGCTCCGCCGACCGCCGCGATGCCCATCGCCTGGCCGAGGATCATGGCGAGCACACTCCGCCGCTCGGCGCCTAACGCCATGCGGAGCCCGAGCTCACGCCGCCGCTGGGCCACGGCCAGGGACAGGACGCCGTAGATCCCGATCGCCGCGAGCAGAAGCGCCGTCACCGCGAACGCGCCCAGGACCTGCGTCGCGAAGCGGTCGCGTGCCGTCGCCTCGTACATTCGCTGGCGAAGCGTCTTCACGTCGGACACCGTGTGATTGCGGTCCACCGCCCTGACCGCGTTGCGCACAGCGGCCGACAGCGACGCGGGATCTCCGGCCGTACGCACGAACAGCATCGCGCGCCTCCGATTCATCTGTGCCACGGGAAAGAAGACTGCGGGCTTCGGGGCGGCCTCGATGTCCTCGTACCGCACGTCGCCCGCGACACCCACGACGTCGATTGTGCGGTCGTCTCGCGGCACCGGCGTCGTCAGCGGATCGTCCGCTCCCCAGATTGTGCGCGCGGCGGTCGAGTTGATCACCATCACCGGCTGCGTCTCGCTTCGGTCCAGCGACGAAACCTCGCGGCCACGCATGATCGGAATACCGAGCGTGGCGAAGTATCCCGGCGACACGACGTGGAAGGAGACGTGCGCCTGCTCCGAGTGCCCGGCGACGCGGACATCCGTGCCCTCACAGTGATCTCCAACCGGTGCACAGCTGCCGACAGCGACACTCGTGACACCCGGCAGGGTCGCCACCCGCTCAACGACCTCGTCCCACAGCAGACCGACCGGCTGACTCGAGGCCCGGGCCGGCGCCAGCCCAATCCGGGCGGTCAACACTCCGTTGGGGCGATAGCCCACCGGAGCGTCGAACAGGTGACCGAGCGTCCGCACCATGAGCCCGGAGGTCACCAGCAACACGACCGCGAGGGCGATCTCCGCCATCACCAGCGCCCCTCGGCTCGTTAGGCGGCGGAGGCCGGAGAAGGCCGGCGTGGCGACGGTGCCCTGTCGCATGGCGTCGGCGACCGGAAGGCGGGCCGCCGCGAGCGCTGGAATCAACCCCGCGAGGAGCCCGGTGAACATCGAAACCACGACCGCCGCGCCGGCCGCGTGACCGTCCAGCATGATGCGGCCGAGCGAGATGGCCGTCAGCGTGCCGCGCACGGTCGAGAGATTGGCCGCGGCAATCGGGGCCATGGCCGAGAGCGCGCGGACGGCGAACGCGGCGAGCACGAGTCCGGCGATCACGCCCGCAACCGACAGGATCGCGCTCTCGGTGAGCAGCTGCCTGACGAGTCGACCGCGACCCGCGCCGATCGCGAGGCGGACGGCGAGCTCACGACGACGGGCTGCCGCTCGCGCGAGCAGGAGGTTCGCCACGTTCACGCACGCGATCAGCAGCAGCATCGACACGGCGATGGCCAGCACGACCACCGATCGTCCGACCATCGGGTCCACGCGCAGCTCCTCGAGGGTGTAACCAGTGGCGCGCCATGTGCCACCGCCGTCGTCGGGATACGTCGCGTTCACGACTCGGCCCACATTCACCATGTCGGTCTTCGCCGCCGCCGCGGTCGTACCAGGCGTTAGGCGCGCGACGACCTCGAACTGATGCGTGGTGGTGCTCTGCAGAGTCGATAGCCCACGCACCGCCGTGAACAGCGGCCACAAGCGCGCGGCGCCGGACATTCCGGCAAACCCCGGCGGGGCGACCCCGATGATCGCATATCGTCGGCCGTTCAGCTCGATCGTGCTCCCGAGCGCCGACTCGGCCCCACCATACCGCTCGCGCCAGTAGCCGTCGCTGATCACGATCGACCGGTCGCCACCGGTGGGTCGGTCCTCGCTGTCGAGAAAGACGCGGCCACGCTGCGCCGTCAGACCAAGGATCGAGAAGTACCGCGCGCTCACCGACTCGCCGAGCACGCGCTCGGCTCCATCGTCGCCACCGACGGTGAATGCATCGGCGACGTGGAGAGCAACATCGCTGAACGTGCGCTGCGCCGAGAGGAACGCCTGGTATTTCGGGTACGACCATACCATGTCGATCTCGCCGGACCCGTACTGCACCGGCATGCGAAGGAAGACGGACATGAGCCGGTCCGGCTCGCGGAATGGGAGCGGCCGAAGCAGCGTGGCGTTGACGACGCTGAAGATCGCGGTCGTTGCGCCGATCCCGACGGCGAGGATCAGGATGGCGATCGCCGCGAACCCGGGGTTCGAGCGCAGCATGCGCCGAGTGTAGCGGATGTCGTGGCGCAGGTCCTCGAGGAGCGCGGTTCGCATGTGGCCGATCTCGTGTCGAGTGGTGTCGGTTCGACAGCGTCGATCGGCGCGACGTTTGAGTTTGGGGACGAATGGTCGTCCTATTAGGCGTCGCTGGCCTTGAGGGCGACGATCGGGTCCACCCTGACGGCTCGGCGTGCAGGGAGATATGCGGCAACGAGCGACACGAGAGCGATGCACGCCACGACTGACGCATGCACCGCCGGGTCGCGCGGGCTCGTGGTGTACAACAAGCTCCCGATCACCCGCGTCGCGAAAACCGACACGAGCAGGCCCACGAACACCCCGATCGCAGTCAGCTTCGCCGCGTCGGTCAGCGTGTTCGCTGCGATGCGCGCGCGTGAGGCACCGAGCGCGCTGCGAATGCCGATCTCACGCGTGCGGCGGCTGACGTCGAACGAGAGCACGCCGTACACGCCGATCACGGCGAGCAGAAGCCCCATCACCGCGAACGCGAGAATCTGCATCGCGTTCGTGCGCACGCCGCCCAACTGTTGGGTGACCGTCTGACTGACGAGCGTCGAGAACACGGGCCGGTCGGGGACGAGGCGTGCGAGCAGCATGCTCACCGGTCGCAGCAGCGGTTC
The DNA here is from genome assembly GCA_046725585.1 of Gemmatimonadota bacterium. Classification (GTDB taxonomy): domain Bacteria; phylum Gemmatimonadota; class Gemmatimonadetes; order Gemmatimonadales; family Gemmatimonadaceae; genus JAJKIV01. The sequence goes on along the minus strand of JBKOYV010000415.1, from coordinate 2,001 downwards.
CGGTCGCGACGCGGCCGCGACAAAGAAGCTCGGGAACGCCGACGGTGCCTGGTCGAACGGGCGATACAGCTCGGGGCCATCCTCGTCGAGCAGAAGGTTCGGACGCGCGGCCTTGCTGTTCGCCACGACGCCTACGACGGTGATCGCCAGTGTGCCGCCACCGGTGTCGACGCGAACCGTTCGACCGATCGCGTCCCGATCGGGCCACCATCGTCGCGCGGCCCAGTCGTTCACGATCGCCACCGGCACCGACTCCTTTCTATCGCGCTCGTTGAACGCGCGACCGCTCACGATCGGCACGCCCATCGTCGCGAAGTAGCCGGGGGTCACCGACAGGGCGCTGCTTGGGACGAGGCCGGCTGGGAGTGGTTCGGCACTGCCCTCGAGCATGATGGACGCGCGCCCTTCGCGCCGCGGAAGCGGGTTCGTCGCGCGAAGTCCGACCGAGGCGGCACCGGGCAGTTGACCCAGCTCGGTGAGAATGCGCTCGGTCACGGGCATGTACTTCTCGGGAACACGCCAGGGGTGCGGGAAGCTGGGTGTTCCTGCGACCAGCCGATTCGCCGCGAAGCCCAGGTCCACCTGCGCGAAGTGCCAGACGGTGCGGGCCATGAGCCCGGCGCCAACGAGCAGCACCGTCGCGCACGCGACCTGTCCCACGACGAACAGCTGTTGAGCCCACCGTGCGCGGTCGCCGCCTCCCGATGCCGCAGAAACGCGAAGCAGGTGATGCACGTCGCGACCGACGACGAGCCGCGCGGGGATGATGCTCACGAGCGTCGCCGCGAGGACTGCTACCAGCGTCGCGAAACCCAGGACCCGCGCATCGATGCGGTACTCCATCCCATCGGGGCGGAGCGACGTGAGCGCCGGCAGGGAGCTCAGCACGCCTAACGCTGACCAGGCGATGCCGACGCCAAGGACGGCTGCTGCCGCGACGATCACGGCATTCTGCGCGAGGAGCACGCGAGCCAGGCGCCCCGCACCGGCACCCAGCGCGGATCGGATCGCGAACTCGCGCTGTCGGTTCAGCGTGCGGGTCAGGACGAGATTCGCCAGGTTCGCGCACGCGAGCGCGAGGAGGCACGCGACGATCGCGCCGAAGATGAGATCGTGCGACTTCGTGGACGACGCATACCGCTCGCGCAGCGGGTCGGCAACGAGCTTCGTCTTCTGGGCTCTTCTCGCCCCGCCGGCGACCGCCGGCTCCACCGTTGCGAGCTCGGCCCGCAGGTCCGCGATCGTGCGGCCGGGTGCGAGCCGCGCAAACACCGACACGCTGCGGATCGACGGTCGCGTGCTCGGATCGAGCGTCGGGACAGCCGGCAGCCAGAAATCCGAGCTGGTCTCGAACCGGAAGCCGGGTGGCATGACGCCGACGACGATGTAATGCGAGTCGCTCAGCTTCACGTCGGTGCCGATGACGCCCGGATCCTTGCCGAATTGCGTCTCCCACAGCTGGTGGCTCAGCACGGTCGTGAGCGGAACGCCGAGCCGGTCGTCTTCCTCGGTGAACCCTCGGCCGATCACAGGCTTGACCCCGAGCAGCCCGAACACGTTAGGCGAGATGACCCCACCGTTCACGAGCACGGCTTCACCATTCCGGGTGAGCGACTTGGCCCCGCTCGTGGAGGCGGCAACCACGTCGACCGAGCGGAACTGACGGGTCCTCAACACCTGGGCGAACGTCTCGTACGAGACGTTGCATCCTCCTCGACACGGCGGCGTGCTCTCGGTGCCGGGGCCCGTTGGCGTTTCGCCGATCACCACGAGCCGGTCGGCGTCGACGAACGGCAGGGCACGGAGGCGGACCGCGTCGATGACGCTGAAGGCCGCGACGCTCGCCCCGATGGCGATCGCGAGGGACCCGACCGCGGTGATCAGGAATCCGGGGCTCCGGAGCAGCGACCGGAGCGCGAAGCGGAGTTCTTGTGGCATTGGAAGGCCGGCCGAGGGGTGGGGATTGGTCCGTTGGGGGTCAGACTCTCAATGCATCGTTTC
>JBKOYV010000151.1:0-12719 GCA_046725585.1 Gemmatimonadota bacterium | reverse complement strand
CGACGATCACCTGGCCCGCGTGCAGCGAGTTGCCGATCCCGACGCCTCCACCGTGATGGAACGAGACCCAGCTCGCGCCGCCCGCGACGTTCAGCAAGGCGTTGAGGATCGCCCAGTCGGCGATGGCGTCGCTCCCGTCTCTCATACCCTCAGTCTCCCGGAATGGCGACGCCACACTGCCCGTGTCGAGGTGGTCGCGGCCGATGACGATCGGCGCCGAGACCTCGCCTCGGGCCACGAGGTCGTTCAGCGCCACGCCGAACCGGGCGCGCTCACCCTGCCCCAGCCAGCAGATGCGCGCGGGCAATCCCTGGAACCGCACCGTCTCGCGCGCCATGGTGATCCAGCGTCGGAGGTGCGCGTTCTCAGGGAACAAGTCGAGCACCAGGTCATCGGTGCGATAGATGTCCTCGGGATCGCCCGAGAGCGCCACCCAGCGGAAGGGTCCCTTCCCCTCGCAAAACAGCGGGCGGATGTACTCCGGTACGAACCCCGGGAACGCGAACGCGTCGCGCACACCGGCGTCGAGCGCCACCGTGCGAATGTTGTTCCCGTAGTCGAACGTGACGGCGCCGCGGCGCTGCATCTCGAGCATCGCGTTCACGTGCGCCACGATGGACTCCGTCGCGCGCCGGATGTACTCCTGCGGCGTGGATCGCCTTAGCTCCGCCGCGTCGCCGAGCGAGACACCGTTAGGCACGTAGCCGTTGAGCGTATCGTGCGCGCTGGTCTGGTCGGTGAGCACGTCCGGCGTTATACCACGCCGCACGAGCTCGGGAAGGACGGTGGCGGCGTTCCCGACGAGACCGACGGATAGCGGACGCCTACTCGCCACCGCTCCGCGGATCCACGCGAGCGCCTCGTCGAGATCGGCGGTCTTCCGGTCGAGGTACCGCGTAGCCAGACGCTTGTCGATGCGCGACTCGTCGACCTCCACGCCGAGAAACGCCGCACCGTTGAGTGTTGCCGCAAGCGGTTGCGCTCCACCCATGCCGCCAAGACCGGCGGTCAGCACGAAGCGGCCCGCGAGCGTTCCGCCGAAGTGCCGGTTCGCGACGGCGCCGAACGTCTCGTATGTGCCCTGGAGAATCCCCTGGGTGCCAATGTAGATCCACGAGCCCGCGGTCATCTGCCCGTACATGGTGAGACCGAGGCGTTCGAGCTCGCGGAACTTCTCCCAGGTCGCCCACCGTCCGACGAGATTGCTGTTGGCAATCAGAACGCGCGGCGCCGTGAGCTGTGTCCGAAACACCGCGACGGGTTTGCCGCTCTGAACGAGTAGCGTCTCGTCGGGCTCGAGCCGGCGCAAGCTCGCGACGATCGCGTCGAATGCGTCCCATGACCGCGCCGCACGCCCCGTGCCCCCGTATACGACGAGATCGTCGGGTCGCTCGGCGACCTCAGGGTCGAGGTTGTTCATCAGCATCCGCAGAGCCGCCTCCTGCTGCCAGCCTTTGCACGAGAGCGTGCTCCCTCGCGGCGCCCTAACGACGCGAGCGCCTCGAAGTACAGACTCGGCCGGTGGCGTAGCGACGGATGAAGCAGTCATGCGATGGCCATGGCAACATCGGTAAAACGACCCGCCGAGACGGCACCGGCGAGCGCGGCAATATCTGGAGCGAGCACCCGGTCCTGCTCGAGCGGCTGAACGAGCTCGCGCACGACCGCAATACTTTCCTCGACGGCGCGCGCAGCGCGGAGCGGCCTCCGGTACTCCACGCCTTGCGCTGCGCACATGAGCTCGATGGCCAAAACGTGTTGCACGTTGCGCACCACGCGCTGGAGCTTCCAAGCGGCACCCATCGCCATGGGTACGACGTCTTCCTTGTTTCCGTCCGTGGGAATCGTGTCCACGCTCGCCGGGTGAGACAGCACCTTGCACTCGCTGGCCAGGGCGGCAGCGGTCACCTGCGCCATCATGAAACCCGAGCATACGCCCGGGTCGCGCGTCAGGAACGGCGGCAGGCCTTGATTCAGATCCGGATGCACCAGACGGTCGATACGGCGCTCGGCGATGGTCGCGAGGTTCGTGAGCGCGATCGCGAGCACGTCGAGCGCTAGCGCAACCGCCTGTCCGTGAAAGTTGCCGCCGCTCAGTAACTCGCCGTTCTCGAACACGAGGGGATTGTCCGTCGCGGCGTTGATCTCGCGGCCTACCAGAGATTCGGCGAAGTCGATGGCATCAGCGACAGGGCCGTGCACCTGCGGCATGCATCGCAGCGCGTAGGCATCCTGCACACGTGGATCGCCGTGGCGATGGGACTCACGGATTTCACTGTCCGCGAGAAGATCTCGAAGCAGCGCCGCGGAGCGCTGCTGACCGGCCTGCCCGCGTGCTTCGTGAATGCGTGCATCGAACGCGACCGGTGTACCTAACAACGCTTCCAGCGACATCGCGCCGGCGACGTGCGCTGTGGTCCAGAGGCGTCGTGCATCGCAGACCGCGAGCGCGGCGATCGCGGTATGCGCCTGCGTGCCGTTGATGAGCGTGATGCCTTCCTTCGGGCCGAGCGCGAGCGACGTGAGCCCGTGGCGCCGAAGCATGTCGGCCGCCGCACCGCTTCCCGTCTCGTCGTACAACTCACCTTCGCCGATCATCGCCAATCCGAGATGCGCGAGCGGTGCGAGATCCCCACTCGCGCCAACACTGCCCTGCTCCGGGATCGGCGGCCACAGCCCGGCGTTGAGCATCTCGACGAGCAGCTCGGGCAGTTGCGGCCTCGCGCCCGAGTACCCCTTCGCGAGAACGTTCGCGCGGAGCAGCATCATCGCGCGCGTTGCCTCACGAGTCAGGTGCTGGCCCACGCCTGATGCGTGGCTGCGCACCAGGTTGACCTGCAGCTCCGCGAGGCGCTCGGGAGGAATGGCGACCTCGGAGAGCTTTCCGAACCCTGTGGTCACGCCGTACACAACCTCGCGGTCGCGCACGATGCGCTCGACGTGATCGTGCGCGCGCCGCATCCGTTCCAGTGCGGCGCTCGCCAGCGAGACGCCGCGCCCGCCACGCGCAACGGCCTCGACGTCGGCGACCGTGAGTGACCGCCCGTCGAGAACGACAGATTCATTCATGCCGCAATGTCGGGAAGGACGCCCATCGAAGCAAGTTGCCATCAGCCATCAGCTCAAACCCCGCAGTCTGAGCTGATGGCTGATGGCTGATGGCCGTTATTGGAATCCGCCGGGGGTCCGCGCGTAGCTGCGCCGGTCGTAGTTGAACTTCAGATCCGGCTGGGCCCGGAGCGCAATGAAGAAGTTGAACGCGAAGTTGCCGTTAGGGGATTGCGTGAAGGCAAAGATCGCGTCCCAGTCGTGCAGCTCGCGGCGCAGCGACACCGTGTGCATCCCGAACTCGTGCCGCACGAAGTCGTAGTTGGTCGTCCACTGCATCGCCCACTTCGGCGTTATGCTGAAGCGTGTCGAGCCCTGAATGTTCTTCGTCGGTGGGCTTTGGTACTGCGGGCTACCGCCCGTCGTGGGCGCATACGGATCCTGCACACCAGCTGTCTGGCTGTGCTGCTGGATACATTGGTCGTACGCGAACGGATCGACCCCCTGGAGGTACGCACACTGCGCCTGCGGGTCGACGACGATCGCGTTCGGGTTCGGACGGAATTGCTGCTGGCTGTAAGTGAGATTCAGCTCAAATCCCGAACCAACACTCGTGTATTGCTCGCGCATCCGCGTCGCCGTGTTGACGCTCCCCGCGATCTTCTGGCGCGCCATCGAGCGACGCTGGGACGAGTCCTGCGTGGCGGCAGCCGCCGTGGGCGGTGGTTCCGGCGCGGCATTGACGTCGTAACCGAACAACCGAGCGATCGCGCCGACAATCTTCGACTGCCGGTTGAACGAGAGCGAGCCGCGAATGGATTGAAGGAACGGATCGAACTTGGCCGTGTCACTCGTGAGCGGATCCCCCTCGAACAGCGAGTAGTCCACGCCGAAGTCCAGCCCCGGCACCAGATCGGATCGCGCTGTGTATCCGAAATTCGGGGTCACGAACCCGGACTTGCCCGTCCGACGGGCGCGCAACAGGTCGTACTGCAACGAGGTGAAGTTGAGCGAGAGAAGCTTGACGCGCGTCTTCGCCTCCTCGCGTACCGTGTCGCTCTTCGCGCGCATCTTCACTTCGATGTTCGTCGCCAGCGTTAGGCTGACGATGTTCTGCGCTTCAGATGCGAGGTAGCCCTGCCGCGTACGGTTCGCCGCGCGAAGGTAGTCGTCGCTCACCTCCGATCGTCCCGCGTAGCTGTAGGAAACGACGGGCGAGATGGAGTGACGGAACCGCTCGATCGGACCAAATCCCGGAAACAGTCCGAAGAACGTCGGAGACGCCGACAAACCGTACCGGGGTCGCTTCTTCTGCCGAACGAACTCACCGTTCGAGAATTCGCTGCGGACCATGAAGGCGCCGGGATCGACGTTCTCGAACGAGACGGAAGGAGTCAGCTTCCACGTCGACGGGAAGAGGCTCGGGAGGTTGATCCCCGTGGTCCAGTCGAGCGTGGTCAGAAAGTCCCTGCTGAACGTGATCACCTGCCGCTTCGACGAGTCGGCAGGGTCGAACACCGTCTTCGTGAACGGGAAATCGTTCAGGTTGTCGGCAAACCGGAAACTATTCGTCCACGTGAACTCGCCGATCTTGATCGGCGTATCGAAGTTCACGCTCGACTGCTTCGTGCTCTGATCGATCCGAACGCTGTCGACGCCGACGCCATTTCGGTTCGGCCGATACGCGTAGAGAAAAGTCCCGGTGCCGTCGATGTGCAGTGATTGGCGGCTATTCGCCTGGAGGCTTGGCGTCCACGTCAGCCATGAGCCGAAGTTGATCGGCTTGCTCGCGAGGTTCAGGCTGGGAAATTCCTGGTCGACCTGGTCGCGCCCCGGGTACTGCTTTCGCGAGCCACCAATGCCGAGCTGAAACGCGCCGATCTGCTGCTGGTAGTTCAGTCGCGAATCGATCGTCGCCAGCGCATTGTACGGGTTGAACGTGTTCTGCCGCTGAAGCGTCGTGCTCGACGCGTAGTTCAGGTTCATCGTCAGGCGGCTTTTCTGCGAGAATTGCTGGTCGTGATTCCACGAGTAGGTATTGTTCTTGAGCCCGTCGGTCTGTTCGAGGAACGACACATCGATGCCGCCGCTGAGAAAGCGGTTCAGCCATCGGTAATCGAAGCTGCCCTTGTAGCGCGTCCAGCCAGGGTCACCCGGCGTCGCCCCGGCGCCGCTTCGCCAATCGACGGCCACCTGCGCGTCGTAGTAATCACTCAGCGCGAAGTAGTAGCCGAGGTCTTCGATCGTTCGGCGGTAGTCGGGGCTGTTGCGGACGATGTCGCTGACCCCGAATCGCGGCGGGATCACTCCACTGCGCCGCCCCGACCGGAGATCCTGGAAAACGAATGGCAACCAGAACACCGGCACATCACCGATGTACAGCACGGCCGGCCGCGCGACCATCACGTCCTTCGAGATGACCTTCATCTCCTTGGACGCGAAGTGATAGTGCGGCGTGGTGTCCGTGCAGCTCGTGATCCAGCCGTCCCGCGCGTAGAACGCGTTCTTCTTCGCGGCGGTGCTGTCGTTCGTGAACCCCGTGACGTTGCCGTGGACGACCCACACCTGGCCGCTGTTGACCGAGGTCGTCACGTCGTACGCCTTGCCACGATGCTCGACGATGTCGTACTGGATGCGTTTTGCCCGAATGTCGTCCTGCGCGCCAGTCGGGTCCTGAAGGACGACGTCCCCCGAGTCTTTCGCCACCGCCGTGACGATGTCGAGCGAGTCGTTGTAGACGACCGTGTCCCCGACGAGCACTGCGTCCGGTCGACCGACTGCCGCCGTCCCCTCCAGCTTGATCGTCCGGTCCTTTGCCCGGACCTCGACGCGCTTCCCTTGATACTTGGTCTTCGTGTATCCCTCTCGCGCCAGCAGCTCGGTCATGACTGAATCGGGCTCCGCCCATTCGACCGTCAGCTTGGCGGTGCTGTCCGAGTTCAGGCTGTCGCGACGGACCTTGCTTGTGTCACCAGGAGCGCGGATCGTGTCGCCACGCGCGCGCGTGGTGTCTCGGCGCGCGGTCGTATCCCGGCGGGCCGTCGTGTCGCGCCGCACCTGAGCGCTCGCGGCCGCCGGTAGCGCGACGGCAGCGACCAGGGCGCCGATCGCGGCGGCGACCCGCCAGTGCCTAACGAGCACGCCTGGACCGGCGATCACGATCCACGCCACGCGCTCGACGACACGTCGCCCTCCCACGGCTCGGTCGCGAGTCGCTGCGGCTCGCGCTCGCTCTCCGTCGCCGCCGCGGCTTCCTCGGCCGCGAGCTGAGCTTCGCGTTTCCGCCGCCGCCGATACACGATCCCCGCCAGCACCACGCTCAGCTCATAGAGCAGGTACAACGGTGCCGCGAGCAGGAGCGTCGTCCAGACCAGATCACCGGGCGAGAGCAGCGCGCCGGCGACGACGCACAGCACCAGCGCATGGCGACGATACCGTCGGAGGAATTCCGGCGTCACGATCCCGAGTGACGCCAGGAGCAGGATCACGATCGGCAGCTCGAAACACAGCCCGAACGCCAGCGACATGTTGACCGCGAAGCTGAAATACTCGCGGTACGTGATCATCGGCTCGAGCGCGTCGGTGTTCGCCGCGATCTTCATCAACCAGCCGATCGCCAGCGGCAGCACGACGTAGAACGACAACGCTACGCCCGACACGAACAACGCGATCGCGCCGAATATCACCGGCAGGACGACGCGCTTTTCGTGTTTGTAGAGTGCGGGCGCGAGGAAGGCCCACACCTGGTAGAGGATCACCGGCAACGCGATGACGATCCCGATCGTGACTGACGCCGAGATCAGAACCGAGAACGGATCGGCGGGGTGTGTGTACTTGAGCTTGTTCCCGTTGAGATAGGGGAGGATCGGGCGCTCGAGAAACTTGAAGATGTCGAACTGCTGCAGAACGATGAATGCAGCCGCGACCCCGAGCACCACCGCGACCAGCGACCAGATGATGCGCCACCGAAGTTCCTCGAGGTGGTCGAGGAACGGCATCTCCGCATTGTCGTTACCGGACGCCATCACAACCTCCGGGCGGCGCGATCAGGCGCCGCCCGGTCGGAGTTGCTCGCGGGCGAGCGCCGCCTCGTCGGAGCGCGGGTATTTGTCGATGACCGTCTGGAACGCCTGGCGAGCTTCACGGTCGCGTTTGGCCTTCTGCAGATAGAGCCCGTGCTTGTAGAGCGCGGTCGCCGCGCGTGACGCGCTCGGGTACTTCGAAACGACCAACGAGAATACCGAGTCGGCCGCCGAGGTGTTCCCTTCGGCCTGTAACGTCTCGCCGATGTAGTACTGCGCATCGGGTGCCAGATCCGACGTGGGATACTGGCTGAGCAAGGCCTCGAACCCGCTGCGCGCTGTGCTGTGGCTGCCGCGGCTCATCTGGTCGAACGCGAGCTTGTACAGCGTAGCGGGGCCCGGCGCAGCCGACGCCGTCGCCGCCCCTCTCGTCGTGTCGCCGGGGATCGGCGAGGGTGGCGGGGTGTTCTTCTCCTCGAGGTCCCGGCGCAGATCCAGCAGTCGCTGCTGGCTCGCGCCCGTCAGCTCCTGGATCTGCACCAGCTGCTCCTGAATGTTGCGAATATCGCCCTGCGCATTCGCCTGCCAGCGCGCCACGCGCGCGCTTGTCGAGCGCAGCGAGTCATTCACCTGTCCCAGCACGGCGACGACCTCGGTCAGCTGGGCTGCGCGCGCGGAGTCGGCCTTCTGCTGCGACGCCCGGAAGTTCGTGATGTCCTCCTGGAGAATACGGACATCATTCCGAGTGGCGAAGCAGGCTCCCGTCGCCAGCGCGAGCGCGATGGGTGCGAGCCGAAGAGCGAAACGAGTCATTGCTACCTGCTCGATGTTTGCACCGCGGTGATCTGGCCGCCAGTGATCTCGAACTCGTCGCGCCGGTTGCGCGACCAGCAGCCTTCGGATTCGTCGGTGCACGTTGGACGTTCCTCACCGAAGCTTACGATCTCGATACGGCTGCCGTCGATGCCGCGATCGGTGAGATAGCGCTTTGCCGCGGCGGCGCGGCGCTGCCCGAGCGCCAGATTGTACTCATCCGAACCACGGCTGTCGGTGTGGCCGGCGATGCGGATACGGACACCCGTGTTCTGGGTGAGCACCGGGACCTTCGCGTCGAGCTTGGCTCGGGCGTCATCGGTGATGTCCGAGCGATCATAGTCGAAGAAGATCGTCGCGGTCAACGCAGCGGTTGCGGCTTTGATCGCTTCGGCCTTGGCAGCATTGTTCCGAGCCTCCATGCACGCCGCGTCGCATTCAGGCTGGGCAGGCGGCGGCGCGGGAGCCGGCGTTGGCGCAGGCGCCGGAGCTTCAGTCGGCGCTGGCGCAACCTCCGGCTTCTTCTTGCAGGCGCCCAGGGCGACGAGGGCGACGATCGTGAACGAAAGGGCTCGGGAAGCGCGATGCATGATCTCTCCGAATTTCAGTGGCAGGAAGGAAACGAAATGGTCTACCGCGTCAGTGGGGGGGACCATGCAGGAAGACGCACACCCCCGTTTCGCGTCAACTGTCGCCACTTCCCCGACTCCGAGTCGATGACGAACAGCTGCCTGGATCCCGTCCTCGTCGACGAGAAGATGATGTGACGGCTGTCGGGAGCCCACGATGCGTCTTCGTTGCTCCCGTCGCTCGTCAGTTGCTTCACACTTCGGTCGCGCAGCGAAATCGTGTTCAACTGAAACGACCCATCGGTCTGCTGCGACTGATACGCGACGAGTCTTCCATCTGGTGACCAATCAGGGTTCGCGCGGTAGTTCTGATCGCCGACACTGTACGTCAACGGCTGCGGGTTCGTACCGTCGGCGTCGCTAATATATATCTCCGGGTGCCCGAGTCGACCTGAGGTGAACGCGAGCCGGCGTCCGTCGGGGCTGAATGTCGGACTGGTGTTGTCCGATCCGCGACCGACCGTAATTCGCCTCGCCGGACCGCGCTCGAACACCGTGGTCGCGAAGAGATCGGTGCCGGCCTCCTCGCCGTGCGTGTAGACGATGACGGCACCATCGGGCGCGAAGACGGGCGTGCTGTTCAACCCGCCGCCCACGGCTTCGATGCGACGCGCGCCCCCGCCCGAAAGGTCGTAGAGGTAGATCTGGCAGCAGCCGCGCGAGCCGACCACCGAATACACGAGATGCGTTCCCTTCGGATGCCAGCTCGGTGACATGACACCCGCATCATCGCCGACGGGTGTCGGAAACGCCCCGTCGCTGTCGATGACATACAGGCGACCGTTTCGGACCCCCTGCACGTACGCCACCCGCGTGGCCGCGATGCCGCGCACGCCCGTGATCCACGCCTCGAGCTCGTCGGAGACGTTATGCACCGACATGCGCCAGTCGCGTGAGTTGGGTGCTCCGGTGATGGGGAAATCCTTCACGCGCGCGATCTTCTGCTGCGCGACATCGTGCACCGCGACGTGAAGCCCAGCGGCCGTTGGTGTCGCCTGCACGAGCGCCACGGCGCCGAGCTTCGCGTAGAGCGGATAGTTGCTGTTCTTCCCTGCTGTTGGAGCATCAGGGAATCCCGTCTCGTCCGCGGCGATGACGTTGATTCGATCGCCGTTGTCGAAGTCGTGTTGAAGAATCGCGCGCAGCGAGTCGCCGTTCACGCCCGGGACCCGCAAGACGAGCACGCCCGGCTTGGTGTTCGGGTCGTAGCGAAGCCCGATGCGCACGGCCTGCTGCAGCGTATCCTGCGCAGCTACGCGCGTCACTGGAATCGTTATGATCGCGGCAACAAGGAGCGCCGCGCGAAGCAATCGGGTCATCACCGAATCAACGACGGATCGAAGCTGAAGATAACGGGAAGAAAGTCATTCACATAACTCGGCGGCAGCGAACCGAATGCCTTCGCCGAACCTGCTGACTCGACGGCGCCCTGCGCCTCGAGGTCGAACGCGTACACGCCGGACTTGGTGAGAAACCGGAACTCCCCAATGGATCCATCGCGCCTGACGATGAAGAACACTTCAGCGCGCAGCGCACCCGGATTGCGCGGCTTGAAGCGAACGGCGATCTGCCTGACGATGTTGTTCAGGTACGCCTGATCGGTGAACTCGACGCCTTCGGTCTTGATGTTCGCGACGTCGGTCCCTGCACCACCGGTGGGTCCTCCGCCCGCCTTCGGCTGCGGCGTGTTTTTCGGTGCGCTCTTCGTCGCAGGCGTTGGCGTGGCAGGTGGCGCTGGCTTTCGCGGTGTCGCTTTCGGCTTCGACGGCGCCGGCATGTCTCGCGGATTCGTCTCCGCGCGCGGCGGCGGCGGCGCCGGAGTGGGCGGTGGAGCTGGCGCGGGCTCCGGAGGCACGGTACCAATCGCGCGTTCACCGGGCGGGGCGGCGACCAAGTTCACCTTGTACACCGGCGGCAGCGCCTTCGGCGGAGCAGGACGCGCGAAGATCGCCCCTGCGATGATCGACGCGTGTAGCAGCGCAGAGACACCGAGCGGTCCGCCTAACCGCACGCCACTCTGAGGGCGGAGCACTACTTCGCCTCCATCGGCTCCGCGACGAGACCGATGTCGCCAACACCCGCCTGACGCATCACCGAGAGCACACGTACGACCGCGCCGTAGTTCGATCCCTCGTCCGCGCGCAGATAAACGCCCTGCGCTCCGCGCTTACCGGCCAGCGCCTTGAACGACGCGCGGAATGCCTCGAAGCTCATCTCCGACTCGTCGACGAAGATTCGGCCCTGCTTGTTCACGGTCACGACCATCCCGCCCTTCGAGTCGAGCGGTTTCGCTTCCGCCGTCGGCAGCTTCACGTCGACGCCACCCTGCATGATCGGCGCGGTGATCATGAAGATCACCATGAGCAGCATCATCACGTCGATGAGGCTGACCACGTTGATCTCCGCATTGAGCGGCGTGCGTTCTCCGCGACGACGGTGCGCCATGACTCGCTAGATCCTCCCCTCGCGAACCATCAGCGCGATCAGCTCCGAGCCGAAGCCCTCGAGCTCACTATCGAGCCGATTCACGCGGTTCGCGAAGATGTTGTACCCGAACACCGCCGGAATGGCCACCGCCAGCGCGGCGGCGGTCGCCATCAGCGCGTCTCCAATACCCGGCGCGACCGCAGCGATGTTCCCTGAGCCCTGCGTCGCAATGCCCGTGAACGCCGAAATCACGCCGAGCACCGTACCGAGGAGCCCGATCAGCGGGCTCACCGACCCGATGGTCGCGAGCGACGGAACGAAGCGCAACAGTGAATCGCGCTCCGCGTTCGTCTCGGCATCGAGCACGAGTCGCAGCGCCTCGACCTGCGACCCACTCAATCGCGCCGTGCGTTCGGGCGACGCGGCCAGCGCCGGCTTCGTCTGCGAGAGGAACTGCACGGCGCGATTGAACACGCGCGTGAACGGGCTCGCCTTCGCGTGCTTCGCGAGCGTCACCACTTCGTCGAGCGACTGCGCGCGATCGAAGCTGCGAATGAAGCCGTCGGCCGCGCTGCGGACTCGCCGAAACTCGATCCACTTTCCGAACATCACCGCCCAGCTGAGTAGCGACAACAACGCGAGGACCACGAGCACGATCTTCGTGACGAGCGTCGCGTGGAGGATCATCTCCCACGGCGTCGTCGGGATGGCCCTGCCGATCTGGAAGAATGCGGGCACCATCACGCGAGCTGACGCTCCCGCCCGAACCGCTCGGCGAAGAATGCGAACGTCTCCTCGAGTCCATCGTGGAGCTCGACCTGCGGCGCCCACCCGAGCACGCGCCGCGCCTTCTCGATGCTGACCGCGGAGCGCTGCTGTTCACCGGGCCGCGCCGGCGCGAGTTGCACGGGAACGTCAGAGCCGGCGCTCCGCTGCAATGCCGTCGCGAGGTCGATGACCGACGTCTCGATCCCGGTGCCGATATTGAAGCCGCGCGCGTCGAGCCGCGCCGGCGACGGCAGCTCTCGCGTGGCCGCCGCAAGGTTGGCGCGGGCCACGTCTTTCACGAACACGTAATCGCGCGTCTGCGATCCATCGCCGAACACGGTCAGCGGCTGCCTCGTTAGGATACGATTGCAGAAGATAGCGACGACGCCGGCTTCGCCGTGCGGATCCTGACGGGGGCCATACACGTTCGCATAACGAAGCGCCACCGTGTCCACGCGATGCACCCGCGCGTAGTAGGCGAGATAGAGCTCCGCGCTCAACTTCGCGATGCCGTACGGCGACTCCGGGTCCTTGGGAAAGTCTTCGACGTTGGGCGGCGTCACGAAGTCGCCATACAGCGCGCCGCCGGTGGACGAGAAGATGAACCGGGTTCGGTACCCCGATGCGCGCACCGCTTCGACGAGGTTCAAGGTGCCGCCCACGTTGACCGCGGCATCGAAGGTCGGATTGGCGACGCTCTTTCGGACGTCGATCTGCGCGCCAAGGTGCGAAATGACGTCGAACTTTCCATCGCGCACGAGGCTCGCCGCCTCCGCGCTCGTGAGATCCAGCTCTACGAGCCGAGAGCGCTCCGGAACGTTTTCGCGCCGCCCGGACGCGAAGTTGTCGAGGATTGTTACATCGTAGCCGCTTTCCAGGTAGAGATCGGCTACGTGAGAGCCGATGAAGCCGGCGCCGCCGGTGACGAGAGCGCGCGGCACGTCAGCGGACCTCGAGGGTTGCGGGATGGCGAATCATGCGATTGGACGGCGTGAGAATGATCAGACGCGAA
>JBKOYV010000074.1:0-68343 GCA_046725585.1 Gemmatimonadota bacterium | reverse complement strand
GTCGTCGCGCATGAGCGTCGTATCGCCCGAGGAGACGGACCGTAGAGAGTCGCCCCAGAAGTCGACGTGCTGCGTCACGGCACCGAGCGTTCCTTCCGGCGTCACGCTGCGCGTCTCGAGCGCGAGGATGCGCCGGTTCGGACCGAGCTTATAGAGTGTCTCGAACCGCGGACCGCGCTGTCGGTCCTGGTACCGGAACCGCACGACGACGGAATCGGCCGTGGTGCTGACGCGCATCTCGCCAGCGGGGCGGCCGTGATTGAGAACGATGTAGTGAGTGGAATCGGCCGCGGCCGCGGCCGCGAGGACGAGCGCGAGGAGTGCGTTCATTGAGGTTTGTGTAGGGTAGACCCGAGCAGTCACCGAACTTCCGGCGCCGTGAAGGACGAGTCAATCCCGCCGGCTTGTCGTCGTCGATGACCGTGCTTGACAGACGGAGTCCGGGAGGCCACTCTATACAGAACCTGTAAGGAGTCGCGATGCCAGAGCCGCTGGCGGTTCTTCGGGGAACCCTCGACGTCCTCGTGCTCAAAGCCCTCACGTGGGGACCGATGCACGGCTTCGAGATCACCGCGTGGATCGAAGCCCGAGCCACCGGAAACCTCGATATCGTCGACAGTGCACTGTATCAGTCGCTCTACCGGCTCGAGGAGCGGCGTGCCATCGCCGCCGACTGGGGCGTCACCGAGAACAACCGGCGTGCCCGTTACTACAGCATCACACCCGTCGGTCGCGCCGAGCTGCGGAACGAGACCGCCCGCTGGAACCGGTATGCGGAAACGGTGACGACCATCCTGAACACGCCTCAGCCAGCCTAACGGGACACCGTCGATGCTCCCCCCGCGTATCCGCCGCGCGCTACGTCTGCCGCTGGGACACCGCCGCGTCGAGGTCGAGACGGATGAAGAGATCCGGTTTCATCTCGCTGCGCGAGCCGACGCGCTGGTCGCGACCGGGCTCACGCGGCCCGCCGCCGAAGCCGAGGCACTGCGCCGGTTCGGCGTGCTCGATGAGGTTCGCCCCCAGCTGCTTGCCGCCGCCAAACATCGCGAGAAGAGGCTGACAATGGTCGAGCGTCTCACTGCGCTTCGTGACGACCTGCGCTACGCGTTGCGCCAACTTCGTCGCGCGCCAGGCTTCAGCGCTGCCCTGGCGCTCACGTTCGCGCTCGGGATCGGCGCGAACGCGACGATGTTCGAGATCCTCGATCGTCTCCTGTTCCGGCCCCCGGCGTTCATGCCTGACGCGGACCGTGTTGGTCGGATTTACCTCTGGAGCCCGCGTCCCGATGGTACCGAACGCATCGACAACAACATCAGCTACCTGCGGTACACCGAGCTGCGCGACCACACCCGAGTGTTCGCGCAGACCGGCGGCGTCTATCAGGACGATCAGCGTGTGGTGGGCCTGGGCGACGGTGCCGAAACCGTCGCGGTTGGACTCGTCAGCGCGAGCTTCTGGCCGATGTTCGACGTGCAGCCGGTGGTTGGCCGGTTCTTCACGGCCGATGAAGATCGGCCGCCGCGCGGGACGAACGTCGTGGTCCTGGGCTACGGATACTGGCAATCGCGCTTCGGCGGCGACCGGGCGGTGATCGGCCGCCCACTCCGTGTGGAAGGGAGCATGTACACGATCATCGGCGTCGCGCCGAAAGGCTTTCACGGAATCTGGGCCACCACGACAGCGGCGTACGTGCCGATCACTGCCGGCGCGTTCGACATGCTCGGCTCCGACCGCTACTACCTCGAGCACAACATGTCGTGGCTCGAGATGATCGCGCGGCTCAGGCCCGGGGTCATGCCGGATGTGGCGAACGCCGAGCTCACCCGCGCCTACAGGCAGAGTCGCCAGGATGCCGCGGCGGCGAGGCCGGGCGCCGCTCCGATTACGCGGCAGAGCCTCGCGCTCACGCGAGGGGAGTTCGCGCCGCTGCCGATGGATCGCGGACCGAAGCGATCGGAGAGCGCGAAGGTGGCGACCTGGCTGGCTGGCGTTGCGGCGATCGTCATGCTCATCGCGTGCGCGAACGTGGCCAACCTGCTGATCGCGCGCGGCATACGACGTCGCCGCGAGATCGCGGTGCGCGTGGCGTTAGGTGTTGGGCGCGGACGGCTGGTCGCGCAGCTTCTCACTGAAAGCATCGTCATCGCCGTGCTTGGCGGCGTGTTGGGGCTGGCGCTTGCTCATTGGGGTGGTGGCGCGATCCGCCGCGTGCTCCTTCCGAACGTGGATTGGTCGTTTGTCCCCCTCTTCGATTCGCGCGTGCTGCTGTTCACGACCGCCGTCGTGCTCTTCACCGGGCTGCTGACCGGGCTCGCTCCCGCGGTTCACGCCCTGCGCGCGGACGTAAACGCATCGCTCAAGGCGGGCGAGCGCGAGGGCGGTGGCCAGCGGACGCGGGTTCGCTCCGGCCTGCTCGTGGCGCAGGCTGCGTTGTCGGTGGTGCTGCTCATCGGCGCCGCAGTGTTCGTCCGCAGCCTGCATAACGTGCAGAAGCTCGATCTCGGCTGGGATCCCGACCGCCTGCTTCACGTGCGACTCGAGTTCCGGGGCACGGAGATCAAGGATGAGCAGGCGCGTGTGGTGGTGCAGCGTGCTGTCGAACGCGCGCGCGCGATTCCCGGCGTGGCGAGCGCGTCAACCCTGGTGAGCGTCCCCTTCTGGATCACGTGGTCCGAAGACGTGTTCGTACCGGGCATGGATTCGTCGGATCGCCAGCGCACCTACGTCATGAATCCCGTGGGGGATGACTATTTCCGTACGATGGGCACGCGGCTTCTGCGCGGCCGTGCGGTGAGCTCGTCGGACCTGCCCGACGGACCCAAGGTGGCGGTCATCAGCGAGGCGATGGGCAAGCTGTTGTGGAAGGGGAAGGATCCGATCGGCCAGTGCTTCCATCTCGGCGCCGATACCGCGCCGTGCCGCGAAGTGGTCGGGATCGCGGAGGACATCAAGTTCGGCGACCTCGGGGACGACGAGAGCATGCAGATGTACGTGCCGGCGACCCAGAGTAGCGCGACGGGCGGCATCATCGTGCGCGCGGCAGGCGACCCGCGGGCGATCGCCGAGCCGCTGCGGCGCGAGGTGCAGCAGTTGCTTCCGGGGCTGGGCTACGCCAGCGTGAAACCCCTGACGAGCGTGCTCGACCCGGTGGTACGCCAGTGGCGACTGGGGGCGACTATGTTCACGATCTTCGGCGCGCTCGCCCTGTTGCTCGCGGCGGTGGGTCTCTACGGCGTCATCGCGTACGACGTCGCGCAACGGATGCGCGAGATGGGCGTGCGGGTCGCGTTAGGCGCGCAGGCGGCGGACATTCGGCGGCTCGTCCTGTGGCAGGGCATCCGGGTGGCGATGGTCGGTGTGACGCTGGGCGTCATCGTCGCGTTCGTGACGGTACGCTACCTGGAGAAGCTGTTGTTCGACACGCCGGCCCGCGATCCGCTCGCGTTTGGCACGGCGGTCGGCACGATCCTGCTCGTCGCGGTGGTCGCGACGCTCATCCCGGCTCGACGGGCGACGAGAGTAGATCCTGTCGTGGCGTTGCGAGCCGAATAGCCGGGGACTGGGGACTGGGGACTCGGCCGGGATGCATCTACTCGCGCGGAGCCTTCCTCGGTGGTAGAAGGTTCCCTGCCGAGTCCCCAGTCCCCAGTCCTCAGTCCCAGTCCCCAGTCCCCAGTCCCCAGTCCCCAGTCCCTAGTCCCGCTAGTTCACTACGACCCTCAACACCGCACTCGGCGGCTCGCCTGGCTTCGTCCACAAACCGCGCGGAAACGCGACCGTTACGGTCGTCTCGCCTCTCCGCTGCGCGATCAGCTGACGCGTCGAGCTCGGGTCCGGCACGACGGCCGGAGTCGCGCCCGTCACGATCGTGTAGTCGAAGGCGGACAGAACGCCGAGGTTCGCGCCTGCGCTGTCGAGCGCGGTCACCGTCACGCGGTTCGGTACGTGCAGGGTGTCACCCACCGCCAGACGAAGCTCCGCCGGGTCGAGGCGCAGGCGTGCAACGCGCGGGGCGATCTCCGGGTAACGCGCCATCGGAATTCCGATGGAATCCTGCCGCATGATCGTCGCGATCTGGATCGTCGCGCCTGCCGGGGCCGCGGATCGCACGATCGAGGCACGGATCGAGTCGAGAATCGAGACGTTCGGCAGGACAACCGTCGTCGTGGCGGAGGCGCCGAGCGGACGGTCCATGAGTCGGGCGCCCTCGCGGCCGTTGCGGTAGACGCGGCCGCCCTTCATCACGAACACCACGCGCTGGAGTGCCGTGATGTCCGCGACCGGATCGCCATCCACCGCGATGATGTCGGCCTCCATGCCGGGCGCTATGCTCCCGATCCGGTCGGCCATGCCTAACGCTTCCGCGTTGAGCGACGTAGCCGCGACAATCGCGTCCATCGCCGGCTGCCCACCGACCTGGACGCGGTAGATGATCTCCCGCGCGTTCTGGCCGTGCGCCCCGGCGGTGGCGTCGGTGCCCATGATGATCTTCAGATCCTTGTGTTGTATCGCGCGCTTGAACATCGCCAGCTTGAGCGGAATGCCCTCCTCGGTCTTCTTGAAGCCCGCCTCCGTATAGTTGCCGGCGCCGAGGTAGCGCTGCTTGTTCTCGAGGTAGTTCTGCGAGACGAGGCCGATGTTCGGCTCGAAGTACGTGCCTCGCTGCGCCATGAGCGTAAACTCGCGATCGGTCAGCTGGCTACCGTGCGCGATGGTCGTACAACCCGCGAGCGTGGCGGCGCGTGCCGCCGATATCGAGTGCGCGTGGACCCACGTTCGCTTGCCGGCGCGTCGCGCTTCGTCGCACGCGGCGCGGATCTGCGCGTCGCTCAGCGTCTGCCCGCCGCCTTCGCGGATGCTCTTGGATGCGAAGATCTTGATGACGTCCGCCCCGCGCGCGACCATCGTCCGCACCCAGGCACGGATCTGCTCGGTCGTCAGCTTCGAGTCGGTGAGCTGCGAGACCGACGTGAGGACGCGCGGCCCGAGAAAGTCGCCGTGGCCTATCCCGTAGCGGAGCTCCACATCGGGCGGCGCACCGATGCTCTGGATCGTCGTGAAGCCGGCTCGGAGCGTGACTTCCGCGTTCTGCCCCGCGGCAACCACCCGGTCGACCTGCGACTCCATCTCCGAGGGGATGCGGCCGTCACGACCGAAATGCGAGTCGATATGGACGTGCGTGTCGATCAGCCCCGGCATCAGCGTGAGCTGCTGCAGGTCATACGTGATCGGCCCGGTGGTCGTGTCGTCAGCGCTCGTTATCCGTGCGATGCGGGACCCCTCGACGACCAGTGCGACGTTCTGTTGAACGCCGCCCTTGCCGTCGAGCAGTCGAGCGGCGCGGATGACGATGCGGGCCTGTGCGGATAGAACGCCTGGGGCCGCGCACAGGACGAGCGCGACAGTGGCCAGAGAGAGAACATGGCGCAGTCGAGCGACTGCGGTCGATGAGCGCATGAGCGTGGTCCGACGGGAAGGACTTCTAAGCTTGCCGCACAGTACCGAGCCGCGA
Source organism: Gemmatimonadota bacterium (assembly GCA_046725585.1). Classification (GTDB taxonomy): domain Bacteria; phylum Gemmatimonadota; class Gemmatimonadetes; order Gemmatimonadales; family Gemmatimonadaceae; genus JAJKIV01. Next base: position 62,828 of record JBKOYV010000074.1, on the reverse strand, counting down.
AAGGTGACTAACGGGCGGCCATTCTGGCCGCCCGGTCCAGGGCCGCGCGGGCGCCACTGTTCGACGGATCGAGATACACCGCCAGCCGAAGTACCTCCGACGCGCGCTGGAGGATGGTCGGCCGGATGGCCGGGCGCGCGCGCGACGCCAGCTCGACGAGAGTGCGGCCGTAATAGTCGAGCCCCTCCTTGTCCTGCGACCGCTCCATGACAACCGCGCGGAGGTCGTGGAACGCGTACTCGTATGCTGCGAGGCGATAGTACGCCTTGCCACGCGCCAGCAGGTAGTGACGCTCGGGCCCATAGACGAGTGCCTTGTTCAGCTCGCGCACGGCGCCGACGTCGTTCCTGGCAAGGGTCGAGTCGTAGGCCCGCGTCTCATACACGGCGCCGCGCAAGGTGACGAGCCGTGGGTTGCGCGCGCTGTCCTGTACCGCGCGCTCCGCGAACCGCACCAGCAGCTCTTCGCTGCCACCCCAGCGCGGCCAAAGCATGTGGATGAGCGAGGATGGGAGGGCGTAGCTGCCGGGATGCGACGCCAGCCCGTGAGTCATGAGCTGAGCGGCCGCTTCGTGGCTGCCCGCGAGCTGCAGGACCCTGATGCCGATTTCGTGCGCGATGAGGTGAGTCGAATCGATCTGGATTCCGGCGCGGACGTCCGCGATGGCTCGCTGCGCAGACTCTGCCATACCACGGATCCTCTCGGGTGGCGTGTCCTTGATGTACGCGGTTCCTCGCCTGCGCCATGCGGCCGAGAGATGGTATCTCGCGCGCGCGATGCGTGCGTGCGCGGAGGTCGGCTTGGCCGCCACCCACGCGTCGAGGCCGGCGAGAAGCGTCGAGTCGTCGCGATCCGCCGCGTCGAACGCATCGCCGAACCGGTTCTCGTTTCGCACGTTGCGGCGCACATCGCCTTCGAGCCGGTTGAAGATCGTATCGAGGCTGTCGAACTGTCGCCGCCTGATGAGCTCGATGATGGACGGCAGGTACGTCTCGTTAGGCGGGTAGCCGAACGCCGTCGTTTCGGGGAGGCGGATCGGCTGAAACAGCGAATCGTCGATCGTGATGCCGCTGGACTGCGCACCGCCACGGGCGGGCGCGATCGCGATGCACACCACCACCACCATCCGGGCTATCTGCACTAGCGCTTGTCGACGACGGCGGCCGATGAGTGCATGAGCGTGGTCCGGCGGGGAGGACAACATAAGCTGCCGCGCGATACCGAGCCGCGAAAGTGACCACGTGGGTACCAAACCCCACTATTCGGTACGCATCGCGACGATCGGGTCCACTCGCGCCGCTCGGCGTGCGGGAATCCACGTCGCGAGCACGGCCGTCAACGCCAGGATCGCCGCGACACCTCCCATGGTCACCGGGTCTCCGGGGCTCACGCCATACAACTGATTCGAGAGCAGCCGGCCGGCCCACAGCGCGCCAACCATCCCGAGCGCTACGCCGAGAAACGTGAGCTTGAGACCGTACTCGACGAACACCGAGATGACCTGACCGCTTCGCGCCCCGAGCGCCATTCGAATGCCCACCTCACGGATCCGCTGCGCCACGGCGTACGCGACGACGCCATAGAGTCCGAGCGCGGACAGCACGAGGGCGACTGCGCCGAGCGCGCCGAGCACGGCCGATCCAATCCGTTGGAGGAAGAACGCGGTCCGAACCCGCTCGTCGAGCGTCCCCGGTGCGAGAACCGGAAGCGCCGGCGCGACGTCCGCGATCTCGCGTCGCACCGCGGCGACGACGGTCGCCGGATCACCAGCGGTCCGAACGTGCAGCGTCACTGCGCGCGGAGACGCCTGCGCGTACGGCACGTACATGAATGTCGGGGTTGGGTCCCGCATCCGGTTCGTGTCGTACACGCCGTCCTTCACCACACCGACGATGGTCGCATTCGGCTTCGCCGCCATGCCGACGTTGATGGCCTGGCCTAACGCCTCGCGCCCGTCGAAGAACTGCCTCACGAACGCCTCGTTCACGATCACGACCATCGATGAGTCGCTGCGATCGGCGTCGCGGAAGGCGCGACCGCGAAGCAGTGGAACCCCCATTGCCGCGAAGTACTCGGGCGTCACGTGATTCGCGGAAACGCTGTTGGACTCTCCGGGTTGTGGCACGTGACCGGGCACCGTGGTCGTCCACGTGTCAGGCGACTCGACCCCCATCGGCACCCAATCGCCAAACGCCGCCGCCGTTACCCCGGGGAGTGTCTTCACGCGGTCGATGATCCGGTCGACCGATGCGCGCATCGACCGCGGGTCTCGCGTTCCGGCGAAGCCGAAGTCGGTCGGCACCAGCAGCACGTGTTCGGGACCGCGAAACCCGGGGTCGACGTGCCGAAGCGCCGTCAGTGTCCTCATGAAAAGTGCGGCGGACGCGAGTGCGACGAGCGACAGCGCGACCTGGACGACGACGAAGATTCCCCGGAGCCTGGGCCTCGCGTGACTCACGCCGCGCGCTCCGCTTCTGAGCGAGGCGGAGAGCGAGCGGCTCGACAGCCGAAGCGCCGGCGCGATCCCCAGCAGCAGCGTCGCGGCCATCGTCACGACGATGACGAACGCGACCACGCGCGCGTCGAGTCGGGTCTCGAGGTCGAGCGGAAGCGCAGTTGTCGGAACGAGCGCGGAGAGTGCGCCTCGACCCCACCAGGCGAACGCAAGCCCCAGCAGTGCACCGGGGAACGCGAGCACGGCACTCTCGACCAGAAGCTGCCTAACCAGTCTCGCCCGGCCCGCGCCAAGCGCCATGCGAACGCCCATCTCGTGCTGGCGTGCGGTAGCACGCGAGAGCAGCAGATTGGCGAGATTGGCGCAAACGATGAGCAGCACGAGCGTCGTGATCGCGAGCATCGCCACGAACAGCGGCCGCAGAATCGCGCGCGCGTTGCCGCCCTCGAAGGCGACGAGCCCGAGGCCGGATGTCCGCTGGTCGAGCGGCTTGTCGGGCGACAAGCGCTTTCCAATGGCGGCGACCTCGGCCCGGGCCTGCTCGATCGAGACCGCTGGCGCGAGCCGACCGAAGACCGTGAGCCAGTACGATCCCGTCGCGCGCAGCTTCTCCGCGAAGTCACCGAGCTGGGGGTAGGCGGTGAGCGGCACCCAGGCATCGAACCCCAACCCGGCGAAACTGCCGGTGAAGTTCGGTGGTGCGACACCCACGATCTCGACATCGCGTCCGTTGAGACGGACGCGTCGGCCAACGACGGCCGAGTCGCCGGCGAAGTGTTGCCGCCAGAGCCCGTGGCTGATCACCACGACCGGTGTAGCGCCGGGAAGACTGTCGTCAGGCACGAACGCGCGCCCGAGCGTGGTTCGGACGCCGAGCGTCTGGAAGTAGTTCCCGGACGCGAACACGCCCCAGATCGGCTCGGCGGCGCTCGTTGCGGCGGCGTCCTGCAGCCCGAACTGGTACATCTGGTACGCCGCGAGTCCCTGGATCGTCGTGGCCTGTTCACGCCACGCGACGTACTCGGGGTAGGATGCCGTCTTACGCGGCGCTTCCGGGGTGAGGGTCACGATGCTCACGAGCCGGTCGGGCTCCTGCACCGCCGGGAACGGGTGCATAACGAGTCCGTCCAGCCACGAATAGACCGTCGCGTTCGCGCCGATGCCGAACGCGAGCGTCAGTATGGCGACGGCGGCGAAGCCCGGCGTCCGTCGCAGGCCGCGGAACGCGATGCGTGCGTCCTGCACCGCGGTATCGAGGAGCGACCAACCGCCGGCGCGCCTCACGTCTTCGGCGTGATAGGCTCGGCTGCCGAACTTCCGCTGGGCCGCGTGCGCGGCATCGTCGTGGCGGAGGCCGTCATGCTGCTGGTGCATGGTCTCGAGCTCCAGGTGGAAGCGCATCTCCTCCTCGACCTCGCGCGCGTAGGCGCGGCCACGGAGGAGGACGACAGCGCGATGGCGGACGGCGTGGAGCCAGGACATGCCTGCCGGCTCACGCGTTAGGCGCGGCCGAGCACGCGGGCGATGGCCAGCGCGGCACGGTCGTAGTCGGAGAGGGCGTCGCCGAGGTGCTTGCGTCCCGAGGCGGTGATGGTGTAGAACCGCGCCCGGCGCTTGGTCGAGGTCTCACCCCATTTGGCCGTCGCCCATCCCTTGGCGAGGAGACGTTCGAGGGCGGGGTAGAGCGATCCCTGCTCGACGCGGAGGACGTCATTGGACGTTCGCGCGATGTGCTGCGCGATCGCGTAGCCGTGGAGGGGCCCGAGCGTCAGGGTCTTCAAGATGAGCATCTCGAGTGTCCCCTGAACGAGATCGCTCTTGTCGCTTCCCGGAGCCATCGGCAGACCGTCGATAGGTTGACGGACTACATATGGCGGGTGGGGCTGCTTGTCAACTACGGGCTGGTTGGGTGCTGGTGGCCCCCAGCACTCAGCACGAGCACCCAGCCACCAGCTGCTGTTCTACCGTTTGTCTACGACGACTTGTCCGCCCTTCATGACCCACCGGACTTTCTCCATCACCACGCGGATGTCGGCGAGCGGGTCACCGTCGACCGCGACGATGTCCGCGAAGTAGCCGGGCGCCACGGCGCCGAGCTTCTTCTCCATCCCGAGCAGCGCGGCGCCGTTCGTTGTCGCCGTCGCGAGCGCTTGCGCCGGGGTCATCCCGATCTGGGTGTACCAGCCCAGCTCCCGCGTGTTCTGGCCGAACATGTTGAACACCGCGTCCGAGCCCATCGCGAACCTGACGCCCGCTTTGAACGCACGGCGCGCCGTCTCGATGTTGCGGAGGCGGAACGAATCGAGCGCCGCCACCTGCGCCGGCGTGTAGTTGAACTGCTGGTGATCCTCGGCGTAGTAGCGATTGTGGTCGATCGTCGGGACGTAGAAGGTGCCCTGCGCGGCCATGCGCGTGAGCGTCGAGTCATCCAGGTCGATCGCGTGCTCGAGCGACTCGGCCCCCGCACGCACGGCGTCGCGTCCGCCGTCGGGACCGTAGGAGTGGATCGCGACGCGCCTGCCCGCGGCATGGGCCGCGTCGACGATCGCCTTCATCTCGTCGTACGTGAGCGTTTGGCGTCCCGTGACGTCGGCGCCGCTCCCGGTCGACCCGTAGACCTTGATGACGTCTGCCCCGGCGTCGACCTGTGCCTTCACCGCGGCGGCGACGTCCTCGACGCCCGTTAGGCGACCGCGCGGCGGTCCGGGCGGGGCGTTAGGCTGTACCGTCGCAGGCGCCCGACGCAGGCCATAGCCCGCGCCGAACACGCGCGGCCCGACCATCGCGCCGCGGTTGATCAGGTCGCGCATGGCGAGGTCGGAATACTCCGAGGCGCCGAGGTCGCGGATGGTGGTCACGCCCGACTCGAGCGTCCTGCGCGCGTTCTCCTGGGCGAGAAAGACGGTGACCTGGCTCCGACGACGACCGCTCTGCTGCCACGGGTCGGTGCCGGGCGCGCTGTCCCAGTAGTACGTGATGTGCGTGTGCGCGTCGATCAGGCCGGGGATACCGGTGTAGCGGCGGAGGTCGATCACGCGCGCGCCGCGCGGCACCGCTGCCGAACCGGTGCCGACGCTTACTACGGTATCGGCGTTTGTAACCACCACGGCGTCAGGGAGCACGCGCCCGGTTCCGTCGACGAGCGTTCCGAAGCGGACCGCCGTGAGTTGCGGCGATGTCTGCGCCGACAGCGACACGGCGCAGAGCAAGGCAGCGAGTAGGCGAACGAGCATGTCATCCTGAGCGAAGCGAGGGCTCATCATCCCGATAGAGAGCTCTATAACGGGACGATGAAGATCCCTCGCTTCGCTCGGGATGACAACTGCTTTGGAGATGACAACCGCTATCGCGCGCGCGTCGCCTCCGACAATGCCCGACGAGCTCTGTCCGCCGGAAGGTCAGCACCGTACACCGGCGTGCCGGGCTGCTGGCGCCACGAATCGTCCAACCCGCCCGCATCGAGCGCGTCGAAGCCCAGCTCATCGATGAGGCGCGACACCACTGCCTTCGCGTTAGAGTCGTCCGCGGCGAGCGGGATCGCAATGCGCTCGCGATCCCCCGTCGGGCGCCCGTTCTCCAGCAGATGCTTCGCGATGATCGTGTTGAACGCCTTGACGACCGGGCGGCCGAGCTGCTGCGATACCCATTGACTCTCCGGTGTCCCGGATTCGATCTCACCGATTCTCCCGTCGCGCTGCGGGTAGTAGTTGCCGGTGTCGACAACGACCGCGCGTGAATCGCTGAACAATCCCTTGGGCAGCTCCCGGACGCTCTTCTCGGGGATCGTGACGATGACGACCTCCTTGTCCTTCGCCGCTTCGGTCACGGTCCCCGCGCGCGCTCCCGTCTCCGCTGCGAGATCCTCGAGCGTCTCCGGCCCTCGAGAGTTTGCGACCGTCACATCGTGCCCGAGCTCCGTGAGGCGTCGCGCGAGCGTCCCGCCAATGTGGCCCGCGCCGATAATGCCGATCTTCATATTAGTCCTCCCTGTCGCGACTGGCTCCGAGGAAGTCGATGCCGAGCTCGAGTGCCCGGTAACCGCCACTCCACGTTTGACCTATTCAGTGGCGCCCGAGCGAGTTCCTCGGGGCGGACAGCGTGACGGGTGCTTGACGCACGGGCCACATTTCACAATCGTACTTCCAGACTCTGGATAGAGACTCTGGGGGGAGACATGCCGCAGCCGCTGGCGTTGGTGAAGGGCACGCTCGACCTGCTCATTCTGCGAGCGCTCGCGTGGCAGCCCATGCATGGGTTCGAGATCGCCGGCTGGCTCGAGGAGCGTTCCGAGGGTGCGCTCGACGTCGACGACAGCGCGCTCTACCAGGGTCTCTATCGTCTCGAAGGTCGTGAGCTGATCGCGGCCGAGTGGGGGATCACCGAGAACGGCCGTCGCGCGCGCTACTACCGCGTGACCCCACGTGGGAAGGCGCACCTCAAGCAGGAAACCGCGACGTGGGTGCGGTATACGGAGACCGTGACCGGCATACTCACCGGCCCACAGGAGGCGTGACGATGGGGTTCGATATCCGTCCGCGCATCCGCCGCGCGTTTCGCCTCGCACTCCGGCGCCGGGACCTGACAGAGCGTGAGATCGACGAGGAGCTGCGCACCCACGTCGCGTTTCGAATTTCCCAACTGATGGCGCGCGGCCTAACGCGGGAGGACGCCGAACGGCTGGCGTACCAGCGGTTCGGCGGATCGTGGGAGGAAGTCGTGAATCGGGTCCAGCGGTCGGGGCGAGCGCGCGACGGCCAGCTCAAGATGCGGGAACGGCTCGACGCGGCGCGGGCCGACCTCGCGTACGCCGTGCGGACGCTTGTTCGCGAACCGGCCTTCGCGATCGTCGTCGCGCTCACGTTCGCCCTCGGTATCGGCGCGAACGCGACCATGTTCGCCGTGATCGACCGCCTGCTGCTCCAGCCGCCGCCTCAGGTTGGCCAGCCGGGTGACGTGTTTCAGGTCAGTCGTGTCGTGCAGCGGGACGGTAAGACGCAGTACGAGACGTCGATGCAGTATGCGCTGTTCGCGGCGCTGCGTGCCGACACGACCGCGTTCCGCGACGTCGCCGCGACGTCGTTCATCACGACCCAGACGCTCGGGAGCGGCGCGGACGCCGAGCAGGTGTACGTCGTGCTGGCGAGCAGCAATTACTTCAGCCTGCTCGCGACAAGGCCGTCGTTAGGCCGGTTCTTCGGGGCCGCGGAAGACAACGAGGTCGCTTCGAGCGACGTCGCCGTGCTCGGCTACGGCTTCTGGCAGCGACGCTTCGGCGGCGATCCGGCGATCCTCGGCAAGGTCATCCGCGTAGGGCCGCGCGAGTTCACCGTGATCGGCGTCGCGCGCGAAGGCTTCACCGGTGTCGATCCGCTCCGGGTCGACATCTGGCTTCCGATGTCGCACGCGGAGGTGTTCGGGATGGTGAGGCCACCCTGGGCCGGGAGCTGGGGGAATATCTGGCTTAGCATCTATGCACGCCTGGGGCCTGGCGTCTCACACGAGGCTGCCGCCGCGCGCGTTCGCACGGCGTTCACACGTGGTCTGGAGAGCTGGCCTGGCGCAGGGAAAGCCAGGCAGATCCCGAGCTTCTTCGAGGCACCATTCGCGCTTCGTTCGATCATGCCGTCAACGCAGCTGGCAGACGATCCGCAGGCGAAGCTCGCTCGCCTGCTGCTCGGCGTGACGGTGGCCGTGCTGCTCATCGCCTGCGCCAACGTCGCGAGCCTCCTGCTGGCGCGCGGAACGGAGCGTCGGCGGGATATCGCGGTCCGGCTCGCGCTCGGTGTTTCCCGTGGGCGACTCGTGCGACTGCTCATCTCCGAAACGGCGGTGCTCGCAGTGTGCGGCGGCGTGGTCGCGATCGCGGTCGCGCACTGGGGGACCGCGCTGTTGCAGGCGACCTTGTTGCACGACTTTGCGTGGACCGAGTCGGCGTTCGACGGCCGCGTCCTGGCGGCAACGCTGGCGCTCGTGCTCGCGACCATCGTGATCGCCGGGGTCGTGCCCGCGTTTCGCTCGAGTCGGCCCGACGTCGTCGAGTCGCTGAAGACGGGAGGTCGGGAAGGAGGGTTTGCCCTTTCTCGCCTGAGAGCGGTGTTGATGACGGCGCAGGCGACGCTGTCGGTGGTACTGATTGTGGGGGCGGGCCTGTTCGTCCAGAGTCTGCGCCAGGCCGCGCGCTTTCGTCTGGGCTATGAGACGACCGGCGTCATCGCGGCGACGATGGACCTGACGTTAGGCTACAAGCCGCCGGCGCGACTGGCGCTGTACAGCAGCATGCGGGATCGCGTGGTGGCACTTCCCGGCGTTGTGGGGGCGTCCGTGGCGTCGACGTACGCGCTGCAGCCCTGGCGCCTCGGGATCCGCGTTCGCGTGCCGGGCCGCGATTCGCTCCCGAGCGCACCAGCCGGGATGACGAGCTACAACGCCGTCGGTAGCGACTACTTCACGACGTTAGGCTTGGCCGTCATCGAAGGACGTGCGATCACGGCCGCGGACGTCGCCGCCGAAGGCCGCGTGGCGGTGTTGAGCGCCGCCATGGCGCGGGCGTATTGGCCGAACGGCCGGGCCGTCGATCGATGCATCATGTTGAACGCCGATTCCGTGTGCACGACGGTCGTCGGCGTTGCCGCGGACGCGAAACAGGGCCTGCAGCGCGAGGATCCGCAGTTTTTGGTCTACGTACCCGCGGGACCGCGATGGCCGATCGGCCCGAACGTCCTGCTCGTGAGAACGCGTGGCGACGACGCCCGCCGCCTCGTCTCGCCGATTCGGCACGCGATGCAGAGCGCGGCGCCGAATCTGCCCTACGCCGACGTACAGACACTCGACGACGTCCTCGCCCCGGAGATCCGGCCGTGGAAGACGGGCGCGACACTGTTCTCGATCTTCGGCGGTCTCGCGCTCCTGATTGCCGCCATGGGTCTCTACAGCGCGATCTCCTACAGCGTCGTCCAGCGGCGCCACGAGTTCGGCGTGCGGATGGCGTTAGGCGCCCGCATCGCCGACGTCGTGCGGTTGGTCATGGATCAGGGGGTACGGGCGGCGCTGCTCGGCATCGTCGCCGGGTCGTTGATCGCGCTCGTCGCCGGGCGGTTCGTGGAGGCGCTGCTCTTCCAGACGTCGCCGCGGAGTCCGGTGGCGTTCGCTCTCGCTGCGCTCGTCATCGTGAGCGTGGCGGCAGCGGCGTCGTGCGTGCCGGCGTGGCGGGCGTCGCGCGTCGACCCGGTAACCGCGCTGCGGGGTGACTAGTGGCGGACTTCTCAGGTGTTGATGGCAGGCGGGAACAGGCTGTATGGCAGCATTGCCATGGGCACACCGCCCTAACCGGGCGGGCCCGCAGTCGGCCATGGCAATGCTGCCATATCGCCCCATCCCGCCTGCCGTCAACACCTCCGCCGCGGTTCAGTAGCGAGTGACCGGCTGATGCCCATGCGTTTCGACATCCGCTCACGCATCCGCCGCGCCTTTCGACTCGCGCTCCGGCGTCGAGACCTCACCGACGCGGACATCGACGAAGAGTTGCGCTTCCACATCGACATGCGCGTGGCGCAGCTCGTCGCCCAGGGCCTGACGCCGTACGAGGCGGTCGCGGAGGCACGGGGGCGGTTTGGCCGGTCGTGGGATGAGGCGGTCGAGCGATTACACCGAGTCGGGCGTGAGCGAGAGGAGCGGTTGGCCATGCGGGAGCGACTGGACGGCTGGTGGCACGACGTACGCTACGCGGCACGAACACTCGTCAGGCAGCGCGGGTTCGCGCTCGTCGCGGCGGCGACGTTCGCGCTTGGCATCGGCGCGAACGTGACGATGTTCGGCGTGATCGACCGTCTGTTGCTGGCGCCTCCGCCCGGTATCGAAGATCCCGGTGAGCTCGGCTACATCACACTCTCGGTCATTGGCTCGAGGTATCCGCCGCACAGCACGCTCCATTACCCACTGGTTGCGGCGCTTCGTGCGGACTCGAACGTCTTCACGCAAGTTGCGGCCACGACAGAAGCGTGGAAGTACACGCTCGGGCGCGGCGTCGAGGCCGAGGAGATTCGCGCGAGCCTGGTGTCCGGTTCGTACTTCCCGATGTTGCGCGCACGTGCTGCCGTCGGGCGATTGCTCACGGAAGACGACGATCGTGCCAGCCGCGCTGGCGTCGTGGTGTTGGGCTACGGCTTCTGGCAACGGCGATTCGGCGGCGACCGCGGCGTCATTGGCAAAGCGCTCCGAATCGGGCCTCGTTACTTCACTGTCGTCGGAGTGGCCGAGCGCGCATTCACCGGCGTCGACCCACGACGCGTGGACGCGTGGATTCCTGTGGAGAACGCGGGCGAGCTGCGAGGTGTTGGACCCGGTTGGAAAACGAGCTGGGGAAGCTACTGGATTCACGTCATTGCGCGGGTGCGGCGCGACGTGCCCGCGGAGATTGTGAACGCGCACGCCAACGCCATCTATACAGCCGGTCGCCAGGCCGAGGATGCGCGGGAGGGCGGTCGACCTCAGCAGGTTCGGATCGAAGTGCGGTCCATCCTCCCGTCGGAGCAGCTCAAACGCAATCCCGAGACTCGAATCGCGAAATTGCTGGTTGCGGTCACGATCATCGTGCTGCTCATCGGGTGCGCCAACGTGGCGAACCTGTTGCTCGCGCGAGGGCTGGAGCGGCGCCGGGAGATCGCGGTGCGCCTGGCGCTTGGCGTTTCGCGTGTTCGCCTCGTTCGACTCCTTCTGGCGGAAACGTCACTCATTGCCATGGCGGGCGGGGCGGTGGCGATCGCCGCAGCAGCGGCCGGCGTTAGGCTTCTGCGACGAACACTGCTCAGCGACTTCGAGTGGGCCGACCGCGTCATCGATCCCCGGTTGCTGCTCGTCACGCTTGCTCTCGTCGCGCTCACCGCGCTGATCGCGGGCCTCTTGCCGGCGCTTGCGGCGAGTCGGCCCGACGTGACGGCTGCCCTCAAGGCGGGCGGGCGAAAGGGTGGCGCGGGGAGAACCCGCATCTCCGCGATCCTCGTCGTCGTACAGGCCGCACTATCGGTAGTCCTGCTCGTCGGTGCGGGGTTGTTTGTCGCAAGCCTGAACGGCGTCGCGTCGCTTCAGCTGGGCTACGACACGGACCAGGTACTCTCGATCTCCGCGGACTTCAACTCGGCAGGATACGACCGAGCGCGCGGGCTGGCGACGTATCGCGCGATCCGGCAGCGCCTAACGGCTGTGCCTGGGGTCGCCTCGGTATCGCTGTCGTCGTATCACCCGCTGTTCATCTCGCTGGGTGGAATGGCGGTCCGTGTGCCCGGACGCGATTCACTCCCGCAGGTGTCGAGTGGCGGGCCGTACTTGAATGCGATCAGCGGCGACTACTTCGCGACGCTCGGCACGCGGATCATCGAAGGGCGACCGATTACCGATCGCGATGTGGAAACCGATTCACGCGTGGCCGTGTTGTCGGAGCCGATGGCACGCGCGTACTGGCCGGGCGAGTCGGGCGTCGGTCGGTGTGTGGTCGTGGGCGACGACTCGACGTGCACGACGGTGGTTGGCGTCGCGGAGCACGGGCGCGAGCGGCTCAGCGGTGATGAGCCGCGGTTTCTGATCTACTTGCCGGCTTCCGCGCGATGGGAGGCACCGTACTACGTGCTGCTGGCACGATCGCGCGGCGGTCCAGTCGCGTCGCTCGTGCGGCCGATTCGCCAGGCAGCACAGAGTGTCTCGCGGGACCTTCCGTATGTGGACGTGCAGCCGCTCACGAGCCTGATGGCGTCTCAGCTTCGGCCGTGGAAGCTGGGCGCACAGCTGTTCGCGCTGTTCGGCGGCATCGCCGCGACCATCGCCGCACTCGGGCTCTACTCGGCCATCTCCTACAGCGTCACACGACGCCGTCACGAGATCGGCGTGCGGCGGGCGTTAGGCGCGCAGATCGCGGACGTCGTTCGCCTCGTGCTGGGGCAGGGCGTTCGCGCGACGCTGGTGGGCATCGCAGTGGGACTCGTCGCGGCGATCGCGTCAGCCCGGTTCATCCGCGATCTCTTGTTCGAGACGTCGCCGCGGAATCCGGTGGTCTTCGCGGCGGTAGCGGTGACGATGCTCGTCGTCGCCATCGCCGCGACGCTCATCCCCGCCTGGCGGGCCTCGCGCGTGGATCCCGTGACGGCTTTGCGTGCGGATTGACCCTTGGTCGCTCTCGTGGACGCATCCAGAACGGAGGGGTCGCACGCATGAGCGGCATGAGTGAGATCCTGGGGATCCATCCCGGCCGCTGACGATCCCTCGCGCAATGCCCTGAATGAAGGGGAACAGCTCTTCGGGATGCTAGCGTCCCGAGCGGCAGTTCCCCCTTTTCATTCGGCTCGTGGTGAGAGGGAATTTCCCGATCGAGCGCGATGGGAAGCATTCTTCTCATGCCGCTCATGCGTCTGACCCCTCGGTTCTGGATGCCAGAGCTACGCGGACGGCTCGGGATGACAGAGAAGCTCAAGATGACAAATTGAGCTTTTTCCTCGCGAACGGACGTGCGAACGCCGCCGGCGGGTTGTGTGAGGTGGCGAGGTCGTACGCCTTCTGGTACCACTCCTTCGCGACCGATGCGTGGCCCATTTTCTCGTGAACCATGCCCATGAGCGCGTTCATGAACGGGTCCGTCGAGTTGCCCTGCATCGAGAGCGCCTTCGTGAGCTCGGTCTGCGCCGTGGCCAGGTCGTTTGTGTAGAGCGCGACGTACCCCGTGAGGTACGGAAAGAAGCGCTCCTGGTTCGCCGCCATTGTCGGGTCGCTGTCCAGGATCTTCCGCGCCTCCGCCACCTGGCGCTCTGCTTCCGCCTTGTCGCCCTTTCGGGCTGCAAGCCGGGCCATCGCGTGGGCGAGGCGATAGTCCCAGAGCGACTTGGGATGCGTTCTCGGCTCCGGCTCCTTGTTCCCGAGCTCGCTCCCGCGCTTGTACATCCGCTCGGCCGTCGCCAGGTCGCCGGCGTCGATGCAAACACGCGCCGCCTCGTTCGCCATCTCGCCTTCCTGGTAGAACGCGTTCTGCGGCTCCTCTTTCTCGCGCGTCTTCCAGTAGTCGATCACCATCTCCTCGTAGCGCACGGTCTCGGCGCAGTGCCCCTCGAAGCCGTGCGACATCGCCATGCGGCGCTGCGCGACGGCCTTCGCCGCGGGGTCAGGAGCGTTGTCGATCAGCTTCTGAAAGATCGCGCGGGCCTCGCCATGCTTGCTGTCCACGTCCAGGCGTTGCGCCTGGCGCAGGCTGTCGCCACGTGGCGTGCGGTCGCCCCCCTGCTGCGCAGACAGGGGCGACGTTAGGCAGAGGATGGTCATGACGGACGTCGCAACGGTGCGCGCCCGCTGGTGCAGTCGATGCATCGGTGTTCGCTCCTCGGTTCTCTGACGGCGATCGGACGGTCCCACCAAAGCTGGCTGGCCGGCAGCGTCGCGGCGCCCGTCAATCTGCCAGAAAAGTGTCAATCGGCCACTGATGACGCACCCAGGGTTGACGAGTCCGCGCAGCGGCGCGACGGTTGAGCGAGCCCGCTCCCCCGAGGATTGTATGGTCCGACTCGCGTCGCACGCCCGGCTGGCTACGATCGGTTGCCTCGTCGCATCGTCGCTCGCCGCACAGAGCCCACCGTCCACGTCGACCGTCGCCGATGATCCCGACGTTCAGGGCGCGGAACGACTCTTCTCCGCGTGGATGGAAGGCCAGATCGCCTATCGAGGCCTGCCCGGCATCGTCGTCGGCGTCGTGTCCGACCAGACGCTCGTCTGGACGAAGGGATTCGGGTACGCGAACGTCGCCGCCAAGCAGCCCATGACGCCCGCGACCAAGTTCCGCATGGCGTCACACAGCAAGCTGTTCACCTCGACCGCCATCATGCAGCTGCGCGAGCAGGGCAAGATCCGGCTCGACGACCCGGTGTCGAAGTACCTCCCGTGGTTCCAGCTCAAGCCGGCTGGCGACGACGACGGCCCCATCACGATCGAGCAGCTGCTCGATCACTCGTCAGGCTTGCCGCGCGAGGCCGGCGACCACTGGACCACACTCAAGTTCCCGACGGCCGAGGAAGTGCAGAAGCTGATGTCGGACCGCCACGCCGCGTTTGCCCCGCAGACACGCTGGAAGTACTCGAACCTCGCGTACACCATCGCCGGGATGGTCGTCGAGCAGGTGAGCGGCATGTCGTGGGCCGATTATCTCCAGAAGAACATCTTCGACCCGCTCGGCATGAGCGCATCGAGCGTGGACAAGAACGTGGAAGGACTGGCAGTCGGCTACACACGCCGCATGCCGGATGGCACGCGCGACGTGTATCCGTTCACGGACGCGCGCGGCATGGCAGCCGCGACCGGCCTGACATCGAACGTCGAAGACATGGCGAAGTTCGTGTCGGCGCAGTTCCGCACCGGGAAGATGGGCGGCCGCCAGATCCTGAGCACCGGATCGCTACGCGAGATGCATCGCGTGCGCTCCGTGGAGAACGACTGGAATTCCGGCACGGCGATCGGGTTCGGGGTCAGTCGCGTCGCCGGCAAGACGTACGTCGGGCACGGCGGCGGGTATCCGGGCTACACCACACAGACGAGCATTCAGCTCGATGACAAAGTCGGAGTCATCGTGCTCACGAACACCAACGACTCCAACCCGGGCGACATCGCACGCCAGCTCATGAGCACCGTTGGCGCGGCGGTGGCGAAGGCCGCGGCCGAGAAGCCGAAGACCGTTGCGTGGGACCCGTCGTGGGCGCGATTCGCGGGACTCTACCGTGGCAAGAACGGGGACAGCCAGGTCGTGCTGCTGAACAAGCGCCTCGTGCTGATCTCGCCTAACGCGGGGAACGTCGATAACCCGATCACCCTCGAGCCGCTCGGCGGCGGTCAGTTCCGCTATGTGGCGCCGGGCGGCGGTGGACCCGTGGGCGAAGTAGTACGGTTCGTCGAGGAAAACGGCCGCGTGGTGCGGATGATCACAGGCGACAGCTATGTCGATCGCGTGAACAGCTACGCCGACCGCGTGAAGTAGGCGCGGTCGGACGCGTCAGCGGCCGGCCAGCTTCTCGAACCGAGGATTGCCCCTGAGCGCCGCGAACGTGGGATCAATGCGCAGCCACCCGGGCGACAGATAGTAGGGTCGCCCGAGCAGCTGCTCGAGCAGGTCGAGTGCTTTCTCTCGCTCACCGACCAGCAGGTAGATGCGCGCGAGCAGATGGACCTGGTAGGGCCCGTTCACCGCATCACGCTCTACCGGCAGCAGCGCCACGCCACGCTCTCCCTCCGCGATCGCCTCGGCCCGACGCCCTGCGTACGCGAGCGACAGGCCATAGAACGCGTGGCGCTGCGCGTCGTCCGGATTCGCGCGAACCTGCGCTCCGAACTCGCGAGCCGCCGTATCGCCCCACACTCGCGCGAGCGCCGAGTCGCCGCGCCAGCCGTACACCTGCGCGCGCACGATCGACCAGACCGCCCGGTCGTTGTCGAAGTGCTCGGGGCCAAGCGAGAGAAGTCGCTGCTGCCTGGCATCATCGAGGACCCACCCGAGATCCTGATAGTTGGCGAGGTACGTGACC
Organism: Gemmatimonadota bacterium; assembly: GCA_046725585.1. Taxonomy (GTDB): domain Bacteria; phylum Gemmatimonadota; class Gemmatimonadetes; order Gemmatimonadales; family Gemmatimonadaceae; genus JAJKIV01. The sequence continues at coordinate 46,832 of JBKOYV010000074.1, read as the reverse complement.
AGCTCATCCTGGCTCACTCGCTGCGACGCGCTGTCGAGGAAACGACGCGCGCCGGCGAGATCGCCCTCGGCGAGCGATACGATCACGCGGTCCTCGATGCTCGACAGGTTCGGCGAGAGCGCCATCTCCCGGTCGGCCACCTGGCGTGCCTCGCGATAGCGCCGGAGCGCCGAAAGCGCGGTGCGGAGCTGCTGCAGAGGGAGCATGGCGCGCGGGTCGAGTCGTTCAGCCGCCCGCGCACTCCGCACCGCGTCCTCGAATCTGCCGATCGCCGAGTAGACCCCGGCGAGGACGGACAGTACGGTGGCGTCCTTCGGTGTCGCGGTGCGCGCGGCTTCGACCTCCGATAGTGCCCGTCGCGGGTCGCGCTCGACGTTCATGTAGTACGACGCGAGCGCGCGGTGGCCTAACGCGCGTGTCGGCGCGAGACGGAGCGCGCGGTCGGCCGCCTCACGGGCCTGTTTCGCCAGCTCCGGGTTCGGCACTCCGTTCGCGTAGAGCAGCGCGCGCGCGCCAGCGAGCCGGGCCCACGCGTCGGCGAACGCCGTGTCGACGCTCAGGGCGCGCTCGTAACCGGCTATGATGCGTCGCAGCTCGGCGGACGACGTCGCGCCCGACGCGAACATCGCCTCGGCTCGAAGGAACGCGTCGTACGCGACGGGGTCGCGCGTCGGCACCTCGACGAGCCGCGCCTGATCCGCCACGCCGAGCGTGAGCCGCATCGCCTCGGCGACCTTGCTGGCAATCTCGCCCTGGACGCGGAAGACGTCCGCCATCTCGGCGTCGAACGGCTGCCCCCAGCGGCTGGCCGCCGCGCCATCGGGCTGCACCTCCACAAGCTCGGGACTCACCTGCACTCGGCTCGCGCCCCCGGCGCCTTTCGCCCAGCGCACCGTTCCCGTCAGCAGGTAACGGACGCCCAGCTCCTTCGCGATTTCCGCGGGCGGCCTCGCGGTTGCTCGATACTGCACCGATGACGCTCGTGCAATGACCTCGAGTGACGGGAGGGCAGTGAGCTTGCCGCGCACGGCGTCGGTGATCCCGTCGGCGAAGTAGGCGTCGGCCGAGTCGCCGAGGTTCTCGAACGGAAGGACGGCGATGCGTTCCTCACGCTCATCCGGGACGGCGGCGACACCCGGGCTTTTGCCTTTCCAGATCGCGACTCCCGCCGTGCCGACCATCAGGGCGACCGTGGCCACGATGATGACCGTCGCAGCCACGTTGCGTCCGGCGCCAGCACCCCGACGCGGGAGTGGTGGCGACGGCGGTGTCGTCACAGGCGGCAGGGCGGTCGTCGGTGCCGTTCCCGCGCTCGGCGTCGTGATCTCGTCCAGCGACTGCAGGATCTCGCCCGCACTCTGCGGTCGATCCGAGGGCCGCTTCTGGAGACACCGCATAACGAGTGCGGCCAGCGCCGGCGGCAGGGTTGGACGGAGGTCCGTCACCGGCCGAGGCGCTTCCGTCACGTGGGCAGCGAGAAGCTCGGCCGGGCTCCGCTTGCCGAAGGGCGTCTGCCCGGTGAGGATCTCGTAGGCGAGCACGCCGAACGCGTAGAGGTCGGCGCGATGGTCCGTGCTGGGGTCAGCCGTCGCCTGCTCGGGCGACATGTAGGCGGGCGTGCCTAACGCGACACCGAGCGATGTGACGCGGTGGTGGGCGTCGCGACCATCGCGCGCGGGGTTCTCGTCCGCGGCCGCGACGGCGACCGCCTTCGCGACCCCGAAGTCAGCCACCATGGCCGTGGCCATCCGTCCCGGGGCGCTGTCGCGAGGCCCGCCGCCGCCCGCGAGCAGCACGTTCTCCGGCTTGATGTCGCGGTGAACGACGCCGTTCTGATGGGCGTATGCCAGGGCGCTCGCGATCTCGCGGAGCAGCCGCAGGCTCTCACTGACCGGGAGCTCGCCGTGGCGGGCGAGGCGCGCGCGTAGCGACTCGCCGGTCACGAACGGCATCAAGAAGTAGGGCACGCCGTCCATCTGTCCCGCGGACAGCAGCGGCACGATATGCGGGTGCTGCAGGCGTGCGGCCAGGGCAATCTCGCGCTTGAAGCGTTCGATCGAGACGCCGGCGGCGAGCTCCGGCGGCAACACCTTCACCACGACGGTTCGGCCGAGGGCCGTCTCCCGCGCCGTGAAGACGCGCGACATGCCCCCGCCACCCAGCTCGCGGTCGAGCGTGTAGGCGGTGCCGAGCGCCAGCTGCAGGCGATCGCGGAGGTCGGTCGTCGGAGAGTCCTGTGAAGGCTCGGCCAAATTAGACCCTGCGCTCACGAGTGACCAGATGCGGCGCGTCGGCATCCCGACGCCGGGGTCAATCTTCGTCGCCTAACGCCCTGAAACCCGGCGACCACGAAGTGGCGATCGAGGGTGAGCGCCTGGCGAATCCCGCGCTCGGTCATCACGGCGAAGCTCACGGCGTCGGCGAAGGACAAGTCCTGGTCGTCATACCGGGTGAGCCAGTTTCGCTCGGCGGCTGCCTCGAGCTCACGTTTGCTCCGGACGACGACGTTCGGTGGCTCATCGACCGTTCGGAGAAACGTGAGTGCTGCCGCGCGCCCAACGCGCCTGAGCAGCAAGGCGTAGGTCTCGGCAACGACGGGGTTTGTCGTCACCACGCGGCCGTGGCCACGGACGAGGGCCCGCAACGCCGTGCCGAGGCGGGCGTGGTCTGGGTGCCTGGCGACGATGAGCGGATACCACGCGCTCGTGTCGACGAAGAACTCACCGGGCACGCCGCTTCTTCGTGGCTTTGACCGAGCGCCGGCCCGCGCGAGATGACGCCAGATGGTCCACGATGCCTCACCTTCATGAACGTAGACCAGCGTTCATGATAGCCCTCTGGGAGGAGGGGCGACCTCATTCCCGTCCCAGAGCCGTGCTACAAGGACTGCTATGCCTGAGGGCGGAGACGAAGTCGTCGTGGGCGTACTACTCGACGAGCCCACCTCCGTTCGGACTGAGCGTGGAAATCAGCCGGGGTCAGACCCATTGCCGTGATTCAAGGAGTCTGACCCCGCTGATCCAACAGCGCGCCCCTGTCAGTTGCTGGCCGTCGTTGGTGGGTTGTTCGACGAGTTTTGCGGCGAGCTGTTGTTGCCGCAGCCACCCCCTGCCGTGTTCGGGGGGTTGTTCCCGTTGTTCCCGTTGTTGCAATCGAGCGAGACCTTCGGGCTGCCCTTCGCAACGGGGGCGGTGGGTGAGGGGCTGCTACAGCCGACAGCGACCAGCAGCGATGCGACCGTCAGAGAGGCGAGGAGGCGTCTCATGATTCGGTCTCCCATGCTTGGTGGTGTGCTGCGCGCCTGGCTTTCTCATCGGTCGCTGCTGCGCTCGCCACGACTCTCGGCAATTTGTGGTGGCAGAGAGGAGCGTCAATACCAGATTGACGTCAGATGGCGTCAGAAACCGATTGATCGCCTAACTCGCGATTGACCGAAGCAATCGAGTGCCTAAACCCGGCTCGCAATTGGATCGGTGTTCCCTTCCTCGTTCGCACCTGCCCGAGCTCCATGATGCCGGGGTTCCGACTTCACACGCAGCGCGAACAGCCGCACCTTACCAGGCGCGGGTAGACGCATGCCGACACGAGGCAGCAAGCATGGCCAAGCTCAAGACCAAACCCACAACCGCGAGCGTCACCGACTTTCTCAACGCCGTCGACAATGATCAGCGTCGCGCGGACTGCTTTGCGGTCGTAAGAATCATGACTCAGGCGACCGGCGCGAAGCCGAAGATGTGGGGCCCGAGCATCGTCGGCTTCGGCGACTATCGATTCACGAACGCGAGAGGCGGCAGCACCGACTGGTTTCTCATCGGGTTCTCGCCACGCAAGGGCGATCTCACGCTGTATATCATGCCCGGCTCCGCACGACACGCCGAGCTGCTCCGGACGCTCGGCAAGCACAAGACGGGCAAGGCCTGCGTGTACATCAAGCGGCTGGCGGACGTCGATCTCGACGTGCTGCGAAGACTGGTCGAGGACTCGGTCGAGCACTTGCGAGCGCGCAAGTAAACCGAGACTCCATGTCGCCGCGCCGACGATCCCGCAGCCAAAGCGACCGTGAACCGGTCGACGTCGCCATCCTCGGCGGTGGGCCCGCCGGTGCCGCGGCCGCGCGCCTCATCGCGAGCCATGGACACAGCGTCGTAGTTCTCACACGTGCGCCGACGCGACCCGCGCTCGCCGAGTCGCTGCCGCCGAGTGTAGGGAAGCTGCTGGATCGGGTCGGGGTCCGTTCGGCGGTCGACTCCGCCGGCTTCGTGCGCGCGACCGGCAATACGGTCTGGTGGGGAAGAGGCGAGCCGCGAGTGGAGGTGTTCGGCGCCGGCTCGTTAGGCTGGCAGGTGCGGCGCGACACGTTCGACACGATCTTGCTCACCGAAGCCGAGGAAGCGGGCGCGCGAATCGTGCGCCGCGCAACCGTGCGAGAGGTGACGCGCGGTGGGGACGCCAGCGGGACATCGATCGTTCACTACGACCTTCGCGGTCGCCAGCGGTCGCTTACCGCACGGTGGGTCCTCGACTGTACTGGTCGCGCTGGCCTTCTCGCTCGGCGCGCCTGGCGTCGTGCCGACCCCGCAGGGAGGACGCTCGCACTCGTGGGCGTGTGGGAACGACGCGGCGGGTGGGCCATGCCTAACGACGAAACGCACACGGTCGTCGAGAGCTACGAAGGGGGCTGGGCGTGGTCGGTTCCAGTCTCCAGGGCGCGACGGTACGTGACGGCGATGGTCGACCCGGCGGTAACGGCGATCCGTCGCTCCGGCGAAGCGGACAACCTCGCCACTGCATACCACGCCGAGCTCGCGAAAGCATGCCGCCTTGAAGCGCTCGTGCGATCGGGTCGCCGACCCGCTCGACTTACCGCCGCGCCGTTCGCGCGCGACGCGTCATCGTACGACGCGTCACGGTTCGGCGACGATGGTCTCCTGCTCGTTGGCGACGCTGCGTCGTTCGTAGACCCGCTGTCGTCGTACGGCATCAAGAAGGCGCTGTCGTCTGCGTGGCTCGCGTCAGTCGTGGTGCACACCTCGCTCGCGGACGAATCGATGCGAGCGGGGGCGCTCGAACTGTTTGAGCGACGTGAGCGCGCGATGCACGATGCCCTGCGCCGTCGATTCGCCGAGCTGTCGCGCGACGCGGCGGGCGCGGAGGCGCCGGAGTTCTGGCGGGCGCGGTCGGCGGACGAGGCGGGAGATGACGGCGAGCCGGACGTGGCCGCGCTGCGTCGGGACCCGGAGGTGCTCGCCGCCTTCGATGAGATTCGGCGCCGTGCGTCGGTTGAACTACGCCCGTCGAATGCGCTGCGACGCACCGATCGCCCGACGGTGCGCGGCGATCGGATCGCCCTCGAGGAGCATCTGGTCGTCCCGGCCTTTCGCGACGGCGTGCGGTACCTGAGGAGCGTGGACCTCGTGAAGATCGTTGCGCTCGCCCCGGCGTACGACCAGATCCCGGACCTGTATGCGGCGTACAACCGCGCGGCGCCTCCGGCCCCGCTGCCCGATTTCATCGGGGCGCTGTCGGTGCTCGTGGGCAAGGGCATGCTCGATCTCGCTTGACGCCTCGTATGGGGACCGGTATAACGGGGACGCGGGGACTGGGGACTAGGGACTGGGGACTCGGCCGTGAACCTTCGGGCCACATGGAGAACTCCCCGGAGCTCATAGCCTCCCGGCCGAGTCCCCAGTCCCCAGTCCCCAACACGGCCAACGGCCATGAGTCGCACCCTCGCAGTCATTGCGCTCGTCGCACTCGCGAGCGACGTCCGCGCCCAGGAGAACCCGCCCGCGGCAAACGCATCGGCAAGGCAAAAGGCGGCGGCACCTGCGCGCAAGGATACGACGCCGGGGTTCGCGATCAACGATCCAGCCGTCATCCAGAGCTGCTCGCGCTGTCACGTGCGAGACTCGACGGGGCTCATGGAGCGGCTGTCGTACATGCGCAAGACGCCGGAGGGGTGGGAGATCTCCATGCGGCGTATGGTGGCGCTGCAGCACGTGCGAGTGGATCCGGCGACCGCGCGCGCCATCGTCAAATACCTCTCGAACGCGCAGGGGCTGGCGCCGGCGGAAGCTCGGCCGGCGCGCTTCGAGTCCGAGCGTCGGGCGATCGACTACAAGTACACGGCAGACACGAAAACGGAGCAGACGTGCCGAGCCTGCCACTCGTTAGGCCGCGTGATCTCGCAGCGGCGCACGAAGGACGAGTGGGATCTCCTATTGGCGACGCACCGCGCGTATTACCCGCTCGTCGACTTCCAGGCGTTCCGTCGCGGCGGGCCGCCGCCGCCCGACAGCGCAGGCGCGCCGCACCCGATGGAAGTCGCCGTGACCCACCTGTCGAAGGCGTTCCCGCTTCGCACCCCCGACTGGGCCGCGTGGTCGGCGACCATGCGCGCGCCCCGGATAGAGGGAGAGTGGGTGCTGTCGGGGACCGAGCCGGGGCGCGGCACATTCAGCGGGCGGCTGACGATCACGAAGACGCCTAACGCCGACGACGAGTTCACCACGCGGGCAAGCTATCGGTATGCTCGCGGTGGCCGAACGGTCACCCGGGAAGGGAAGGTGGTCGCCTACACCGGCTTCCAGTGGCGTGGCCGGTCGTCCGAAGCCGGCGCTCCGGCCGACAGCTCGTGGCGAGAGGTGATGTTCATCGAGCCAGGGTGGCAGGAGATCTCGGGGCGGTGGTTCAGGGGCGGCTACGATGAGTTCGGGATGGACGTTTCGCTCACGCGACTGGGTGCAGGTCCCGTGATCGCGGGCGTGTATCCGCGGGCGCTGCGAGCCGGTGCTCGCGACCAGCAGGTGACCGTGGTCGGCGTGAATCTCCCGCGCGACGCTCAGCCTGCGGCGCTGGACTTCGGCCCCGGCGTGCGCGTGGATCGGGTCGTGAGCGCGGACGGCGACTCGATCCTGGCGCGTGTCGCCGTCGACCCGAAGGCCCCCGTTGGCGCGCGCGACCTGTTCGTGGCGGGGGCGTCGCTCAAGAGCGCGACGGTCGTGTTCGACAAGATCGCCCGCATCAAGGTGACGCCGCTCGCCGGCATGGCACGTGTGGGCGGCGCCGTCTTCCCGAAGCAGTACCAGCAGTTCGAGGCGATCGCCTACCACAACGGGGCGGACGGCAAGCCGGACACCGAGGACGACGTCGAGATCGGACCGGTGGACGTGTCGTGGAGTCTCGAGGAATACGGTGTCACATACGACGACGACGACATCAAGTTCGTCGGACGACTCGACCAGCGCGGCCTGTTCACGCCTAACGTCGACGGGCCCAACCCGCAGCGCAGCGGGAACCGCAACAACATTGGCGACGTGTGGGTGGTCGCCACGTATCAGGAAAACGAGAACGGGCAGGGCAACGGCAACGGTGCGCGACCGCTCAAGGCCAGGGCGCACCTGCTCGTCACCGTACCCCTCTACCTGCGATGGGAGCCGTGGAAGGGCGATCAATGACGTTGCTCAGGCGGGGCGAGTACCACGCGTTCGACGCGGACGGTGTCCCGTACGTCTACCTCGTGCCATCAGCGGCCGTGTTCCGGCTCGACGACACCTCGGTGGCCGTCCTCGACGCTCTGGGCGACCAGGACGTGGAGCCTAACGATCTCGTGCGGGGCCTCAGCGACCGGTTTCCGGTCACGGACCTGCGCGCGACCGTCGAGGACCTGCTGAACGTCCGCGCGCTTCGCCTGGTGGATCGTCCGGTCGAGGCGCCGGTCGCTTCACCGCCGAGGAAGCGGATTCCCCTCACGACGCTCGTCATGAACGTGACGAGCAAGTGCAACCTCGCGTGCACGTACTGCTACGAGTACGGCGAGGACCGGATCGTCGAGGCGTCGCGGAAGCCGCGGTTCATGAACGAGGAGACCGCCAGGCAGAGCGTGGACTTCATGTTCGCCGAGTCGGGCGATTCGCCGATGGTGCATCTGACGTTCTTCGGTGGCGAGACGCTCCTCAACTTCAAAGTGCTCAGGTCCGCGCTGGCGTACGCGAAGGAGCGCGCTGGCACGTTAGGCAAGACGGTCGACACCAGCCTCACGACGAACGCGACCCTCCTCCGCGAGGAGATCATCGACTGGATCGTCGAGAACGATGTCGGCGTCACGGTGTCGATGGATGGCGGTCGCGACCAGCAGGACCGGTTCCGCGTCTTCAACAACGGGATGGGGAGCTACGACGTCGTCCTGCCGAACATCCGCATGCTCCTCGAGCGGCACCGCAGGCGGCCGGTCGGCGCGCGCGTGACGCTCACGAAACAGAACCTCGACGTCGAAGGCATCTACCGGCATCTGCGCGACGAGCTCGGGTTCTGGGAGGTGGGGTTCGCGCCGGTGACGACGTCGTGGCAGCGCGACTACGCGATTCAGGAAGACGGCTTCGAAGCGATGCTCGGGCAGTTCCAGCTCCTCGCGCACGAGTTCGTGCAGTACGCGCTCGCCGGAAAGCATCACGGCTTCTCGAACGTGCGCGACACGCTCGAGGAGATTCACAAGGGTATGAGCAAGGCGTATCCGTGCGGCGCGGGCCTGGGACTCATGGGTGTGGCGACGGACGGCGACGTCGCGCTGTGCCATCGCTTCGCCGGCTCCGACACGCACAAGATCGGGTCGGTGACCGCGGGCGTGGACCGCGTGAAGCAGGATGACTTCCTGACGAAGCATCATATCGCCAACAAGACCGACTGCTCGACGTGCTGGGCGCGTCCGCTGTGTGCCGGCGGGTGTTATCACGAGGCCCACACGCGGTACGGTTCGAGCGAGCGGCCGAACCTGCACTATTGCGAGTGGATCCGTCGCTGGACGGACACGTGTCTCCAGGTCTACGGTACGCTCGCGGAACGCCGACCGGATTATCTGGCGCAGTTCGACGCCTGACGAGAGACGAGGTAAAACTCACGTGCGACACCTAACGCCGATCAACAAGAAGGCCCGGCACATTGCCGAGACAACGGAGCAGGACGTGGTGGCGCTCCAGGGCGGTCCGCTGACCACGCCGTCGGGCCCACACATCCCGCTCGGCTGCACGTTCGTGTTCTCGCCAGGCTGGGAGACGGATTCTGCCGGCGGCACGGCCGGGCTGTGCCAGCCGGTGGAGCGCGACCTGTTCGACTGCCACATCACATGCTTCTGGCCGGCGCATGTGCCGGACCTCTACAACTACGCGCCCGACTGGACCGGCAAATGTGCATCAGCACAAAAGGACTGGCGTAAGATCGACCTCATATTCCCATGATGAAACGGCGGACCGCTCTTAACGGCGCAGGACCCGAACTACGCAGGGCCCTAACGACGCAAGACCCAGACGACGCAGGGCCCAGACTACGCAGGGCCCAGACGGCAACGGCGTTAGGAGCCGAACGGCGACACGCCGTTGAGTGCGCTGTTCGCCGTTACGCCGTTGCGGTTCGGGCCGTGCGTCGTTTGTGCCCTGCGTCGTCTGGGTCTTGCGCTGTCTGGGCCCTGCGCCTTATGGGTCCTGCGCTGTTTGTAGTTTCGTTTGGAATCTGTGTCGCGAGGTCGGCCGTCGCCCAGAGCGGGGGTAGTGGGACGATTTATGTGGGTACGTATGCCAAGAAGATCCTCGTCCTGAACGAGTCCAACCTCAAAGTCGTCGATTCCATTCCCGTCTCGGTCGGTATCCCGACGAGCATGGTCCTCTCGTTCAACCGGAAGCACTTCTACGTCCTCGACCCGCAGTTCGAGCACGTCGAGGTCATCGACATCGCGACGCGAAAGGCGATCGACAAGTTCACGCTCTCGTCAGGCAACACGCGGGTACGGCTCTGGGGCATCAACGTCGACCCGCGCGAGCGGTTCGCCGTCGTGCTCGTGAAGACGTACACGAAGAAGCTCGACCGCTTCGAGGTCGGGAAACCGACGCTGCTGCGCTACGACCTCGCGAAGAAGACCGTGACCGACACGATCCCGTGGCCGAAAGGCGAGGAGCGGGACGGCGCGCAGATCATCTTCTCCCCTGACGGGGAGTACATGTACTTCTTCACGACGGACGACGTGCTCGTGTACAGCACCGATTCTCTCAAGCAGGTGGATCGGTGGGAGCTCTCGCGCACGCTGTTCGAGGAAGGCATGGGGCGCCTCAACTTCTTCTTCCCGAACGACATCTACGAGGACCCGGGCTTCTACACGGGACTGTTTCGCATCACCGATCCCGTGAACCGTCGGACGCTCATGGGCGTCGCACGCGTTGACCTCGTGAAGCGCAGCGTGGACTTCTACACGTTAGGCCCGAGCGAGCCGGTGAACTTCCGCCTCGCGCCGGGGCGTCGCCGCGCGTACGGGCTCAGGCAACAGGTAGGTAACTACGAGTTCTGGACGTTCGACCTCGAAGGACGGCGCGTCTCGCAACGCACGCAGTTCGCCGGCCGGCCGCGAATGGGATTGACGCCGAGCTCGAATGGCCGAGAGCTCTACATCCACACCGCCGGCCCGACCATCGATGTCTACGACGCACAGACGTTCAAGCGCATCCGGACCGTGGACCTCGGACAGGATATGAGCGGGCTTGTCATCATCCCGCAGGCTCCTGCTCCCAGGCCGGCCAATGCCGGGCAGTGACCTGCCTTTCGATACGGATCTCCGCCGCCTGATCGGCTATATAGCCCCGTACTGGCGACGTCTCGTGCTGGTGCTGGTGCTGTCGCTCATCGGCACCGGGCTATCGCTCGTCCTGCCGTACCTGACGCGCGTCCTGATCGACCGCGCCCTTATCGGACGAGACACCGGCGCGCTCGTGCGCGTCGTGCTCGCGTTCGCGGCGCTCACCATCGCGAGCTTCGGCCTCAACGTCGTCAGCGGCCTCCGCTACACGCGCGTGTCGGCCGACATCCTGTTCGACATGCGGCTCGCGCTGTTCCGCCATCTCCAGCGGCTCTCGCCGCGCTTCTATGCGCGCATGCCTCTCGGCCAGATCGCGTCGCGCATCAACAGCGACATCAGCGAGATCCAGCGCGTGGCCGCAGAGGTCGCGCTCTCGTGGATCGGCAGTGTCGTCTTCCTCGTCGGTGCGGTCGTGATTCTCATCGCGCTCGACCCACTTCTCTTTGCCGTGAGTGTCGCGGTCCTGCCGCTCTCGCTGTTCGCGCTCGTCAGGTATCGGGGACGACTCGAGGACTCGATCGCCGTCGTGCGCGACCGAAGTGCCGGCATCGGGACGTTCCTCATCGACGCCCTCCAGGGCATGCGGCTCGTGGTGACGCATAACGCGCAGGAGCGAGAGGTCACGCGATTCCGCGAACGGAACGACGCGTTCATCGACGCGCTCATGCGGATGCGCCGCCTCACGTACTTGTCAGGCGGAGCGCCCGGCCTCCTCCTCGCTCTCGGGAGCGGCACGGTGTTTCTCGTTGGCGGGTGGCGTGTCATCGACGGGACGATCACGATCGGTACGCTGGTCGCGTTCGTCGCCTATCAGATGCGCCTGATGGGGCCCGTACAGTCCCTCATGGGACTCTACGCGAGCGTGGCCACCGCCCGTGTGTCGCTCAGGCGAGTGCACGAGATCCTCGACACGCCGGCCGAGGTGACCGAGAGCGACCGCGCCGTCGCACTCCCGTCAGTGCGCGGTGAGGTCGTGCTCGACGGCGTCACCTTCACGTTCGATCGCGGCGTCCCCGTGCTCGACCGCGCCAGCCTAACGATTCCGGCCGGCGGGCGCGTCGCGATCGTCGGCACGAGCGGCGGCGGGAAGTCCACCATCGCCGATTTACTCGTCAGGCAGCTCGACCCCATGGCGGGCCGCGTTCTGCTGGACGGCCACGATCTGCGGGACCTTCGCCTGGGCGACCTTCGCCGCCACGTCGTCGTCGTGGAACAGGACCCGTTCATCTTCAACACGTCGGTGGCCGAGAACATCAGGTATGCGCGGCCGGACGCGTCGGCGGCGGACGTCGCGGCAGCGGCTCGCGCCGCAGGGCTCGCGGAGCTCATCGACCGCATGCCACAGGGGATCGACACACCGGTCGGTGAACGGGGGCGCGCGCTCTCCGCTGGCGAGCGCCAGCGTGTCGCCATCGCGCGAGCGTTCCTCGCCGACCCGGCGGTGCTCGTGCTCGACGAGGCGACCGGTGCGATCGACCCCGCGACCGAAGCGCAGGTGATGTCGGGCTACGAGGCGGTCATGCGTGGCCGCACGACGATCGTGATCTCGCACCGCCTCGAACCTGCGCGCCGAGCCGATCGGGTTGTCGTCCTGCATCGCGGGGCGATCGTGGAGGACGGCCCGGCCGACACCCTGATCGCCCGCGGCGGCGCGTTCGCCGAGCTGTTTGGCGTGCTGCAACCCGCGGATTGACCTCGCGCGGATTGGCTTCGCGACGATTCACGCTCGACGACCCGCCGTTCGCTCACTTGACCGGTGAGGGTGTTCGGGTCGCGGTGGTCGACAGCGGGATCCATCCGGCAAACCCCCACATCGGCAGCTCGCCCGTCTCCGGCGTTCGCATCCTCCCTGACGGAGATGTCGACACAGACTTTGTCGATCGGATCGGTCACGGGACGGCGGTCGCCGCCGCGATCCTCGATAAGGCGCCAGGCGTCGATCTCGTGGCTGTGCGCGTATTTGATCGGACATTGGCCACGAGCGCGGAGGTGCTCGCGCGCGGAATTTCGTGGGCCGCCAACCATGGTGCCCGGCTGATCAACTTGAGCCTCGGGACGTCGAACCCGGCGCGGACCGCGATCCTGGCCGCGGCCGTCGACGAGGCGGTAGCGGCGGGGGCGATCGTCGTGTCGGCGTTCGAAAGCGACGGCGTCGCATGGCTGCCCGGCTCCCTGCCTAACGCGGTCGGCGTGACCCTGGACCCGACGTGCGATCGCAACGCCCTCGTTATGACCGACGACGGGACTCGTGGGTCGGTCCGATTCGGCGCCAGCGCGTACCCGCGTCCAATCGAAGGAGTGCCGGTCGAGCGGAACCTGTCCGGCATCTCATTCGCCGTCGCGAACGTGACCGGGTTTCTGGCTCGCTTGGTCTCTCAAGACATGACCATTCGCGATACGCGCACGATAGCTCGAGAACTGGCCGCAACGTCCTAACGGCTCAGGTTCTGCGCAGTTGAGGCCGCGCGTCGTAGCCGGTCTTCACCGGTTCCTGCGCCGTGAGGGAACGTGCCTTGCCACGAACCCGGCCACACATCGCGCCCGGCGCCGCCCGGCTCGTCATCAGCCACCGGAACCGACGCGCTTGCCTGGGAGGAGAATCACATGCCGAAAGAGAATCGCGACCCCTCGATTCGTGCCACCGACGCCAGCGAAGGCGCGCTCGTGCACACAAGGGACCTCGACGACTTCAAGCTGCCGAAGGGTGAGCCTGACCCGCGCGGCTGGGACGTCCGTGCGACCGACGGGACGAAGGTGGGCAAGGTCGAGGACATGCTGTTCGACACTCGTGACCGGCGGATTCGTTATGTCGAGATCGCGCTCGACAAGGACTTCGCGAGAGACACCGCGCGTGACTACGCGCTCGTTCCGATCGGACAGGCTCGGCTGGATGATGACAACGACCACGTGGTCGTCGACCTGTCGAGCGCCGACCTGACTTCGATACCACGCTACGATCGCCAGCAATTCTCGCGCGATTACGAGACTTCGTTGCAGTCGTGGTATCGCGAGCAAAAGCGGAATGTGAAGGACGCTATCAGGCCAGGCGCTCCATCAGACCGCGATGCCGGCTTCTACTCGAGCCCCGAGTACGATGACGAGCGTTTCTTCGCGCGCGGACGTGAGCAGAGCGGCGCGGAAGACAGGGCGACCTCGAGAGGCATCGCCGATCGAGTCACCGACACGATCGACAACGTGAAGGACCGCATCGACGGCAACCCGGCGTCTCGTCCCGGGCCGGACCCGACGGATCGGCGCATCTAGCCGGTCGTGACGGTCGCGGGTGCTCCGGGTCGGGGCACCCGCAGTCACATCGGGCCGCGGTCACTTGCACGAGACGTGGGCTCGGTGCGTGACCAGCGCGAGCTTGCGCGCCGGTGTGGCAGCGCCGAATCTCACCGGATGAAACCACTCCAGGATCTCTACCCCGACGACTTCTCCCACTGCTACGGCTGCGGGCGACTGAACGCCGACGGGTTGCACGTGAAGAGCGAGTGGCATGACGGCGAGGCCGTCGCCCGCTTTCACCCGGCTCCGCACCACATCGCGATACCCGGGTTCGTGTACGGCGGACTCATCGCGTCTCTCATCGACTGCCACGCGATGGCCACGGCCGCTGGCGCGTCCATGGCGAAGGCTGGCGCGACACCCGGCGTCGACCCGACGCCGCGGTTCGTGACCGCGTCGCTACAGGTGGACTACCTGCGCCCGACGCCGCTTGGTCCCGAGCTCGAGCTGCGTGCGCGTGCGACCGAGGTTGGCGAGCGGAAGGTGGTCGTGGAGGTCGTGCTGCGCGCGGTGGACACGGAATGCGCACGCGGACGCGTCGTCGCCGTTCGCATGCCGGCGGCGATGGCGCAGCCGGCGGCCGTCGACTCGCGTTTGGCAGGACGCTAGCTTCTGCGGTCGAGAACCCGCCACGCTGGAGTCCCGATGCAACAGATGAAGCAGCTGAAAGTGAGGTCCATCGCGCGCGGCGCACGACTGACGTTCGTCAGTCTTTCACTGGCCGCAGCGGCGCCCTGCCTCGCGCAAAAGACGCCGGCGCCCGCGACCGCGATGTCCAGCGTCGCACGTGACGACATCGTCGCCTTCGCGAAGCTATCGGTCTCCGTGGCGCAGGTACGGGACTCGATCCAGAAGCAGCTCGCGGAGCCACGGAACAAGACGCCGCAGGCGCAGCAGCAGCTCCGCGAGCAGCTCGCGGCGGGCGTCGAGGCGGCGTTGCATCACGCGGGCATGTCGGAGGAGGAATTCCGCCACAAGATCTATCTCGTGAGCACGGATTCGGCGGCGCGCGCGGTCTTCGACGAGACGGTCGCCAAGTTGACGGGTGCGCCGCTGCCGGGTCAGTTGGCCGCCGCGCCGCGTGCCGTCGAGGTGCCCGCCGGGCCGGTCGGCACGCACATCGGTCATGTGATGAACTCGTTCACCGATACGCCCAAGGGGCTCGGCCTCTTGCCGGCCGCGATGGAGGAAGCGCGTACCGCCGCCGTTCACGCCGGCCTGGCGGCGCGCGATCCGGAGAACCTCGGGGCCATGAAGCTGCACGCCGGCCACGTCATCAACGCCGTGGATCCGACCGTCGTGACCGCCGGCCCGGGCCTCGGCTACGGCGTCAAGCGCGCAGCGTTAGGCATCGCCGCGCACATGGACCTGGCGGCGAAGACGCCGGGCGCGTCGGACGACGTGGTCATGCACGCCAACCACGTCGCGACCTCGGCGCGGAACACCGTCCAGCGCTCCGACGCGATCGTCGCGCTGGCGAAACGGATTCAGGCCGCGACGACGGCGTCGGAAGCGTCGGGGCTCGTGAGCCAGCTCGTGTCACTCACGAACGAGCTGATGCTGGGCAAGGATGCTGACGCCGACGGCAAGGTGACGTGGAAGGAGGGGGAGGGCGGGCTGCAACAGTGCGATGAACACGTTAGGCTGATGCTTGATGGCGAAAAGCACTAACAGGCCGTGATCAATGGGGTATGTGTCTTTTGATTTCGAGAACTCAGACCTACCGTGTACATATAATACAAGCGACTCTGCCCCTTTGATCCCCTAACAGGAGACGCAGTGATGCTGATTCTTCGCTCCCAGCTTCTCGAGCAGCGCGATCGTCTCCGGGAAGGGGCGTAGGCGCTGCACCGGCCCGTTCGCCATATCCACCACCGTGCGCCCGTTGCGCGAAACGGCCTTCACGTTGGCGCCGTGGGCAACGAGGTACAAGATCATCTCGTTGTCGCCGCGCGCGGCCGCTCCGTGGAGTGCCGTGTAGCCGTTGTTGTCGCGCGCGTTGACGTCCGTGTGCAGGTCCTCGACAAGGTACTTCATCACCGCCATCCACGCGTCCGGTGCGTGACGGTGTGAGTTCCCCGCGAAGCCGTTGCCGTAGCCAACACCGGCCGCCGCATGGATGGGTAGCACGCCCGGTCCGACCGGCGCCGCCTTGGCGAGAACCTCGATGTCGGGATCGAGCTTGAACTGTGCGCCGGCGCCGAGTCCGGCCGGGGCTGCGTTAGGCGCCGGCAAGGCGGCGGCCGCTTTCGCGGTGTCGGCTTTCGCAGCAACCGCGCGGCCACTATCGGCGGCTGCCGCCGGTCGAGCCGGCCGCGCTCCACGCGCTGCCGGTGCCGGCGGAGTCGATGCCAGCTTCGGGTCCGCGCCGTGCTTGATGAGCAGCTTCATCGCGTCGAGGTCGAGCGCATACGTCGCTCGCCAGAACGGCGTCGTCCCGTCGATGTTCTCGAGACCGCAGTTCGGATTGCCGCAGTTGTTGTACGCGAAGTACCACGGCTGCTTCTTGATCCGCGCGTTCACGTCCGCGCCCTTCGCGAGAAGTGCTTCCATCAGCTCGAGATGCGTGGTCTTCTGCGTCTGAATCGCTTGCGGCTGCGGATACCGTGACCGCGGCGCCCACTGCGAGTTGATCGTGGCATAGAGCGGCGCCATCCCCGACGAGCTCGCGAGGTTGGGGTTCGCGCCACGCTCGACGAGACGCATCGCCACATCGAACTGACCGTTGATGATCGCCATGAGCAGCGGCGTCGTTCCATCCACGAGCGACGTGTCGTTGATGTTCGCGCCGCCGTCCAGCAACGCCATCGCCGCGTCGAGGTTGCCCTGGCGCACCGCGTGGTGGAGCGCTGTGAGGCCACCCACGCTCCCCACCTGCTTGATGTACCCCGCCACGCCACCGTTCAGCGTGTCGACCTCCTCCTTCACCGAGTCGGTCGGCAGCTTTTCGGCCATCATCACCGCGCGGCCCGAGTCGATGGCCGCCTGAATCTGCTCCGGAGTGAACGGTCCGCGCGGCTCGCGCACCGGCAACTGATTCCCTCGGCCTCCGCCCTGACCGCCAGCCTGTGCGTTCGCCGAATCGGCGGCGGTGCGCGGCGCGTTCGCGCGAGCTGCGGCCTTTGCTGCCTCGAGTGATTTCTTGAAGTCCGCTTCCGCCGAGTCGTGGCGGGCGGGCGGCTCGAACGAGATGAGCACGGCGCGACGCTTCTTCTCCGCCGCCTGTTCGCGCGCCGCATCCTCCGAGAGGTTCGCGACCCGTGTGCGAATCGACGGATTGGACCCGTGCTTCATCAGCGCCTGGATCGCCGCGGCGCGTCCATACTCGGCCGCGAAAACGAGAGGAGTCTGACCCCAGTTCGACTCGCGCGCGTTAGGGTCCGCGCCCTTGGAGAGAAGCGCCTTCACGATGTCGGGATTGCCGGCCGCCGCGGCGAAGTGGAGCGCCGTTGCGCCGCTGGTCGTCGTCGCCTTCACATCGCTGCCCGCCGTTAGGAGCGCGCGCACCACTGCCGCGTTGCCGGTTCTCGAGGCGATGTGCAGCGGCGTGTACGCGCCGATTCGCGTTCGCGATGACACGTTCGCCTTCGCGCGAAGCAGCTCGGCCGCCATCGCCGAATCGCCATGATCTGCGGCCCAGTGCAGGGCGGTCATGCCGTCGCCCTGCGGTGCGTTCACGTCGGCGCGGCGCGCGATCAGCGTCCGAACCATCGCCACATCGCCGCGCATGGCGGCGTCCGCGATCGGCGACGCCGGCGGCCGTGATGCCACCGCGGCGGCGATCGAGCTCCAGGCCGCAACCACACCGATGAGCGTGAAGGAGCGAGCGTTCATGATCCCTAGCCTGTCAGCGTGAACTCGCCCGTGCTGTCACCGAAGCTCCGCAGATCGTTGCAGCCGAACCGGTGCGCCAGCGTCAGCATGACGTTGGCCATCGGCGTCGCATCGGGAGCTTTGAGGTGCATGTTGCCCGGCAGCCGGCCATTCCCCTTGCCCAACAGCAGCAGTGGGCAGCGGCGATGGTTGTGAATGTTCCCATCCGCCATCGGCGAACCGTACACGATGACCGTCTTGTCCAGCAGGTTGCTGTCGCCTTCCTTCGTGTTCTTCAGCTTCTCGAGGAAGTACGGCAGCATGCTGACGTGATAGCGATTGATCTTGTTGAAGTCGAGGATTGCCGACTCGCGCCCGCCGTGATGCGACGCCGGATGGAACGCCTTGTCAGTGCCGCTCTCGGGGTACGACCGCGTCGACGCATCGCGCCCGGTCTTGAAGGAGAACACGCGCGTCATGTCCGACTCGAACGCCAGCACCTGGATGTCGAACATGAGCTTCATGTGCTCGGCGAACGAGTCGGGGACGCCTAACGGCGCCTCGGGCAGCTCGCGCGGCTCGCCGCTAGCGTTTCTCGCTTCGACCGCCTGGATGCGTCGCTCGAGCTCGCGAATATCGGACAGGTACTTGTCGATCCGCTGGCGGTCGGTTGGCCCGAGCTCGCGCTTGAGGCCAGCGAGGTCGCCGACGATCCAGTCGAGGATGCTCTGGTTGGCCTTGCGCCGCGCGGCCCGGTCGGTGTTGTTGCTGCCCGCGCCGAACAGCTGGTCGAACGCGATGCGCGGGTTGCGAATCATCGGGAGCGGGTCGGTCGGGCTCGCCCAGCTCAGCGTATCGGTGTAGGCGCAGGCGTAGTTATAGTCGCAGCCGCCGCCGCGGTCCTGGTTCTCGATGCAGAGCTGCATCGACGGGATCGCCGTGTCCTCGGCGATCTTCCGCGCGACGATCTGGTCGAGTGACGTGCCGACGTAGACGTCGGATCCCTGCGTCTGCTTGGGATGCGATTGCGTGAGGAACACGGCGCTCGACCGGAAGTGATCGCCGCCGATCTCCGGCGCCTCGAATGCTTCCGCCATGCGGACGTCGGTATTGCTTACAATCGTCAGGTACTCACGCCACGGCTCGAGCGCCGCGAGCGCGCCTTCCGGATTCAGCTGGAAGTTGCGGCCGATCCCTGCCGGCGCCCACAGCTGCTTGGAGGCACCCCAGGTGTTGGAGCCGGCGCAGCCGTGCACAAGCTCCATGCAGACGAGCCGCGTCTTGTCCGTTGCCGCCGCGGCGGGCCCGAACCTTCTGAGGGAGCGCACTGCCGGCTCCATCGCGTCGAGGTATGGGAGGGCAATCGCGGCACCCATACTGCGCAGGAATGTCCGGCGCTCCATCGCCTTTCCGGCCAGAATCTGCATCGGGTTTCTCCGGCTCCTAGAAGGTCCGTGCTCAACGCTGCGAGCGATCGGCGTCCGCGGCGACCGGCTGCTCGGCCGTGCGCATGCGGAATGCGGGGCTGTTCACGACTCCCATGACGAACGACGAGAACCTGTAGCCGCTCTCCGTGCCACGCTGTGCGATGGTCCGGATGGTCGGCTGATCCTCATCGGCGAGGCGACGGCCTAACGCGTACGCCATGAGGTTCTCCGTGAAATGCCGAACGAACGGCGTCGGACGCTTGAGCAGCGCCCGCGTGAGCTGCGATGGCGTGGACACGGGGGTGCCGTCGTACAGCTGGCCCTGCGTGTCCAGCGGCATCGTGTTCTCACGATACCGCCACCGGCCGGTCACGTCGAAGTTGTCGAGCGCGAGGCCGATCGGGTCCATGTACTGATGGCAGGTCCGGCACGTGATGTTCTTGCGGTGGAGCTCCATACGCTCACGCGTCGTTAGCGGCTTGCCGTCCTTGCCGTCGGTCGTCTCGTCGAGCGATGGCACGTTAGGCGGCGGCGGCGGAGGCGGCATGCCGATGACCACTTCCATCACCCACTTCCCGCGCAGCACCGGCGACGTGCGGTTCGCCAGTGACGTTTGCACGAGCATGCTCCCCTGACCGAGGATGCCGCGGCGGTTGCTGTCGGGATACGTGACCCGGCGGAACTGCTCGCCCGAGATGTTCTTGAACCCGTAGTGCCGTGCGAGCCGCTCGTTCACGAACGTGTAGTTCGCGGTGAGCAGCGTCAGGATGCTCCTGTCGTGACGCACGATGTCGCCGAAGAAGAGCTCCGTCTCCTTCTTCATCGCCTGGCCGAGCTGCTCGTCGTAGTCCGGGAACCAGAACACGTCGGGCCGGACCTTCTCGATGTCCTGCAGGCGGAGCCACTGGCCGGCGAAGCGCGTCGCGAGCGCGTCGGCGCGTGGGTCGGCGAGCATGCGCTTCACCTCGGCCGCGAGCGTGGCCGGCTGCGAGAGCCGACCCGCCGCCGCGAGCTTGAGCAGACGATCGTCGGGGATGCTGCTCCACAGGAAGAACGAAAGCCGCGACGCCAGCTCGTAGTCGCTCAGCTTGTAGTCCTTGCCCGGCGTTGCGTCCGTCGGCGTCGTCTCGAAGCGGAACACGAAGTACGGGCTGGCGAGCATCGCCTGGAGTGCCGACCGAATGCCTTCCTCGAAGCCGGTCTTTTCAGCGCCCCGCTTGTAGAAGATCATGAGGCCGGCGATATCGTGCGACGTGAGCTCCCGCCGGTACGCCCTCGTGCCAAGCCGGGTCAGGATCCGCTGCGCGCACGTGGTATCGGCGAGCGTGCTCGACGGACGACACGAGAAGATGATGCGCCGGCTCGGAGTCTCGGACACGCCCACGGCGTTTTGCGGACCCACGATCCCCAGATCCATGATGTGCGGCGGCATTGTCGTCCCGGAGCTCGCCGAGCCGCCTGACGCGAGCGACCAGTCGTGCGGCTTGATCAGGTCTTCGTACGGCCCGTCGGCCCGACGGACGAACGCCACCGAGACGCGGTGCGGGCCGGCCGCGACCTTGAGCGGCTCGGTCTTGTACAGGTCGACGCCTAACGGGAGGTCCTGCATCGAGAACGACTTGTTCACGCCGCGCTCGTAGTGCAGGAGCGACACGCGCTCGCCGTCGATCGAGACGTCGATGTCCTCGAGCTGCGTGCCGATACCGCCGGCGACGTTGAAGCGGAGCTCGTACAGCCCGTCGGCGACGAACGTGTGCTGGGCGACGATCCCGCCACGCGTCCCGTACGGCGCGCCCTCCACGTGGTCCCACGGGTGCTGCGAGATGTAGGGCGATACGCGGTAGGTCGTCAGCGTCGTCGGCGCATTCCGGTCGCCGACGGCCAGAAGGCTCACCGTTGCCGCCGCGTTGAGGTACGCCTCGAGGAGGGTAGGCGACAGCAGTTGCGCGTCGGCGATGTTGTCGAAGTTCGCGCTCTTGGTGTCGAGCGGCAGGTAGTCGGCGGCGTTCACCTCGACGCCTAACAAGTCGCGAATCGCGTTCTCGTACTCGGGCCGGTTGAGGCGCTGGAAGGTGCGCGATCCGGCGTTGGCGGGCGACGCCTTGTCGATCACGCGTTCGAGCGCGTTCGCCACCATCTGCAGCGTGTCACTGGGCGGACGGGGACGGCCGGCCAGCGGCATCATCTCCGCCCGCAGCTTCCGGATCATCTTCTCGGCCTTCACCCGCGCGGTGTCCGCGTGGCCGATGTCGAAGCCTTCCAACGACAGGTTGCCGAGCCGAAGGTCGTTGCTGTGGCAATCGATGCAGTACGCGTCGAGGACGTCGTTGAGCGCATCGATCTCCGCCCGGGTATACCTGGCCGAGTCGCTGCGTCGCGCACGCACGGGCCGCGAAGCGCGCGGCGTCAGGTGCGCGCCGGCCGCAAGTGCAGTCGGCGCAGCGGTGGGCGTGTGCGACCGAGCCGCCGGCGCCACGCGGGCGGCAGCCTCGCTCATGCGTATGCCAGCTTCGTACGACAGCGCTGCCGTCAGGATTGCGGCGGCGGCGAGCAAACTTTTCATCCGACCCACCTGAGGGTTGGAAGGGTTACTGGGCGAGCGTCACAGCTCGTGCTTGTCCTTCGTCTGGTTGCTGATCTGCAGATCCCAGCCATCCGGGTCCCTCACGTGAAAGCTCTTGAACGGCGACGTTTCCATGGACCCGCGGTTGCCGGTGTCCTCACGCGGCGTTAGGCCCCGTTTGAGCAGCTCGGCGCGGACCGTCTCGGTGTCCCACGGCTCGATCCCCCACGAGATGTGGTCGACGACGGCTGTGACCGGCGGCCGCGAGGGTTGTGCCATGGCCCCGGTCCGCGCGGCTGTCGCCGAGTCGGGTCGGGCGGGTGGCTGAGCAACCGGCTGGGCGGCCGGTTGGCCCTGCGCTGCGGTGCCGGATTCGCTCGGGCGCCGTCGATTGCGGATGATGATGCCGCCGATGCCATTGATGTCGATCGCCGCCTGAGTGCCGGTGTCGTTCAGAACCTTCCAGCCCATGAGGTCGGTGTAGAAGTCGACGCTCTTCTTGTAATCCGAGACCTGAAAGGAGATGTGGTCGAGCCACACTGTTTTCCACGGCGTAGCGGACGCCGGCTTGGCGGGTGAGGCCGCCACACTCTGGGCGACGGCTGACGCGACCGGCGATCCGACCGCCATAAGAGCCAGGGTTTGAACGAGTTGGCGCCGAGTCAGCTTTCCATTCTCGAAATCCCGTAACAGCGCGGCGACGACGCTTTCCATAGCAGGGCCAGTTCCCCGGATCGTGTACGGTGCTTACGCGCGACCCTAGCGAAAGTGCTGCGTCAACCGTACAACCGATAGCCTTTTTCCGGAGATCGGTGCCCGTGAAGTCGTTGCATCTCGCCCCTCTTGTGCTCGCTGCCGCTGCCGGTGCCCTGTCGGCCCAGGCCAAGCCTGCCTCGAACGCCACCGGTGGTGGCCAGAGCTACATCGTTGCCCAGGACGGCAACGAGGCTCGGTACCGGGTTCGTGAGCAGCTCGCTGGGTTCGATCTCCCGAAGGACGCCATCGGGGCGACCAAGGACATCAAGGGACGGATCGTGATCGGGGCCGACGGAAAGGTGGTAAAGGAGAGCTCGAAGCTCATCATTGAGCTCTCGACGCTGAAGAGCGACCAGTCCCGACGCGACAACTACCTGCGCCGCAGCACGCTCGAGACGTCGAAATACCCGCAAGCCGAGTTGGTGCCGGTCGCTTTGGAGGGTCTCGTGATGCCGATCGCGCCGGGGTCCTCGCAGACGTTCTCCGTGCGGGGAGATCTCACCGTGCACGGCGCGACTCGTCCGACGACGTGGCAGGTTACGGCACGGGGGGAGGGGAACGGCGTCGTGGGAACGGCAACCACGGCGTTCACGTTCAAGGACTTCGGGCTGGAGCAGCCGCGCGTGCCGGTCGTGCTGAGCGTGGCCGACACGATTCGTCTGGAGTACGACTTCCGTTTCGTCCCGGACACCGCGCGCTGATCGGGTCGGCTGGAGCACGCCGTCGGCATCTCGACCCGTACAGCAACAGCCTGCACGCGGACACGGCCGGACGAACTGCACGGACAGGGCGGACTCGCTCCACACCCGTGTCGAGCGGCGTCTCACCACGGGCCGGGATTTTGAGGGGAAACGGCGGCTGACAACCAAGTCACGCCCACGCTTCTGGGGCAGTTCCCCCTCTTCCAACGGCTCGGCGCGGGGAGCTCTCCGGGTTGAGGAACGGTCCGCGTGTTCCGCTGTCGTTCTCCGGCCGTGTCCGCGTGCACGCTGTTGCTCTCCCTGCGAAGATGCCAGCCAGGCGAGCGGGCCCCCCGCTAGCTAATCACCTCGGCACCTGCCGCTGACGCACGGTCGCGGGCGGCGCTGATCGAGTGGCTTGGGCGAGCTGTTCTCTCAGCTTCGCGATCTGATCGGAGAGATCCGCCGACTGCGCCGCGATCGCGAGCATCTCCTCCGCCCGCGTGAAGTTGCCGAGTCGCGCATTCATGCTCGCCGCATTGAACGCGGACGTCTGGTTTCGCTTGCGTCGGTCGGCGAGGTCCGCCTCGAGGGCAGCGATGCGCTTCGCCCTGAACTCCGCGCTCCCTCTCGTGCTGCGACGCACCTGCTCGATCTTCGCGGCGATGAGGTTCCCCTTGTCGTCGTAGCACACCATCGCCGAATCGTACGATGCCGCGGCCTCGGCCCATGCCTCACGCTTCGTGAGCACGCTGCCGAGGTAGAAGCCCGCGTTGCAGTTCTCGTCGCCTTTCGGTGCGGCGCGCGCGCCGCGAAGGTCGGTCTCCGCGACCATGAGATCACTCTGTTCGTACTCGATGATCCCCGCCGCGGTGAGGATCTCCGCGCCGCGAGATCGCGCCTTCGCCAGCTCGATGTCGCTTCTCGCCGCGTCGAGCTCCCTGCGACGAAGCCGGCTGATCGCGCGCCAGTAATAGCCCTGCGCGATGTCCGGCGTCTCGAGCGCGATGAACCGGGTCGTCGTGGCGATCGCGGCCGAATCCTCGTGCAGGTTCGACTGGCAGATCGTCTTCTGAAGGATCGCGCGATCGTGGGCCGGCTCGATCGCGACGGTCTCGTCGTAGTAACGAATGGCCTCCCGACAATCGCCGATGTTCAGGTTGAGCCACCCCGACATGAACGTGACGCCAGCGGCGCGCGGGAATCGCGCGTACGCGCTCGCATAGTACTTCCGAGCGTCGTCACCACCGGTCTCGCCGGCGAACCACACGACCACGTTGCCCAGTGTGTACGCGGCCTCGTCGAACTGTGGCACCGCCGCGAGCACGCGCTTGAGCGCCAACGTGTCCGTCTTCGCGCAGTTCGCCGCTCGATACGCGACGAGCGGTGGTGCGTTGATCGGCACCTCGCGCCGCTTCTCCAGCGGGTTCGTCGTGTCGCCTCGCTGCTTGTAGCGATCCGGATAGGAGCAGTCGGCGGCGAGCGCGATGTACTTGCGTACCGCGGGCGTGAGCGGAGCCTGTTCGATCCACGCGAGCTCGACGTCGAGCTTGTCGACGAACGGTTTGTGACTGCGCAGCAGCGCCGCGGTCAACTTCAGCGGGTAGGCGTTACCGTCCGGCAACGCGTGATCTGCGAGGGCGAGCACGCGATCGGGCTCGAGCGTCGCGGGCAACCGCGGTATGAGAGTGCGTGCACGCTCCATCGCGCCGCCGTAGTCGAGGCCCAGCTCCTTCTCGCGGAGGGCGATGAGGACGTCGGTCTCGAACAAGCGTGCGACGATCCCTGATGGGCTCTTCGAGCTCTTTCCAGCCGCAAGACGTTCGTAGGTGTGCCGTGCGTTCTGGAGACAACCGTAGCATCCCTCGAGGACCTTGGCGTCTGCCACGGCCAGCGCCAGCGCGTTCTCCTTCTTGATGCGTGCCGACGCGCACCCCGCTGCGGCGAGAACCACGCCAGAAAGGACCGCAATGGCGAGCCATCGCAGTTGACTTGGTGGCCTAACGAACACACTCATCGGCTCTCCGGCGGCGGGGATGATGGCATCGCACGGTACTTCATGCTGATCGTCGTACCATGCCGTCAACCCCTGCGGCCGGAGGTCAGGGCGTTTTCGTCTGCCCTGCAACAGGCGTCCCGTCCGCCCACTTCTGGAGCTTCACGACGACCTCGGCCCTCGGAGTCCCCGACCCGCTGACGGCGATCGGCTCGGCGTTTTCACCGCTCAGCCCGAACATCGATGGCGTTGCGCCCGGAACGAAGAACATGAGATGCGGATGCCAGGCGCCCACGCGGCGCCCTTCCGGCCGGGGGCTCGAGAACAATACCTGGCGCGGCGACATCATGTACGCCAGCGCGATGGATTTCGGCGTCTCGAGCTGACCGCTCGCGTAGCCGGCCGCCACCGCTCGCTCGACGGAATCTTCCGATGCACCTAACGAGCGAAGCCGGACCTCCAGCAGCTCTCGTGCGAGCACCGTGCGTGCGCCTTCGGGATTGTAGCAGATCGGGTAAAGGCTCCCGCCGTGCAGGTCGCGCGCGACCACGCACGCCGAGCCGTTCGATCCGCGGCGCAGCGTGAGGACCTGACCGTCTCGCACGGCGTACACCGTCGCCTGACTCGAGAGCTCCGGAGGAGCGGCGGAGACGGCGAGCGCAATCTCCGCGGAGTCGGCCAGGGGAAGGGGCTTCACCGGATACCCGTTAGGCGCCGGCTGTGCCCCGGCGGTCGAAGCGTACGACAGCAGCACGACGACTGGACACGAGAGGCGCATCGCGAGCTCCAGGAAGGAGGTGATAGGCGACGACGACCTCATATTAAACCCGGTTGGACGGCGCGGCGTTACACCGAGGGACCAACCGGCGATTTAGGGGACCAACCGGCGATCATCCGGCCGCGCGATGCGCCTGGCATGTGCCGCGCCACCTTCGGCGCGGCCTCACGCCGCAGCATGGCGATCGTGTTCGCAAATAAATCCTGCGCATCCTCACGTGTGCGCCCGATGCACACTGCGCCGAGCTTCCCGTACTCCTGCAGCGCGCCCATGAGATGGAAGATCACGCCGCGCTCCGCGTCCGGGTCGAACGCGAGTCCGCGATGCGAGGCCGCCGAGATCACGCGTTGAGGCGTGAGCGCCCTGTACGCCGGATCGCACAGGTTGTCGGACGCCACGTAGAAGCACGCCCGGCCCGACTTGGTCCGAAAGAGCCCGCAGGCCGAATCGTAGGTGCCATCCGTGAGGAGCTGGAGCGTCAGGAATGGATGCGTCGTCCCGCCCTTCCGGATGTTGATCTCGATGGCGTAGTGGCGCCACTCGTTATGCACCCGTGTGGAGACGAAGTCGATCCCGAACCTGCCCACGACTCCCTCGCTCGCGAGCACGTCGGTGACTCGCCTCGCCGCCGCGTGCAGCCCCGGACAGCACGACGGCTCAGCCGGGAACGTGCATCCGAGGTACACCTGGCCGCTCGCGCCGCCTAACACCTGGTCGTGCGTGGAGATGATCTGCGTGGCCCCGCACGGGTCGATTCGACACTGCACCGACGGCGATCGCACCTCCGCTCCCGCCACGAACGCCTCGACGATACCGCCCATCCGGGCAAGCTCGTCACGGTACGTGGCCCAGCTCTCACCGGGCGAGACGAACCGTAGGCGTCGCGGGAGCACGTCGCGCACCCATCGCGTCAAGTCGCGACTAGATGGCGCGCCGTCGTAGGAGAAGATCGCGTTGCCCTCGCCCGAGAAGCCCTCCTCGAGCTTGATCACCGCGCGCGACAGTGCTGGGTCCTCTCGTTTGAGATCCGCGAGCGCGCGGATCACGTCCTCCTCACCCCGAAGGTGCTCGAACCCGGGCGGCGCGAGCACGCCAGCTCGGTGGAACACATCGCGGCTTCCGCTTTTCGTGCCGAGGTGCCCGAGTGCGGGATCGCAGCCGTATAACGGAATGCCAAGCTGCACGGCCAGCGTGCGCTCGAGCGCGGTCGCCGTGAAACACGTCAGGTGCGCCGACGCCGGGTCATCGATGAGCGCGCGGATGCGCGCCACCAGCCATCGCCGTGCGAGAATCTTCTCCGTGAGGGGGGCCGGCGAGGCATCGTCACACGTGAGCATCGTCAGTCGCGCACCCGCGTCGCGCCGATCGACATCGCGCACCAGTCGCAGGTAGTACTCTACGATGGGTGGCGAGACCGCCTCGCTCGTGATGTAGACGACGCGCGTGGCCGGAAGCCGAAGCAGCATCAGCAGGCAGAGAAACCGCTCCTCGTACCGCGAGGCGCCCGCCAGCTTCGCGAGCTCCTCGTGATCGAGCGACATGCTCGGGATGACGACGACTGTTCGCGGCGCCGCGGGATCCGAAAAGACCCGACTGAACATCGGGGCGAGCCCGCGCTGAAGCTCGGCGAAGGTACGCAGCTCTTCCGGCGATCCGGGAGCGGGAATCGGCAGCTGCAGCGTCGCGTCGGCCGATGGGTGAGTGCAAGCAGTCGGCGTCATGGGCGATAGATGTGCATCGCCGTTCGGCGCGTCAGTCGGGGCTACTGGCGAACGCGCGTCGGCATTCGCCGTACCCGGCCCCTGCCGTTCAGGTTCTGCCGGGGATTCTCCGATGCGACACCAGGCGATTCTCCTACTGCGTGGCAAGCCCGCCGACGCTACGCTGAGCGGCGACCCATTCAGGAGGTCCGATGTCGACGACCCTCAGTCCCACTCAGGCGAACTCGTTCTCACACATCGCGGATGCGCATCAGATCAGCGCCGCCGTCATCGACGACCTCCTCGAGCACATCCCGGTGGGGCTCATGGTGGTCGACACGAACGGCAAGGTCGTGTTCGCGAACGAGTCGGCCAGATCGCTGCGAATCGAACGTCTCGAGCCGCTGCAGTGGGCGATCACGCGCGCGTTGCTCACAGAGGACAATGTGCGTGAAGACGAGATCGCCGTGTCGCCGGTCGGCGAGCCGCGCCGCTGGCTCAGTGCCCACATCATCCCCATTCGAGTGCCGAAGCTCGGAGTGAACGCGGCGTTCATCCTGCTGTCGGACGTGACGGCGCAGACCCAAATGGCCGCGTGGACGCCGATGATCGAGACGCTCGTGAATCTCTGAGTCGTCTCAGGGCTCCGCGATGCCTTGACACGCCGAACAGTGGGCATGACAGTGGCCTCCTCGTACGACGGACCCAAACCTTCAGACTCCGTTCGCGGTGCTCGAGTCGCTGGACATGACCACGTTCGCCGGGCGCGTTGGAGAGAGGTTCCGGATCCTCATCGATGAGGCGACCGCGCTCACGACGCTCCTCATCGAGGTGACGCCGGCTCCGGACCCTGGCATCCGCTCGGCGCGCGCCGGGCGCGCGCCGTTCTCCCTCGTGTTCCGCTCCCCGCCCGGCGCGCCGCTGCCTCAGCACATCTACCGAGTACAACACGACGAGCTCGGTGCGCTCGATCTGTTCCTCGTGCCGATCGGACCGGATGAGGAGGGAATGCGGTACGAAGCCGTCTTCAGCTGACCGTGCGCGGCGGACGCACGAGATACCAGTAGACGCCGCGATCTTCGCGTTGCTCGAACCCGAGCCGGCGGTAGAGATGCCGCGCTCGGTTCTCCTTCTCCACGTGGATCCCCAGGGGCGCGCCCGCGGCATCCGCTTCCGCGCATAACGCGGCGAGCACACGGCTGCCGATGCCGATCCCCTGGTGCTCGGTCGCGAGCGCGATGTCCATGATCCGAGTCTCGCCCGGCCACCGCGCTATGAACAGTCGCCCGACCGGCTCCGCGTCGGCGAGGACGACGTGGTATGTCGCCCCCTCGTAGTGCTCCCGATAGTAGCGATACTGGGCGGCGAACTGGCTCGCGAGGAATGCGAGTCGCTCCGCTTCGGTCCAAGCGATGCGCGCGAGCTCGTCTCGCCGCGAATCGGCGTAGACGCGGCAGAGAAACGGCTCGTCACCTGCGGTAGCCTCACGCAGTGCGAGTGCGGGCGTCCGCCCATCGGCTAGGCGCGTGTCGAGCGAACACGTCGCGCCGGTGCGGTGCAGCGTCACGACCGTGGCGGGAAAACACCCTGCAGGGCGATGCAGAAGTACAACGTCAGGTACGGCATCATGTTGTTGTGCGCGGCCTGCCCACCCGCAGGGGCGAGCGCGTCATTGGCCAGGGGAGCGAGGTTGGCCGACGGCGGCGCGTACGTCATCCCGCGAGCGGGGTGCGCGAGTGTTCTCCCCGCCGGCGATCGACTGTTCGCGGCCGCGCTCTGTGCCATCATAGCGTGCGAATGCGCGGGGAGCGCGCTCTCCGAAAGCGCGACGGTCTCGTGGCCTCCGGCCTCGCCTAGTTGGTGGAGTGAGAGTCCAACGCCCTGTCCCGGATGCATGGGCGCGCGGCCTTGCAGGTTCGGAAGGGCGAACGTGCTCTTCCCATCGCCGCCGTACGTTGTGCCCAGCAACGCGAATAGCGCCGTGTTCTGCGAGATGGGAAGCAGCTGCCCATCGCAGAATGCCCAGCCGCGCGGCGCGTAGCTGAACGGGAAGATTCGGATCTCTGCGACGAACGGATCAGCCATGACGCGTCTCAGCTTGGCGACGGGAAGATACCGAAGAGTGAGACGATGAAGTTGACGCAGAGATATGGTTGCATGTTGTCGTGCGGCTGAGTCCCGCCAACGACGCCAACGGCTTGCGAAGCCATGGCGACGTTAGGCGCAGCGCCGCTGTACAGGTTGATGGCGTTCGTCTGTGCGAGCGCGTGTAAGGCCGGCGACGCCGTTGCTGCGTGCTGCGTCGAAGCGAGGAATCCGTGCGAGTGTGACGGGATCTGTTGCGCGGTGAGCGTGACTGTCTCCTGGCCCCCGGCCTGTGCGAGCGTGAGCCCGGCACCCTGATGAACGGGGAGCCGACCCCGGAAGTCAGGTAGGGCGAACGTGACCTGGCCGTCGCCGCCGTACGTGGTCCCGATCAGCTGGAAAAGCGTCTCGTTCTCGGCGATGGGGAGCAGCTGACCCTCGCAGAACAGCCAGCCGGCCGGGGCGAAGTTTCCCGCGAAGATGCGGATCTCGCCTACATAAGGTTGTGCCACGGCGTCGCCTCAGGTCCGGCTCGGGAAGATGCCCTGCAGCGCGATGCAGAAGTTCAGCGTGAGGAACGGCTGCACGTTGGTATGAGGCTGACCTGCGCCCGTGTTCGCGATCGACGACGGCGCGAGCGTAGTGAGGCTTGCGCTCGCGCCGTACGCGGACAGCCCCTTCGTCGTCGCCAGCATGTTCCCGTTAGGCGATGGTGTCGTCGCCTTGTCGCTGACGGCTCGGGCGACGTGCGTGTGGCCCGGAAGCTCGGCGAGCGACAGCGTATGCGCTGTCTCGCCAGCCTTCTCCCCGAGGGCGTGCCCGTTTCCCACGTGCACCGGTGTTCGCGCCTGCAGATTGGGCAGCGCGAACGTGACTCGTCCGTCGCCGCCGTACGTGGTTCCGAGGAGCGCGAACAGCGCCTGGTTCTGGTTGATGGGCAGCACCTGCCCATTGCAGAGCGCCCAGCCCCTCGGGGCAAAGGCGAAGCTCATGATGCGAATCTCGGCCAGGAAGGGCTCCGCCATGACGGCACCTCGCGAGGAACCCGTGCTGCTTCACGGCTCGTCGACCGTGCCTGGTCAGTCGACGCCGCTCACCATGGTGCGTCGAGATGGCTCGTTGCGCAACGCGGCAGGCAGCGCGCGCTGAAGCAGAGCCCGCCGCGAGGCCGTCGGTTGCGCCCGTTTCCATCGTGGGTACGAGCGGCAGCGGTCCCCAGATGGACGTGGCCACCCACCGAATCGTTTGGTGTTCGTTTCGATCAACTTTCGCAGGATGTCCTTGCCTAACGACTGCTGGGCCGACAATGCTGCCTGCGCGCCGACGCTGCTGGCCTTCGCGATGAACACCATCGCGACCAGAGGAGGGTCAGACCCCCTTAAAGGGTTCATTACGGGATTCCGACGCCGCAAGAAACTGATGACCGAGCACGAACGACCTTCAACCAATGACTCACGACTCGCCGAAACTCCTCGTGATGTCCGGCGAGTCATGAGTCCTTAGTAGTAGGTCCTTGGTACTCGGTCATCAGTTTCATACGACGGTGCGATAGAGGACGCATAGGACTTCTTCGGCGGGAGGTTGAGCCCGGCAGGATACGCAAATGGCTGCTCGGCAAGTCGAGAAACACCCCCGGAGGACCGGGTGGGCAAACATTTGTCGTGATTCCTGGGTGCCCAATGATGGGCCCCCTTCTGCAAGGCCGTACCCGGCTACAAGACGGGGACTGCACAGTCGGCGATGACCGTGCGATGCGCGACGCTGTGTCTGCTTCGGCACGAGCGTTGCGCTGGCGTCCTCATGGGTCGCGATGTGTGCGATCGCCTGTGAACTACGCAAGGAGCTACGCGATGCACTATCGTCTGCGACGTTCCGCCGTCGGCGCCGTCCTCGCCGTGTCGGCTATTGCCGGATACGCGTGCAAGGAGAAGGGCGGGAGCACCGAACCCAAGGACAATACCGCGGGTGTGGCCAACTCGACGCGATCCGACGCCGATATCCTTGGCCTGCTGCACGAGGCCAACCGCGCTGAGATCGTCGCCGGTCAGCTCGCCATCCAGCGCGGCGTGACCGGCGACGTGAAGTTGTTCGCGACGTCCATGGTCGCCGAGCATACGGCGCTCGACGCCACGGTCGACGGAGTGGCGCGCCAGCTTCAGATCACCCCGACGGTGCCTAACGACGAGCTGGCGAAGCTGCAGAACGCGGAGATTTCCCAGATGTCGGGGTTCTCGGGCATTACGTTCAGCTTCCACTACATGTCGGTGCAGATCACGGCCCACGAACGGACCCTGACGCTGGTCGACGCGTTCATCGCGAAAGCGCAGCAGGCGGCGCTGCGCAACGCGCTGCAGAACGACGTCCGGCCGCATATCGTCGCCCACCTCGCGGCAGCGCAACAGATCAGGGGACGGATCCAAGGTCCCTGATGCGAGTCGCGCTGGGCGGCGCGCCAAAGCGCGCCGCCCAGACACGCCGGAGCTGCCGCCCGTCGGCGAACCCGCAAGCCGCCGCGACTGCGTCGAGCGTCATCGTCGGGTTCTTCATCAGGTCGCGAGCTCGCTCGACGCGAAGTCGCTCGCGGTAGTCGTGGATCGAGATTCCCGTCGCGCGCTTGAACACGCGGGTCAGATTCCGTTCGCTCATCCCGGCAATTCGCGCGAGCTCGCCGAGCGTCTCGCGTGACCCCGGGTTGCCAACGAGATGCTGCTGCAGTCGATGGATGCCCGGGCTCAGGTGCGTCTGGTAGTCGAGGTACACGCTCTCCTGGTCGTGCGCCCCGTCACGCCGGATGTACACCACCATCTCGCGCGCGACCTCGCCGGCGATGAGCGGCCCCGCGTCGCGCTCGATCAGCGCGAGCGCCATGTCGATGCCCGCCGCGATGCCGGCGCTCGTCACGATACCGTCATCGATGACGAACAGCCGGTTGCCGACCACCTGTGCTCGCGGGAAGCGGGCCCTGAGCTCGGGCACGCGCTTCCAGTGCGTCGTGCACGACCGGCCGTCGAGCGCGCCGGCCTCGCCTAACGCGAACGCACCGGTGCACACGGAGCACAGCTCCACGCCGGCCCGGTACGCCTCGCGCAGCCACACCACGAGCCTGCGCGGCACCGGCATCGTCTGCGTCGGATACCCCGGCAGGATGACCAGGTCGCCCGGTCGCACATCAGGCAACGGCTCGAGTCCGCTCAACCCGAGCCCCTGCGCGGACAGTACCTCCGGCATCGGCGCGCAATACGAGATCGCGTACGGGACGCCGAGCATCCTCGCCTCGTAAAAAGCCTGCGCCGGCCCCGCGAGGTCGAGAATCTCACATCCCGGAAACAACGCGAAGATCGTACGCCGCGGCGCCGAGCTGTTCATGGCAATCACGTGGCGAGCGCAGGCTCCTGTACGGATGCCGCGAGCGTTTCGATCTCGCGCACCAGGGTCGCGGTTGTCACGATGCGCGCGAATCGCTTGCGGAGGGCGTAGACGGTGCGCTCCTCAATGGCCTCCACGCCAAGCTCTTCACCGGGCGCATCCCAGTTGCGAATCGGAAACGTCATGGTCGCGTCGATCACGAAATCGACCGCGTAGCCGAAATCGGCGGCAACCCGCGCCGTCGTCTCACAGCACTGCTCCATCTGAATCCCTGTGATCGCCAGCCGCCTCACGCCGAGGGCGAGGAGCTGTGCCTGAAGCGTCGTGCTGGTGAATGCGTTCCGCGTGTCCTTGAGCAGTACGGGCTCGCCCGGGTTCACGTGGATGAAATCCATGAGTCGGAGGTGAGGGCTATCGCGCTCGAACCCCGGATCGCCGTCGGTGTGAAGGAAGAAGATGACGGGAAGCCCAGCCGCGCGATGCGCGTCGATCAGCGCGCCGACGTTACGCTCGAAATTGCGGTTGTTTCGTCGCTCCCATTTGGGATCGACCTTGAACGAGTCCTGCGCGTCGACGACGAGCAGCGCGGACTGGGAGAGCGGGACCTCATCTATCGTCAGCATTCATGACCTCAGGATGAAAGGTGCCCTGAAGGTGCTACTTTCGGCCACTCGATGGAGGCTCTGCCAGGGACGCACGTCGGTAAAATCCGGCCATCGCGTGAAGCCTCTAGTGCGAAGCCGCAGTGAAGTTCAGGCGCGGAATCCATGGTCGCCAGAGCGTCCGCTGGTGCTGCTGAGTCGAACGACCCATTCGCTCGGGAAACATCCGCCACATATTTCCTCGTCCGAGTGTCGGAGGCATCGGCGATGCCGTCCACCCCGGCTGCAGCGGTTCCAGCTCACGGCACATGAGCTTTTTGGAGAGCTCCGATGCGTATCTCGATATTGGCGGGCGCGCTGATCGCGGTTGCGGCACCGGTTCAGGCGCAGAACGAAGCGGTGCTTCGACAGGCGTTCGAGGGCAAGGTCGTCACGGTCAGGATCGACATGCCGGCGACCCAGCGAGGCGTGGACGTCTATCCGCTCGAGCAGATGCCGGTGGACTTCCGCGAGGTGGCCGAGCGCCTCAAGGAAAACTCGACGGCGCTGAGGATCGGCCAGCAGGTGATGGTCACGAAGGTCCTCGTCAAGAAGAACTCACATATCGAGTTTCAGCTCGGCGGCGGTGGCTACGGCACGGTCGGCGACAACACGTCCACGAGCGTGAGCGTCGTGAACCAGGGCGAGACGAAGGCGGAGAAGGCGCTGCGCGACTCGATCAAGCACGCGCCGGGTCCCACGAAGCGGAAGCAGTTCGAGAAGGAGCTCGCGAGCCTGCGCGAGGAACGGGAACGCGAGAACGCGCGTGCCGAGGCGGAAGCGAAGCAGGCGCAGTCGGTGATGGAGGCGAACCTGCGTGCGAAGCGCGCGGAGAGCGGGAGTCGCTTCAACGTGCGGTATCGGAACGGCATTCCGAGCGACGCCCTAACGCCGGACGGCCTCATGCGTGCGCTCGCGCAGTACGTCGACTTCGGGCCCACC
Organism: Gemmatimonadota bacterium; assembly: GCA_046725585.1. GTDB lineage: Bacteria > Gemmatimonadota > Gemmatimonadetes > Gemmatimonadales > Gemmatimonadaceae > JAJKIV01. The sequence continues at coordinate 12,179 of JBKOYV010000074.1, read as the reverse complement.
TCGGACGCGGCGTCGTCTGGCGTAGCGAGTCAGTCGTTCGCCAACAGCGTCGGATCTCGACCGGCTCCGACGTCGCTCAGAAAGGGATTGCTGCTGGAGGAGGTGGAGACTCTGCTCGGGCCGGCCGCAACAGCGTCCGAAACGAAGGAGGGGAGACTGACCGTCCTCAAGCGGACCTATCATAAGGACGGGCAGAAGGTCTCGGCGAGCTTCGTGAACGAGGTGCTAATCGACTTCGCCATTACCCCGCAGTAGCTGGGTCATTCGAAACCCCGTAGTCGCGCGGGAAGCGCGAGCGTGAAACGGGTGGTGTGTCTCCGCCCGGGCTCGTTGGGGTAATAGCAGCAGCTCGTAGCTCGCGGCAGGAGCGCGCAGCCGTCGGCTACCAGCCAGCAGCTGCGAACAGCCAGCAGCTGCTAGCAGCGGGTAGCTCCTGCCTCCAGTTCGCTGTATCGCTACCTTTGCTTCATGCTGAAGACTACGCCGTTTCACCCCCGCACGGCCCCGCTCGTTCGCGCCCAGACGTGGCGTCGATGGGCCGGCTACCAGGTGGCGAGCGCGTACGACCCGCACCCCGACCGAGAGTACGCCGCCGTCCGCAATGCGGCCGCAGTGTTCGACGTCTCCCCGCTCTACAAGTATCTGATCCGTGGGCGCGACGCGGCTCGACTGCTCGACCGCATGGTCACGCGCGACGTCGCCAAATGTGCCGTGGGGCAGGTCCTGTATACCCCCTGGTGCGATGCACACGGCAAGGTGATCGACGACGGCACGATCAGCCGCCTCGACGACTCGACCTACCGCCTCACGAGCGCCGAGCCAAACGTGCGATGGCTGGCGATGAACGCCGTGGGCATGGACGTGTCGATCGAGGAAGTCTCCGCGCGCACCGCCGCGCTCGCTCTGCAGGGCCCGTTGTCCCGCACGATCCTCCAGAACCTCACGCCCGCCGATCTCGGCAAGCTCAAGTATTTCCGACTCGTGCAAACGACGGTGCGGGATATCCCCGTCACCATCTCGCGCACGGGGTACACGGGCGATCTCGGCTACGAGCTCTGGGTGGATGCGGAGCGGGCGGTTCCGCTGTGGGACACCCTCATGGCGTGCGGCGAGGGGTTCGGGATCACGCCAGCCGGCATCTGGGCGCTCGATCTCGCGCGCATCGAAGCCGGCCTCGTCATGCTCGATGTCGACTACTTCTCCGCCCACCACGCGCTCATTGAAGACCAGAAGTCGTTCCCCGACGAGATCAACCTGGCGTGGACGGTAAATCTGGACAAAGGTCCATATAATGGTCGTCGTGCGCTGCGGCAGGCGCGCGCGGGGAAGCAGGCGTGGGCGTTCGTCGGGATCGAGGTGAACTGGGAGTCGCTCGAGCGGCTGTACGCGAAGCGCGGATTGCCGCCGCACCTGCCTAACGTCGCCTGGCGTACGAGCGCGCCGGTGTATCGCGACGGCGAGCAGATCGGCTACGCGACAAGCGGTTGCTGGTCACCGCTGCTCAAGCGATCGCTCGCGCTTGCCCACATCCAGGCGCCCCACTACGAGGCGGGCACGCAGGTCGAGATCGAAGTGACCGTGGAACACCATCGCGAGCAGGCGGACGCGGTCGTTCGCAAGCTTCCGTTCTACGACCCCGAGCGGAAGCGCGCATGAGCTCAGCGACCCCTCCGAGGGCGAACGGCCGCTACGACGCGATCGTCATTGGCGGCGGGCACAACGGACTCGTCGCCGCGGCGTACCTCGCGCGTGCAGGGAAGCGGGTCGTCGTCCTCGAGCGGCGACCGCTCGTCGGTGGTGCGGCGGTCACCGAAGAGATCGTTCCGGGATTCAAGTTCTCGGTGTTCTCGTACGTCGTGAGCCTGCTCCGGCCCGAGATCATCCGCGACCTCGACCTGCCCGCGCACGGCCTCCAGATCCTCCCGCTCGAGAGCACGGTCACGCCGCTCGACAACGGCGACTACCTCGCGGGATGGAGCGACGCCGACGAGACGCGCCGGGAGATCGCGCGGCACTCGCCGCGCGATGCCGAGGCGGCATCGCAGTTCGGCCGGCTCATGCACCACATGGCGATGGCCGTGAAGCCGATCCTCGGGATGGTCCCCCCGGACCCGGCGTCGCTCGCCCCGTCCGACCTGCGCGGCCTCCTGAAGCTCGGCGGCCATTTCCGATCGTTAGGCGCCGAGCGGTTCCACGCGTTGTTCAAGCTCATGACAATGAGCAGCGCGGACTACCTCGACGAGTGGTACGAGTTCGATCCGCTCAAGGCGACGAAGTCCGCGAGCGGTATCATCGGCACGTTTCTCGGGCCGCGTTCACCCGGCAGCGCGTACGTGCTCCTCCATCATTACATGGGGGAGATCGACGGCGCCTTTCGCGCCTGGGGTTTCCAGAAGGGTGGCACCGGAGCGATCAGCGAGTCGATCGCTAGCGCAGCGAAGTCGTTCGGGGCCGAAGTCAGAACCGACGCGGCGGTTGCGCGCGTGCTCGTGCGCGACGGTCGCGCCACCGGCGTGGCTCTCGAGAACGGAGACCAGATTTCGGCACCGATTGTGGTGTCCGGCCTCGACCCGCGGCGCACGTTCATCGATCTCGTGGAGTCGAAAGCGCTGCCTGACGACCTCGTCTCGAGCATCGCGAACTTCCGCTTCCGCGGCTCGTCGGGGAAGGTCAACCTCGCGCTCGACGCGCTGCCAACCTTCACCTTTCTGAAGGACAACGGCGGCTATCGGTCGCCGCTCATGGCAAACGCGCTGCGTGGAGCGATCTCCGTCAGCCCGAGCGTCGCGTACCTCGAGCGCGCGTACGATGACGCGAAGTACGGAGAGTTCTCGCGCAACCCGTACATGGACATCGTCATTCCGTCGATGATCGACCCCGGGATGGCGCCGCCAGGCAAGCACGTGATGAGCATCTTCGTCCAGTACGCGCCATACAACCTGAACGGCGGCTGGACCGACGAGAAACGCGAGGCGTTCGGCGACGCGGTGATCGACACGCTCGAGCGTTATGCGCCGGACATTCGCTCGGTCATTCGGCATCGCCAGGTGCTGACGCCGGCCGACATCGAGCGCATCACGGGGCTCTCCGAAGGGAACATCTTCCAGGGAGAGCTCGCGCTGCACCAGCTGTTCTTTCTCCGCCCGGCTCCGGCGTGGGCCAAGTACCGCACGCCGATCAAGGGCTACTGGCAGTGCGGCGCGGGCACGCATCCGGGTGGCGGCATCATGGGGGCGTCGGGGCGCCTGGCCGCGCTCGAGATCCTCGCGCGAGGAGCCTGACGGTGACGAAGACACTGGACGCGATTGTCATCGGTGGTGGCTCGAACGGTCTGGCAGCGGCGACGACGTTAGGCAGGGCGGGGCGCCGCGTGCTCGTGCTCGATGCCGCGGAGTCGATCGGTGGGGTTGCTCGCGCCGTCGAGTTCGCGCCAGGCTTCCGCGCGTCGCCCCTTGGCCTCGATGCCGGCTGGCTTCCGCCTTCCGTGGCGCGCGCGATCGGCATGGGCATCGGTGACCTCGCGGACACCGAGCCATCCGTCGGCGTCACGATCGCAAGTGGCGGCGGCGAAGCGCTCGCGCTTTCGTGCAATCCCGGCAGCGCGGCGGATGCCATCCGGCGGCTGTCCGCGAAGGATGCCGGTCGCTGGCCCGAGTTCGTCGCACGACTGCGCGCGCTGGCGGGCTTCCTCGAGGCGCTGTATCAGCTCCCGCCGCCGGACCTCGACGCCGGGCTCTCGTTCGGCGAGATCGCACCGCTCCTCGGACTCGGGCGCAAGTTCCGATCGTTAGGCCGGGAGGACATGACGGAGCTCCTGCGCGTACTTCCCATGTCCGTGCAGGACCTCGCCGATGAGTGGTTCGAGCACGAGACGCTCAAGGCCGCGATTGCGGCCGCCGGCGTTCGCGACATCAGGCAGGGCCCCAGGTCGGGCGGCACTTCATTCGTGCTGCTTCACCACCTGGTTGGCGCGCCGCCGGGCTCCGTTCGGGCGCGCGGCTGGTGGCGCGACGGCCCCGACGCCTTCACGGTGACGGCGGAGGCGCTGGCACGGAAAGCCAGCGTCGCAATCAGAACCGGCGCCGAAGTCACCCAGATCACCGTGCGGGACGACGCGGTGACCGGTGTCGTCCTCGCCAACGGCGACGAGATCAGCGCACCCGTCGTGATCTCCACCGCCGATCCGGTACGCACCATGCTCCGAATGATCGACCCCGTGTGGCTGGACCCGGAGTTCCTCCACGCGGTGCGGCAGATCAAGATGCGCGGATGCACGGCGTTCGTGATGTACGCGCTCGATGGTGTGCCCGAGGTCACAGGTCTAAACGACCCGAAGGCGGCCCTGGCGAGCATGGTGACACTCACGCCGACGACCGAAGCGCTCGAGCGGAGCTACGACGCCGCGAAGTACGGCCGAGTCTCGGAGCACCCGCACGTCGAGTTCACCATCCCATCGCTTCGTTGGCCGCGGCTCGCGCCCGAGGGAAAGCACGTGCTCGTCGCGAGGGCCCAATACGCGCCGTACCGCCTCGCCGACGGCGCAACGTGGGATGGCGCTCGCTCGTCTTTACTGGCCGACTGTGTGACATCGGTCATCGGGCGCGTGATACCGCGGTTCGCCAACCACATCGACGGCTGCGCGGTGATGACGCCCGCCGATCTCGAGCAACGGTTCGGCTTGACCGAGGGCGCCGTCACCCAGGGCGAGATCACGTTGGACCAGATCTTGTTCATGCGTCCGGTGGCCGGCTGGGGGCGTCACGCGATGCCGATCGATGGCCTGTACCTCGGCGGCGCAGGAGCGCATCCGGGTCCGGGAATTCTCGGCGGTCCCGGTTGGCTGGCGGCGAAGAGGGCGCTGAAATGATTGTCATTCTGAGCGAAGCGAGGAATCCTCGGCCCGGCAGAGGGCTCTCTATCAGGACGATGAAGATCCTTCCCTTCGTCGCTGGCGCTCCTCAGGGCAAGCGGCTGACGCCTCAGGATGACAGGGTTTCGATACCATGACCGCCTTCCACCGCACAGTCACCACCTACAAGCACGGTGCGCACACGATGCCGGGCGAGTATTACACCTCGCCCGACATTCTTGCCGAGGAGAACGAGCGCATCTTCGCGCGGTCGTGGCACTGCGTGGGTCGAACGAGTGCGCTCGCCAGTGCGGGAGACTACGTGCTCCGCACCGTCGCCGGTGAGTCGCTCATCATCCTGCGCGATCGGGGCGGAGAGCTGCGGGCTTTCTTCAATGTGTGTCGCCACCGCGGCACGCGACTCTGTGAGGCAGCGAAGGGCCAGTTCTCGGAAACCATCCAGTGCCCGTATCACGCGTGGACGTACACGACCGACGGCCGCCTCATCGGCGCGCCGCAGATGCAGGACGTCGCCGGCTTCGATAAGCGCGACTACCCGCTGCACCCGGCCGCCTTGGCCGAGTGGGAAGGGTTCCTGTTCGTGAACGTCGCGACCGAACCCGAGCCGTTCGCGGCGGTCTTCGCCCCGATGCTCGGCCGCCTAACGCGGTTTGGACTCGAGGGCCTGGCGGTCGGCCACTCGGTCACGTACGAGGTCGCGGCGAACTGGAAGCTCGTGTTCCAGAACTACTCGGAATGCCTGCACTGCCCGATGATCCATCCGGAGCTCACGGCGGTGCTGCCCTACCAGAGCGGTGCGAACGATCTCATCGAGGGCCCGTTCCTCGGCGGCTACATGGAGATTATCGCGCACGCCGACAGCGCGACGATGAGCGGGCGCGCGTGCGCCAGGTTGCTGACGCCGGACATGCCGGTCGATGATCGGCGGCGCGCGTTCTACTACTCGCTCATGCCGAACATGCTGCTCAGCATCCACCCGGACTACGCGAACTACTACGTCGTGACGCCACTCGCGGCGGACCGTACGCGCGTGGAGTCGGAGTGGATGTTCAATCCCGACAGCGCGAACGACGCGACGTTCAATCCCGACGACGCGATCCGGTTCTGGGATGTGACCAACCGCCAGGATTGGCACATCGTCGAGCAGAGCCACCTGGGGATCACTTCACGGCGTTATGCGCCCGGACCCTATTCGCCGCGCGAGTCCATTCCCGCGGCGTGGGACCGCGAGTACCTGAGACAGATGGGCCGGAGTTGATGAGCAAACCGTCCGAGAGTAGCGCGGCGACGGCGCCGCACGTCGTCATCATCGGCGCTGGCCCAGCAGGATTGACGGCAGCGTACGTGCTGGCCGAGCGGTATGGCATCCGCTCCACGGTCCTCGAGTCGGACTCGGTCGTCGGCGGGATCAGCCGAACGGTCGAGCGGGACGGCTGGCGGTTCGACATCGGTGGGCACCGGTTCTTCACGAAGGTGAAGGACGTCGAAGCGCTCTGGCACGAGATCCTGCCTGACGAGGATTTCATGCTGCGGCCGCGCATGAGTCGGATCTACTACAACGGCAAGTACTACGATTACCCGCTCAAGGCATCGAACGCGCTCAAGAACCTCGGGCTTCTGGAAGCGGGGTTATGCGTGATGTCCTACGCGTGGGCGCGCGTGAATCCGCCGAAGGACCAGAGCACGCTCGAGGGGTGGATCGTGTCGCGGTTCGGCTGGCGGCTCTACCGGCACTTCTTCAAGACGTACAACGAGAAGCTGTGGGGCGTCCCGGTGAACAAGCTCCCGGCCGATTTCGCCGCCCAGCGCATCAAGAACCTCTCGTTGTCGAGCGCGGTGATGAACGCGCTCCTGCCGAAGCGCAATCAGAAGTCGATCACGTCGCTCATCGAGGAGTTCCAGTACCCGAAGCACGGGCCCGGCATGATGTGGGAGCGTGCGCGCGATCTCGTCGAAGCGAGGGGCTGCACGGTCGTGATGGGCACGCGGGTCGTTGGCGTTAGGCGCGAGCACGGCAAGGCGGTGGCGGTCATCGGGCAGGCCAGGGATGGCACGCGCACCGAGTACCCGTGCAGCCACGTCATCTCGTCGATGCCGCTGTCGCAGCTCGTGATGGCCATGCAGCCGCCGGCGGCAGAGGTCGCGGCGAAGGCCGCGGTGGACCTGCGCTACCGCGATTTCCTGACCGTCGCCCTCGTGGTGCCCGAGAAGTACAGCTTCCCCGACAACTGGATCTACGTCCACTCGAAGGACGTCCAGGTCGGCCGGATCCAGAACTTCGGCTCGTGGTCACCCTACATGGTGAAGGAAGGCCGCACGTGCCTCGGCCTCGAGTTCTTCGTGTTCGAGGGCGATGCGACGTGGAACAAGCCCGACGCGGAGCTCGTGGAGCAGGGCAAGCGCGAGCTCGGCATCCTCGATCTGGTGGACCCGTCGAAGGTGGAAGCGGGCTACGTGGTTCGCATGCCGAAGGCGTATCCGTTCTACGATGAGCACTACAAGGCGAACGTCGCGAAGATCGTGGAATGGCTGAATCGCGAGGCGTCGAACGTGTACCCGGTTGGTCGCAACGGCATGCACCGTTACAACAACCAGGACCATTCGATGTACACGGCCATGCTCACGGCCGAGAACATCGCTCGGGGCACGAAACACGATGTGTGGAGTGTGAACGTCGAGGAGGAATACCACGAGGAGGCCGCGAAGACCGACGACGATCCGCGTCGTGGCGCCCCTGGCACTGGTCGCAACGCGCCGGTGATTCCGCGCGCGCACTACGGACCGGAGCACCCGGTCAACAAGCCGGCGAAAACCGCCTAACGGCAGGGAAGCGGGAGACGGGAGACGGGAAGCGGGGAGGAAGCGGAGAACCCTCGGATGCGCATCTCACTGAGAGAGGCCTCCCGAGGGTTCTACGTCTCCCGTCTCCCGTCTCCCGTCTCCCGGTCTTTTGCGATAACGCTGATCGCTCCGTTGTTCTCGAGGACAGCGTACTGAACCTCCTCGACGCACCCGCAGCCGGCCTGGCGTAGCGCCGAGTTGAGCTCATGGCGCGTGATGCTCGCCTTCCTCAGCATCGCGTCATAGAGCTTCCCGTTGTGGATCAGCACGAGCGGGTGCCCTTCGATGAGCGCCTCGGCTTTCTTGCTGCGCGATGTCACGACCGCGACCACGGAGTTGAGGGCGAAGAGCGTGCTCGCCGACACGAGCCCTCCGAAGACGGAGTTGTCGCCGCCATTCATCGCGTTCTGCACGGAGTTCGAGAGCACCAGAATGAGCACGAGGTCGAACGGGGCGAGCTGCCCGATCTGCCGCTTGCCCAAGAGGCGAAGAACCACGAGCAGGAATGCGTAGACGACGGCTGACCGGACGACGATCTGCTCGAGCACGAGACGGCCCGGAAACCACATGGCACCCTCTTCCTGGTGGCAAACGTTAAAATTGCCGTACCGAACCTCAACGGCAGCTACCAGTCCGACGATCCTGGCATCCGGCAGGGCGCAAAAGCAGGCCGCAGACAGCCGCAGACGCTCCGCACGCAGACTGACGCAGGTGGTCGGGGCCGGGTGCACGCATCCAGAACCCAGAGGTCGGACGCATGAGCGGCACGAGTGATATCCAGGGCATCCATCCAGGCCGGGACAGCCCCTCGCGCAATGCGCTGAGTGAAAGGGAGCGAGGTTTCGGGACGGTGGCGTCCCGAGCGGCCGTTCCCCCTTTTCAGCCGGCGAGCGCGATGCGAAGCGTCGCTCATGCCGCTCATGCGTCTGACCCCTCCGTTCTGGATGCGTGCTCCGTTTCGGGGTGACCGTCTGTCCGCACAGCGCTGGCATCCCGACCGGAGACGCAAACGGGTGCGCGGCGTGAGAGAGATGCTCGTGAACCGCCTCGGTCGGCGCCCGAACAAGAGTCAGTCTTGACAATGTATGTTATAACACATACTATTCTCCCATGCCCAGCCGCCTCCAAGCCGAGATCAAGCAGAACAAGCCGTTCGCCAGCCTGGAACACGAGGCGATCCTTGGGCTGCTCCGCACGGCCGCCATCGTGGACCACGCGACGGACGAGGCGCTCAGGCCATACGGGCTCACCGGAACGCAATTCAACGTGCTGCGCATCCTCAAAGGCGCCGACCCCGACGGGCTCTGCGGTAAAGAGATCGGCGAGCGCATGATAAACCGCGTCCCCGATGTGCCCCGGTTGCTCGACCGGCTCGAGAAGGCCGGGCTCATCTCTCGACAGCGAGACCGCGAGGATCGCCGGGAAGTGAGCGCGCGCATCACGGCGAAGGGCAGGCAGCTCGTTGACGAGATCGGCAACATCTCGACTCCGGTCGAGAAGTGGTTCCATCGGCTCGAGCCGGATCAGCTCAAAGCGCTGATCGCCGCGCTCGACGTGATTCGAGAGGGATAGACCCCTTTTTTTCAATAGATAGATGTTATAACTGTTAGTGTTGTCACTTCTACTTTCGGGTACACACTCATGTCAACCACGCTTTCTCTCACCGCAATCTCCGCCGGTCTCCTCGTCCTTCGACTGGTCGTCGGGCTCTCCGTGGCAGCGCACGGAACGCAGAAGCTGTTCGGATGGTTCGGCGGTCATGGCCTCGCTGGAACGGGTGGCTTCTTCGAGATGCTCGGCTTTCGACCGGGGCGCGCGTTTGCGTTCGCCGCTGGCGCCACCGAGCTCGTCAGCGGAATCCTGATCGCGTTAGGCTTCCTCGGCCCCATCGGCTCCGCGCTCCTGTTGTCCGTGATGATCGTGGCAGCGGTGACCGTGCACTGGAAGAACGGCTTCTTCGCCCACTCCAACGGGATCGAGCTGACGCTCCTCCTCGCCGTCGCGGCGATCGCGCTCGCGTTCACCGGGTTTGGCGAGTTCTCGCTCGACGGCATCACGGGTCTCGACGCGTACTTCACACCGACCGCGGCGGTCGCGGCGCTGCTGCTCGGCGTTGTTGGGGCGATTGGTAACCTGTCGCTCCGTCGGCACGAGTCCGTGAATCCGGCGCCGGCCTTGCGGTAGGTCCGCTACACTTCCATTCAAACGGCCCCGGGACGTCTGACGTCCCGGGGCCGTTTCCATCGGTATGCTCGCGGCGCATCTTCCTCGCATTACGAACGCTGGCCCTCACTCGCGATGCATGTATGACAGTCCTCCGGCAGCTACCCCGATCTCGATCGCTCGCCCTCTCGCTGGGCGCCGTGTCCCTGCTCGCGAGCTCCGCGCCCGCGCAGCGGCTACCGCTGGATCAGCGCATTCAGCGCATCATGGGCCGACCCGAGTTCGCGCGTGCGCTGTGGGGCATTCAGCTCACGTCGCTCGACTCGAACCGCGTCATCTACGCGGTCAACGAGGCGAAGCTGTTCACGCCGGGGTCCACGACGAAGCTCCTGACCACGGGCACCGCCATGGGAGTGCTCGGCGCGGATCATCGATTCACGACGCGTGTCTACCGAACCGGACCCGTGCGCGCCGGAGTTCTCGAGGGCGACCTCGTCCTCGTCGCGAGCGGCGACCCGAACCTGTCGGGTCGACTGAAGCCGGACGGTACGCTCGCCTTCGAGAACGTCGATCACTCCTACGACGCCGACCCGAACACGCGCGCGGTTCCGGGCGATCCGCTGCTCGTCCTGAACCAGCTCGCGAACAAGGTGAAGCAGGCGGGCATAACGCGAGTGAGCGGATCGGTCATCGTGGACGCATCGCTCTTCCGCGAAGGTGAGCGAGAGCTCGGCACCGGGGTCGTCATCTCACCGATCATCGTGAACGACAATCTGGTCGATCTCACGATCGGACCAGCCGGCTCGGAGGGCGGCGCGGCATCGCTCACGGTGGCGCCATCGACCGCCTACGTGCGTTTTGTCAACAAGGTCGTAACGGCCGCAGCCGGAACACGCCCATCGATTCGTTGGGCGTCGGATTCGCTGGCGCCAGACGGCAGCCGCGTCGTCGTCGCGAGCGGTGTCTTTCCGAAAGGGACCGCCCCGATCCTGTACAGCTACGCCGTCGCCGAACCGAGCCGATTCGCCGAAGTCACGTTCGCCGAGGCATTGCGTGCGGCAGGCGTGTCCGCCCAGCCGCGCCCTTATGCCACGAAGCCGAACATCGCGGGTCTGCGACCGTCGTACGTGCCTGCGAACGTAGTAGCCGAACACCAGTCCGCGCCGTTAGGTGAGGAGGTCCGTGTTACGCTCAAGGTGAGCCAGAATCTCCATGCGAGCGCGTGGCCGTTCATCCTTGGCGCGCTGAAGGGCAAGGACAGCACCTCGACGGGGTTCGACGTGGAGCGCGAGTTCCTGACGAGTCTCGGGCTCGACCTGTCAGGAGCACAGCAGGCGGATGGAGCTGGCGGGGATGCCCACTACTCGCCCGCGTTCATGGTGAGTTACCTCGCGGCGATGGCGAAGCGCCCCGACTATCAGACCTTCCTTCGCGGGCTCCCCATTCTCGGACGCGACGGCACTCTCTGGGACATCCAGGCCGAGTCGCCGGCGGTCGGCCACGTCTTCGCGAAGACCGGAACCTACGCCGTGGATGACCCGCTGAACCGGCGAATGCTCGTGACGGGGAAAGGGCTCGCGGGGTACCTGACCACAGCGCAGGGCGAGCGGTGCGCGTTCGCCATCTACGTCAACAACGTCTCGGTTTCCACGGCGCCTGACGAGATCAAGCGAGTGGTGGGCCAGGCGTTGGGCGAGATCGCGGCTGCCATGTACGAGGGCCGTTAGGCGCATCGCGTCATTGCGCCGCGAGGGCAGGGTGTGGCTGCATCGAGCGCGGCTCGCCCGCCTCGCGGCCAGCGTGCTCGTAGCGGGTGGAGGGTTGATCTGGGCACGAATGCTCGGCGCCCGGATCGACAGCCCTCGTCAGCCGGCGCTTGCCCCATGTGAAAGCGGGGCGGATACCGTACCAACCGGCACACTCAACTGCATGACGCTCGTGCCGGCACCCGACTTCCCGGGCGTGCACGGAGCCGTTCAGCTTCGTCCCGTTCCGACGCCGTTCGGCGTCGCGGTGCGTGCCGACGGGGCGCCGCGCCATCGATTGATCGCCACGTTCAGCGGACTCCCCGAACCGCGATCGTCAGGGAACGACGCCGTGTATGTGGCGTGGCTGTACACGCTCTCACTCGATAGCGTCGTCAAGCTCGGTCCGGTGCGGAACGGTGTGATGGACCTCGGCGAGATCTCCCGGCTGCAGTTTCGCATCCTCGTGAGCGCCGAACGTTCGGCGGGCGTACGCGACCGGCGCGGAACGCTGGTCCTCCGCGGAACGTCGCCGAGTGCGAGGCTCATGGCGCATCGGG
>JBKOYV010000076.1:0-11417 GCA_046725585.1 Gemmatimonadota bacterium | reverse complement strand
CCGTTATCCCCACCGGAATCGACCGGTCCAGCGCCGCGGGCCAGCTGCCCGGTGTCCCTCGACCCAGTGGCAGCCGAGTGCGGGGTTACACGGCGTATCGAGAGGTTACATAGGACGTTGGTGGTTGCCGGGCCCCACCGTCATACTGGGCGCCGCTCACTTCGCTCGAGCTTCATCGAAGGCTTACCCACCTGACCGCGGCATGACCCCACGAACCTTGCGCGTACTCGTTCTGGACGACGATCCGGCCGATGCCGAGATGGTCGCCGAATCGCTGGCACACTCGGGCATGTCGGTCGTAACGGAGCGCGTCGATTCGCTCGAAGCGTTCACGCTGGCGCTGCGGGAGTTCGCGCCGGACGTTGTTCTGTCGGGCGACGCACTCGAGAAGTTCGACGCCTGTGCGGCGCTCGAGGTCATGCACGACGTTCGACCGACCGTGGCCCTCATCGTCCTCGCCGGAGCGCTCGCTCGGCACTCGGCCGCGGCGTTCGTTCGCGCGGGGGCCGAGGACTTCGTGCTCAAGACCAATCTGCATCGGCTCGCGCCGACGATCGAATGCGCCCTGTCCGTGCGGCGCCCCCTCGAGAGGCTGACGCCGCGCCAGATGGAGGTGCTGCGCCTGATGGCGCAGGGGCTCACCACGCCGGAGATCGCCCGCCGCCTGAACCTGAGCGGGAAGACCATCGAGACTCACCGCGGCGAGATCATGAAGCGCGTAGGCATTCACGACCTCGTCGGACTCGTGCGGTACGCCGTCCGGGTGGGACTCGTCTCACCGCAATCGATTGCCGTCGCTCCATGAGCGGACGGATCAGGCGAGCTCGCGGCCGCGGGTTTCGGGGATGAACGTCCAGGCGAGAGCGCCGAGCAGGTACACGCCTCCGGCCACCGTGAACGCTACGCTGAAGCCGTGCGAGGTCGCCAGCGTCCCGACGGTGAACGGCGCGGCGGCGCTGGCAACGCGCCCGAGATTGTACGTGAAGCCCTGTGCCGTGGCGCGAATCGACGTGGGATAGACCTCCGCGGTCACGCCGCCGAAGCCGCTGAAGAACCCGGTGCCGAAAAAGGCGACGAGCGGACCGAGGAGCAGGAGGACGGCGGGAATCTTCATCGATCCGTAGATCGGAAGCAGCACGCTCGCCATGACGAGGTACGTCACGTACACGCGCTTTCGCGGCAGGACGTCGGTGATGAAGCCGAACGAGACGTAGCCGAGCCACATGCCGATCTGCATCGCGAAGACGAACCAGGACATCGTCGCGGTGCCGAAGCCAAGGCCGCCCTGCGCGACCGGAAGCGAGAGGTAGGCCGGTATCCACCCGTTGAGCGCCCACCAGCCGAACAGCGCGCAGGCGTTCATGAACGTCAGCGCCGCCGTTAGGCGAAGCATGGTGCCGCGGAAGATGTCGGAGAACCGGTGTGCGCGAGCCGTCGTCGCGCCGATGGCGATCGAAGCGCGCCGCGCCTTCCAGACGTCCGGCTCGTCGACGTTGCGGCGGACCCAGAGGGTGAACAGCGCCGGGAGGATCCCGACGAAGAAGACGACCCGCCAGCCCCAGCGCGGCAGAATGAACCCGACGACCAGCGCGGCGGCCGCGAAGCCAATCGCCCACGCGCTCTGCATGAAGCCTAACGCACGTCCGCGATGCTTCGCCGGCCAGGTCTCCGAGACCAGTGCCGCGCCGCTCGCCCACTCGCCGCCCATGCCAAGCCCGAGGAGCGCCCGGAAGATCGCAAACTGCCACAGCGTCTGCGACAGGCCGCACGCCGCCGTGAAGACGGAGTAGAGCAGCACGCTCGCGATCATCGCGCGCGTGCGACCGAACCGGTCGGCGATGTGGCCGAAAATGAGCCCACCCGCCGCGCCACCCAGCAGCGTGATCGACCCGAGTGCGCCGGCCTGCGCCTTCGTCAGCCCGAGCTCCGCGATGACCGACGCGAGCACGAGCGAGAAGAGCATCACGTCGAACGCGTCGAGAGCCCAGCCGAGCGAAGCGGCGACGAGCGCGCGGCGAGAGGAGGTGGTGGCGACGCGCCACCAGCCGAACAGGCCCCGATCGAGCGTGGGGACGGCGTCCGCTGCGACGCTCAGAGGTTTGGTGGTTGTGACGTCAACGTGACTCATGGCGACTGATCCTACAGTTAGTCGCCGAGGCTGTCGAGTTCCAACTCAGCCGCCGTCAGCTCTCGTTATTCAAACACGACATAACCCCGAGAAAAGCGAGTGACGTCCGGTTGGTCCATGCCAGTGCGTTTGGATTGTGAACGCGGACTCACCGTTCGAGCCGCTGATCGCGCGATCATACGCGCTACCACAACACAACCTGACGACTACAATGCGCCGTATCGTGCCGGTACTGGCAGCGCTTGGCGTTGCCGCGTGTGCCGCCTCCCCCGCCCGCGACTCCCGCTTCACGCCCACGCCTTTCTCGAGCGACCTGATCACCTGGAACGAGCTCGCCGCCAAACCACTCGAGAACGCATACTCCGCCGTCGAGCACCTGCGCCCGTTGTTCCTCTCGCCACGTCCGGGTCCGGCGGACGCTCGCGGGCAGCCGCGCACGATTCGTGTCTTCATCGACGGAGACTTCGCGGGCGATGAGGATGTGCTCCGATCGATCCCGGTCCGTGACATCGAATCCATTCGACGCGTGCAGCCGGCGATGGCGTACGCCACGATAGGGTCGCTGCACATGGGCGACGAGGTGCTCATGGTGCGACTCCGTTGCCGCGTTGCGTGTTAGGCGACCGTGACCGTCAGCGGGATCAGCGGACGTCGACCGCGATGTTCCTCCACTTCCCCTGATTGAACCGCACGACGCTCAACGTGCAGCGGGTCGCGTGCCCGACCAGGATCGCGATCCAGATGTGAAGCGGTTCGAGCGTTCCCATCTCCTTGATCACCGCGCAGATGCCTAACGGCACGACGATCTGCGACACGATCGAGATGTAGAGCGGGCTCTTCGTGTCGCCTGTGCCCTGCAGACCGCCCGTATACGTGAGCGCGATCGTAACGAACAACCCCGACACGCTCAGCACGCGCAACAGCTGCGCGCCGATGTCGAGCACCGCCGGGTCGCTCATGCCGAACACACCGAGCAACTGGCGCGGGATCACTAGGAAGAAGAAGCCGATGAACGCCGCCCCCGCGATCCCGTACCGGGCGGCAACGTGGACGGCCGCGTCCGCGCGCTCCGGCTGCCGGGCGCCGAGATTCTGACCCGCGACGGCGGCCGCCGCGCCCATGAGCCCGACGGACGTCCAGGTGATGAGCGAAAAGAGCTGCGAGTAGCCGATGGCGAAGGCGGCCTGCGCCGCGCGTCCCTGCGCGACCGAGCCGATGAACGCGAGCATCAGGGTACCGCCGACGTTCATTGCGATCCCCTGAATCCCCGACGGCAAGCCGAAGCGGAACAGCGCCCGGATGATGGACCAGTCGGGTCCGTACCCCTGACCACGCGGGAACTTCACCACCCACGTGCCGCGCCAGAGCTTCCAGAGCGAGTAGAACATCAGGATGCCCGACGCGATGCACGTGCCCACCGCCGCGCCCTTGGTGCCGAGTCCCGGGATCGGGCCGAGCCCGCGAATGAAGACGATGTTCAACACGAGATTGAGCACCGTGAGGGCGATCCCTAGGATCATCGGCGTGCGCGCGTCACCAGCAGCGCGGAGGGCTCCGCCCAACATGAAGAACACCATCATGCCGGCGCTGGCCACGAACATGATCCGCAGGAACGGAAGCGCCTCCGCCTTCACCTGAGGAGCCGCGTTCACCAGATCGAGCAGCGCCGGCGACGCGAACCACCCGATCGGGGCCATGATGAGCAGCGAGATCCCGACCGCCGTGAGAAACGCCTGATAGACGACCCGGTCTACCTTTTCTTCCTCGCCAGCACCGGCAAACCGCGCGACGAGCACGCCCATGCCGATGAAGAGCGACGAGATGAACGCGATGACGATGAGGAAGATCTGCCACGCGTCGCCGATTGCGGCGTTCCCCTGGTAGCCCACGAGATGCCCCACGAGGATGTGGTCGACGATGCCCTGCATGCCGCCCACAATGTTCGTGAGCATCGTGGGCCACGCGATCTTCCACACCGCGGACCGCAGCGGGCCTTCGATGATCGAGCGGTCGTAGCGGCGACGCTCGGCAGTCGCTGTGAGGGCGGGCGCCGCCGCGACCGAGCTGGGCGTCGTTGCGGATTTTCCCGGGGCGGGCGCGGATACGTCGGTCACGGTCGCAGCGACTCTACCATGTCTCAGGGGCTGGGGATCCTGCCGGTCGCAATCTAGCCCAGCGACCGGTCAACGGCGCGGGCTGCCATCGGCATCGACGGCAGCCCGCACGTTTCCTTTACACGGCTCGCGCGCTGTTAAAGCGCACGCGCCAGTGTGATCCCCGGCTCACGGTCCCGAGTGTCGCGCTTGTGGCCGGAGTCGCGCAAAGCCTCTGGCACCACCACTTCGCCGAGCACGCCAGCCACGTCGCGGCGTCCGTCCGTCGTCGCCGCGGCGGTGACGAGCCATTCCTTGTCCCATCGCTTTCCGACGAGACCGAAGTAGAGCTCGATCGCCGCCTCCCACTCGCCACGCGCGAGCAGGCCGCGGAGGTGGCGAGCGTGATCCGGGCGGAGCACGTAGCCTCCCCACTGCCGAACGTAGTCGGCGATTCGGTGCACCAGCTCGTAGCGGGATTCTGCAACCGCAGAGAAGCGGACTCCGTCGGCGGCGTGCACAACAGCGATGTACAGGGCTTGCGTCGGGTTTGCGGGCAGTGACTCGGCGCGCGTGGCTCCGCTGCGAGCGGATCGGTCCGTTCGGGCGGATCGTTCATGCCTCTCGCGCTTCACGATTTGCGTCACGACTTCCTCCAGTGCTGCCGTTCCAGTTGCCGGCGGCAGCCGCCGACCTCAGGCGGCTCGCCGCGGCGTCGATAGGCGTGCCTATCCATATGTCGAACGACCCGACGAAAAATCGACAATCGGTGTGTCAACGGAGCGGTAAAGGTCCGAACCGTAATTGTCCGGACGTTGTCAACGCGAGCGATGTTGCTGCCATCTACGCGCTGCCAGGAGAATGACACGGCAAGTGAGACGGCAGAGGGCAGAGCACTGAAGCCGGCAGACGGCGGACGGCAGGGGCAGACGGCAGAGACTGCGCCACGCATCGCGGTTTCTCCTCTGCCGTCTGCCCACCGCACACTGCCCACCGCCGGCTTCAGTGCACTGCCCTCTGCCGTCTTATTGACGCCTGCGACTCGTCGCGTCTGGCGGCCTAACGACTTGCGCCGACCGACCGTGCGAGCTCGTCTCCCGCGGCAGCTCGCGTCTCGACCACCGCGTCGATCAACCCGTACCGCTGCGCGTCCGGCGCCGCCATCCAGCGATCGCGATCGAAGTCACGCTCGATCCGCTCGAGCGGTTGCCCGGCGTGGCGCGCGAGGAGCTCGAACATCTTCGAGCGCATGTACAGGATTTCCTTCGCCCGGATCTCGATGTCGGCTGCCACGCCCTGCACCGCCCCCGACTGTGATGGCTGGTGCATCATGATCCGGGCGTGCGGCAGCGAGCGGCGCTTGCCGGGCTGCCCCGCGGCGAGCAGGAAGCACCCCATGCTCGCCGCCATGCCCATGCACATCGTGGCCACCGGCGACTCGAGGTACCGCATCGTGTCGTAGATCGCGAGTCCCGCCGACACGCTGCCGCCCGGGCAGTTGATGTACAGCTGGATGTCCTTGCCCGGCGCGTCAGCTTCGAGAACGAGCAGCTGCGCGATGATCAGGTTCGCGACGTCATCATCGATCTCGGTGCCGAGGAAGATGATGCGGTCCAGGAGGAGCCGCGAGAAGATGTCATAGCCGCGCTCGCCGCGGCTGGAACGCTCGATGACCTGGGGGAGATAGATCGACGGCATGTGAGTTGGAGTTTGTCATCCTGAGCGAAGCGAAGGATCCTCATCGTCCCGATAGCCCCTCGGTCGGGAACCTGAGGATCCTTCGGCTGACGCCTCAGGATGACATATATCGTTAGGTTTCGACACCCTCGCGTTCGGCGAGCGCGTGAGCGCCGAGTGGGACGCGAAGCGCGCTCGCGAGCTCACGGACGAGCTGCAGCGCCGACGCGGTGGAGTGGTGGGCCGGATGGCTCCCCGGCAGAACGCACCACGCGTCCCCGGAAAGCGGAATGACGAAGGCCGGAACACCGCCAAGGCGGCGCGCTGTGACGTCGGACCTGACGGCGTGTGGCTCCGGCGCCGCGGGATACGCGCCCGGCAGCGGGCGCGCTCGCTCCGACGACGACACCTTGCGCAGGTGCACGCGCGCACGCGCGTCCACGACGCGCGCGGCCACGAACCCCACGAGCGCGCGCTCGTCGGCACCGCGCATCATGCTGCGCGCCTCGGCGAGCGTCACGAGCCCGAGGTGGCCTGCGAGTCGAGCGCCGGCGGCCTGCCACACGTGCCGCAGGTCGTATCGCGCGGCGGACGTGCGTCCCGCGGGCGCGTCCAGGATGTCCTTGCGCCGATAGTAGTGGACCGTGTTGACCGAAAAGTCGGAGGCGTCGATGCCTAACGTGGCGAAGCACGAGACCACGAGGCGCGCCAACGTGTCGGCGTCGAGCGGCGCCGCCGGGTCGGGAAGCGCGCGCGCCCGCCACGCGTCCAGTTCTTCGACGGCGAGGCGTTCGGCCTCGATGCGCTCCGGCGACCGCTCGACGCCGGTTGCCAGGTGACCGTTACGTCTCGACATAGGACCCACGCTACGGCCGCGGTGCCGGCCGAGCGGGAGCTTCAGCCGACTTCGGCAACGGCCGCGGCGTGGCGAGGGCCTCGTCGGTCGCAATGACGAGACGGAGGCAGATCACCGTCGCCTCCGACTCGAGCGCGCCCACGCTCACCGGGACGAACTCCTGATCGGAGCTGCCCGTCAGCCCGGTACCGGCCGCCCGCTCGACCGCGTCCGACACCTCGGACACCTTGTCCGGTACTGCCGGCGCGCCAGCCGCCGTGTCGAGCGTGCGCGAGGCCATGAGTGACGTGACGTCGAGCAACCGTTTGGCCAACGAAAACTGGCTGCGAGGGGTCTGGCCGTTCCAAATCGGCGGCGTCCACTCCGGCGGTGTGAAGGGCCGTCGCGGCGTCCGGTCAGGCTCGGGCGACGTCGGAGGCGGCGGCGTCGGGAGCGCGATGATCGGACGCGTGACACCCGGTTCATAGAGGGGCTCTGGTCGCGCGCTGTTCGGCAGCTCGCGCCGGAAGCGGGCGTCGATGAGCCCGAGCTCTGCATTGTCGCGGCCACCGTCGGGGCCGAACACACGCTCGTCGCCCTCGGCGACTACGGTGAAGCGCCCCCGCTCCGTCGCGTGAATGGGCCGCTCCAGGTCAACGGTGCTCCGCGCGTTGATGACCAGCCCGTTGCCCGTGACGCTGTGGCCGTCGAGAGACACCTCGGCAACGCAGCGAAGCGGGCCATGGTTCCGAAGGCGGAGCACGTACACCTGTCCGGGTCGGGCGAGGACGTGGCCGGATTCGAGCTCGTGTGTCGTCCCGCCGCCGGCGCCGATGACCTCCACGCTGAAATCGCCAACTCGCATGCACCGCCTCCCGAATGGGTCATCACTAGTCTAACAGTAGTACAATAATGGTGTCAATGTTGGCGGGATTGGATCCGTCCCGACTCTCGCCTGGGTCACCGCACAGCCGTCTTCGCCCGCGGCGGCTGGCTGCTCCTTGCCGGCGTGGGGGCAGGCGGCCATCGTGGCGGTGAATGTGCAACCGCTTCGCCGCCTGGCTCTCTGATGATGACAGTCTAACGAGCGGTACGGAGACGAGTGGCGCGGAGAGCGCCGCCGCCGTTTCGCCTAACGCGCGTCCGGCTGTTCGCCCGGCCGCGACCGCGGCTGCGCCCGCGCCGACGTCCCGCCGCACGTTCGCGCCCATGGAATGAGCTCGAGTCGCGCGTAGGGGATGTCTTCGCCGGTTTCCTCGCACACACCGTATTTCTCCGGGCTGACGTGCAGGCGCTCGATCGCCGCGTCGATCTCGGCGAGCTCCCGCGAAACCCGGGTTGCGTTCGACGCGTCGAGCTCGGCCTGCATGGTATCGGTCCCGAGGTCGGCCGGATGAAACGGCATCGCGGAGAGATCCCCGGAACGGTCCTGTTCGTCGGCCTCCGCGTGATCGCCGATCGAGGCATTGAGGGTACGCAGCGCACGCGCCCGCTCTTCCTGGAGGCGGCGCGCGAGATGACGGCGTTGCTTCTGCGTGAGCGGCATCGTGGATCTCCTCTCCGGCAGGTCGATGCATATCTGCGGCCGCGACGCGGCCGAGCCGAAGCCCAGCGCCCGCATGACCGAACCGCCAGCGATGCAATCTTGACGAACCCACGCGCTTTCGCTCGCTTCGTCCAGCGACAGGCCGGCGCCGGCGCATCCTCCGGCCTCTGGTGACGACGGTCGACCCAACGCCCGTGATGCCGCTCTCCACCGACACCCGCGATTTCGCGGACGCGTATCGCGAAACCGCCGAGGCACTCGCCGCAAAGCTCGGCACCGACGTGCGCCGCGGTCTAACCGAGGATGAGGCGCGGGCACGGCTCACCCGGTACGGCCCTAACGAGCTCGCCGCCGAACCGCCGGTGCCCGGCTGGCGCCGGTTTCTGGCGCAGTTCCAGGACGTGCTCGTCGTCCTGCTGCTCGTCGCGACCGCGATCTCGGCGCTGCTGTGGATTTACGAGCGCGACACGAACCTGCCATACGAGGCGATCGCGATCTTCGCCATCGTGCTGCTCAACGCGATGCTGGGCTATGTCCAGGAGTCGCGCGCCGAGGCAGCGGTCGCGGCGCTTCGAGCACTATCGGCCGCGGAGGCGGCCGTCACCCGCGGAGGCGAGCGACGACGCCTGCCTGCAGCGGAGCTCGTGCCCGGTGATCTGATCCTCATCGAGGAAGGCGACACGATGCCCGCCGATGCGCGACTCGTCGAGGCGACCGCGCTTCAGACGGCGGAGGCGTCACTCACGGGCGAGAGCTTGCCGGTCTCGAAGGACACCGACCCGATCGCCGAAGACGTCGCGCTCGGCGATCGCTCGAACATGGTTTTCAGCGGGACCGCGGCAACGTACGGACGCGGAACGGCACTCGTCACGGCGACCGGCATGCAGACGGAGATGGGACGCATCGCCGGACTCCTCAAGGAAACACGCGATGAGGAGACCCCGCTCCAGCGAGAGCTCGACCGCACCGGCAAGGTGCTCGGCCTCGTCGTCATCGCGATAGCGATCGTGATGATCGCCACGATCATCCTCGTCGATCAGGTTCATGGCTTCGGTGCAATCGTCAACGTCCTCATCCTCGGTGTCGCGCTCGCCGTAGCGGCGGTGCCCGAGGGATTACCGGCCGTCGTCACCGCCGTGCTGTCGATAGGCGTGCAGCGGATGGCGAAGCGCAACGCCATCGTGCGCCACCTCGCGGCGGTCGAGACGCTCGGCTCGGCCAGCGTGATCGCGTCCGACAAGACGGGCACGCTCACGAAGAACGAGATGACCGTGCGCGTGGTCGTCACGGCCAGCGGGCGCGTGACGTTCAGTGGATCCGGTTACGCACCTAACGGATTCGCGACCCGTGACGGCGGTGGACCCCTCGACGGTGACCTGCGCGTCGAGATCGAGCGCGCGCTCGCCGCCGCGGACCGGGCCAACAACGCCGAGGTGCACGAGCGCGACGGCCGATGGGTCGTCGAGGGCGACCCGACCGAAGGAGCGCTCATCGTCGCCGCACGAAAGTGTGGAATCGAGGGCGCAGCGCTCGATACACGACTTCCGAGAGTCGGCGAAGTTCCGTTCTCATCCGAGCGGAAGCTCATGAGCACGGTACACCGCGACACCGAGCGTGACGATCGTCTCGTGGTGTTCGCGAAGGGTGCGCCTGATGTCCTGATCACCCGCTGCACGCGCGAGCTGGTGGGTGAAGCACCTAGGCCGCTGACGCCGGAACGTCGCGCCGAGATCCGCCGGGCGAACGAGGAGCTGGCCGATCAGGCGCTCCGCACGCTCGGCGTCGCTATTCGCTACCTGCCTAACGACCATTCCATCCCGCAAGGCGGAGGTGGGGTGGACGTGTCGGTCGAGAACGACCTCGTGTTCGCGGGTCTGATCGGCATGATCGATCCGCCGCGTCCGGAGGCGGCTGAGGCCGTCGCGCGCGCGAAAGGCGCGGGCGTCCGACCGATCATGATCACCGGCGATCATCCGCGAACCGCGGCCGTCATCGCGCGTGAGCTCGGCATAACGAGTGATGCGCGCGCTAAGACGGGTGCGGAGCTCGAGAAGCTCAGCGACGACACGCTTGCGCAAACCGCGGTCGAGGTCTCCGTCTACGCCCGCGTCAATCCCGAGCACAAGCTTCGCATCGTGAGGGCGCTCCAACAGCGTGGCGCCATCGTGGCCATGACGGGCGACGGCGTGAACGACGCTCCAGCGCTCAAGATGGCGGACATCGGCGTCGCGATGGGAATCACAGGCACGGACGTGTCGAAGGAAGCCGCGGACGTCGTGCTCGCGGACGACAACTTCGCGTCGATCGTCGCCGCGGTGGAGGAAGGGCGCGCGATCTTCGCCAACATCCGCAAGTTCCTGCGCTTCCTCCTCTCGTCGAACATCGGCGAGGTGCTGACGATGTTCCTTGGTGTGCTGCTGGGCACGCGCCTCGGACTGCCTCGTGAAGCAGGCGGTGTGGCGTTGCCGTTGCTCGCGACTCAGATCCTCTGGATCAACCTCGTGACGGACGGGGCCCCGGCGCTCGCTCTTGGCGTCGACCCGGCCGACGAAGGATTGATGCAAAAGCCGCCGCGCCCACACGGCGAGGGTGTCATCACGGCGCGAATGTGGCGCGGGATCTTCTTCGTGGGCGCGGTCATCGCCGCGAGCACGCTGCTGGTCCTCGATGCGTCGCTGCCCGGCGGCCTCATTGCGGGAAGCGGCACGATGCCGTACGCCCGGACGATGGCCTTCACGACGCTGATGCTGGCGCAGATGTTCAACGCCTTCAACGCACGCTCGGACGAGCGCAGCGCTTTCGCCCACCTGTTCACCAACCGCTGGCTCTGGCTATCGGTAGCGCTCTCGGTCGTCCTGCAGTGCGTCGTGCTCTACGTACCGGCCATGCAGCGTGCGTTCGGGACCGTGGCGCTCGGGCCAATGGACTGGGTCCGGTGTGTGATGGCCGCGAGCGCCGTGTTCTGGATCCGCGAGGCGAACAAGGTGGTCACGAGACGATCATCGAAAGCGACACGTTGACCTTCGCGCGCTACTCGATCGCCTGAGCAAGCACTCCGGGCTGGACCGATTCACAGAAGATGCTGAGGCGTCGGTTGAACGACTTCGCGTCGTCCCAGAACGGGGCGTGGCCCGCGCC
>JBKOYV010000113.1:0-23838 GCA_046725585.1 Gemmatimonadota bacterium | reverse complement strand
AGTTTACTGTTTGCGCGAGCCCAGACCAGTCCACCAAACGCCCTTCGGCTGGTGGCTGGCTGCCTGGAACATCAGCGACTCCGAGCCGTTGAACCTGTCCCCACGCCGCCCGCTTTCATCCGACCAGGGTTGCGTTCGAGGCGGTGGAGCAGTTGAAACTTTCAACTACTCCGACTCCTCGAGGTTTATGCGACATCTCGGTGTACGTACAACTAGGCGCTCCGACTATTGGCCGAGCGCCAGCCGGGTGACCCGGCGTCGTTAGGCGAGATGGCGCGTGCTCGTCAGGCAATCGACGAGAAAATCGCGCAGCTCACGCGAAGATAGGGGCCTGTCTGGCCGCGACGAGCCGCCGTCAGGTGGGGATCGTTGTCCCGAGGGCGCGGTCGATCGACTCCATGAACTCGCGGGGCTTCACCGGGAGCACGAAGCACTGGGCCCCGTACAGGTTCGCGATATCGCGCGCCTCGCGCTCGGTGTGTGAGGCGGAGAACATCAGCAGCCGGGCGCCCTCGAGCCGCGCGGTCGCGGCGATCTCGGCGCACATCGAAATGCCGAGGGCGCAATCGAACAACACGAGCTCGGCGCTCGTGCGCCGAACGGCTGAGTCGATTCCTTCGTTGTCCGATCGGAACGCGACGCGGCGTCCCGACAGCTCGGTCAGAGCGCCAAGCAACGCCGCGATGAAGCGATCCTTGGCAACGACCAGTACGGTCGACTGCAACATACAGCTTTCTGCCTCAAATGAGTCCACCGCGACTCCCGTGAGGCAAGTCACAGACCAGATGCGTGTGCCGGCGGCCAACATACGGCGCTATCAGCATGGGCTAGCAACGGTTAGCTGACTGCCCGAGAGCGGCTCGTTTCGCGACCTCGACGAGGAATGCTCGAGCCCGATGAGCAGAGATCAGTCCTTGTACGGGTCGTATTCGTTCTCGCCGGCCATGACAACGATGAGCGGGCGCAACGTGTGGAGCACCTCGACCGTGCCCTCCTGAGCGGCAAGAACATCGGGCAGGCGACGGTAGGCGTGAGGGCTCTCATCGAGGCCGCCACCGCGCAGGATGACGCCCTTCGCCTTCACCCACTCCTGCATCATCTCCGGCGAGACCCGCCCCGGCCTCAGAACCTGACCGGTCTTCCGGTTTCGCTTGCCCGCCGCCTGTGTGCGCGACATCACACGTCCTGCCCCGTGAACCGTCGAATACAGCGCCGCTCGTTGCGACTCGGCGACCTCGGGTGCAACGGCGTTAGGCGACACGCCTCGGACGATCACGGCGTCGTCGCCCATGGACCCGCCGATGAAGCCGCGCTGGTCCGGAAACGCCGGCGTCGCCCCTTTCCGGACGACGATCAGATCCTCGCCGCCGTGCGTCTCGCGCCAGGCGAAGTTATGATGATTGTGCACGAGCTCCACCTCGTTGGCGCCTAACAGCTCGACCACCTTCCGCGCAACCCATTCGCGGCCGGCATAGGCGTAACGACCCGCGAGGTTCATGAGGTGCCAGTAGTCGTGTCCCACCGGCGCGCCAATGTCGAGCAGGACCTCGCGCTCCGGCGCATGCTGGCCCCACTCCTTGCCCTGCCCGATGGCGATGAAGCTCGACGCGACCGTATGGCCAAAGCCTCGGCTGCCGAAGTGGACGCCGACCCAGATCGTAGAGGTTTCGTCGGCGAAAACGTCCACGTAGTGGTTGCCGCTCCCGACCGTTCCGAGCTGCGCGCGGGCTTTGTCTCGTAAGGCACGGCGATGTTTGTGAGGTACGGCGTCCCATGCCGTGTCTTCGAACAGCGGGTCATCGACGGGCGCGTCGTCGGCCTGGTTCCGACGCCCGATGCCGAAGCTCACGGTGGCGGCAATTTCGTCCGCGAGGCCACTGAGCGTGCGCTGAATTTCGTTCGGGGCATCGCCCAGCTGCGAGAGCGTGAGGTCGGTACGGATGGCCGCGTTGCCACACGCGATGTCGAAGCCGACTCCGACGACAGACACCTGCTCGCGATATGCTGCGACGCCGCCGATTGGCATGACATAGCCGACGTGTCCGTCCGCCATGAGCGCGGCATCAGCCGCGCGGGAGCCGACGTCCTCGAGCTGGGCGAGCGTGGCGGGGTCGTGAGTTCCAAAGACCTTCATCGGGAATCGGGAATCGGGAATCGGGAATCGGGAATCCGGAATCGCAGCATACGCAGCGCCATGAAAAAGCCAAAGGCCCCGCGACGCAGACGCGTCCCGAGGCCTTTCGATTCCCCTATTCCCGATTCCCGATTCCCGATGAACGAGCAGGCTACTGAGGACCGACGGGACTTCGCTCACCGCGCCGTGCGCATTCACCGCCATCCGCTTGGCACGATACGTCACCCGCATCTCGCCGCCGGCCCCCCGCGATCATCGGCCCTCGTCGGGCATTGGATTCCTGCGGCGTCGGCGCGTTCTCGTTGAACTACGGTCCCCAGACGGCGCGCGGCAAAAGCCCATACGCGCCGGCTCCCTGCCTGTCGCGCGCCGTCCCCACGCCGCGCGACCCCAACCGTTCCACCTTACGGTACCCCATTTAGCGATATCCGTGCCGCGGAGGGTCCACTTTATGGAGACCCGGTTTGGCCACCGCTCTCACACAGCGACCGCCCGCTGGCTCAGCCCTAACGCGCCATTCGCGGCGTCGGACAGGACCACGGCGCCGCACCGTTGCGTCCTGCAACAGCGCGCGCGAATCGCGGGAGTCGGTGGATGCGGATCGCTTGCGCGTTCCCACCGTACTCATTGTCGAGCGAGACCTGCGAATGCGTCGCGAGGTCGCCACGAAACCCACCATCGACCTCGTCGCAACATCTCCGGCGCTGTCCGCTAGCTGCTGCCTGCAGCGTTCTGAGCGCTCTGAATCAACTCCCCAACCATCCGGCTGAATACGCCAATGTCGAACGGCTTGGCGAGGAAGACGCTGTGTCCCGTGTCATCCAGCATTGCCAGCGAGGTACCCTGCGAATATCCCGAGATGAAGAGCACCGGCACCTTCATTCCATCCTCGCGGAGGCGACGAACCAGCTCGCGACCGCCCATCTCCGGCATGACGACGTCGGTCACCACGAGGGAGATCTCGCTGCCTCGCTCCCTCCACGCCGCGAGCGCGTCCACGCCGTGCCCGCACTCGACCACCTGGTAGCCGTGACGCCGCAGCACGCGCGCCGCAGCGGCGCGCACCTGCGGCTCGTCTTCGACGATGAGCACCGTGGAGCCAGGAGCCGCCCGTTCCGGCAGGGGCGGTTTTCTCTCGACGTGCTCGACTCTGCCATTAGCTCTCGGCAAGAATATCCAGAATGTCGTGCCGCGACCCGGCGTGCTCGTGAGCTGGATATACCCGTTCGATTGCCGCACGATGCCGTACACGGTCGCGAGGCCGAGCCCAGTTCCTCTCCCCTGCTCCTTCGTCGTGAAGAACGGCTCAAAGATGCGCTCCTGCGTTCGCCGATTCATGCCGGCTCCGGTGTCGCGCATCGTAATCACCACGTACTCGCCCACGCTCAGCCCACGCTGCTTGCCCGCCAGCGCTTCCGTCACGACGATGTTGCCCGTGGTGATCGTCAACGTGCCGCCGTTAGGCATCGCGTCGCGCGCGTTGACGGCGAGGTTCATCACGACCTGGGTCAGCTGCCCCGAGTCGGCGACCACGGGCCACGTGTCGGCGTCCAGGTGGGTCGTGAACTCGATGTGCTCCCCGATGAGCCGGGCCAGGAGATCTCCGGCGTCGCGCACGGCCGTATTGATGTCCAGCACCCGGGGCTGCAGCATCTGCTTGCGGCTGAACGCGAGCAGCTGACGCGTCAGCGCCGACGCGCGGTCCGCGGCACGCTTGATCTGGCCAAGCTCCTCGTGAACGTCCTGCCCGCTCTCGAGCGAGTCGAGCGCAAGATCGGCGTTGGTCGAAATCGCGGTGAGCAGGTTGTTGAAATCGTGCGCCACCCCACCCGCGAGCCGGCCGACGGCTTCCATCTTCGCTGACTGGCGCAGCCGGTCCTCGAGCGCTTTGCGTTCGGTGATTTCTCGCGCAATCCAGAGGACGGTGGAATCCGTCAGCGCGGCGACGATCGCGGCGAACCACGTGCGGCGCCCGGCGATGTCGATCTCGTACTCCTCCTCGACGCTGCGGCCCGTGTCGAGCGCCTGGTGAATCCAGCGTACGAAACGATCCGCTGCGTCGGCCGGGTAGACGTCGTGGATCCTGCGGCCGAGCAGCTCGGTAGCAGGCCTAACGAGCAGGTCGCCGCGGCGGGTGACGACGTCCTGGTACCGTCCGTCGCGGTCGAGCACGACCACGACGTCCGATGTCGCGCTCGCAAGCGCGCTCAGGACGGCGTCCGATTCCGGGAGCGCTCGAGTACTGGACACACGGTTCTGACTTTTTGCCCGGCATTCGCGCAACTCGCAGCCTCTCCGTCGGTTGGAAGGTCGCCACGGCCAGGGGTGAGATTCTCGGCGCTCTCCCTTCGGTCGCCCGGGTGACGCCGCGCACGTTGCCTCGCGGGGGCTCACGCCATCCTAGGAATGAGTGGGACAGGGTCGTCGTCTTTCATACCAACGTTGAGCGAGCGTCATCATGCCTCGATATCGTATCGCGCTGGCCGCGGCGCTTCTGGTCGCTGCGTCGCTGTTCTGCCCCGGCCGCGCCGTCCTGGCGCAGGGGAAGGGTCATGGAAACCGCGGCGAGCACGTGCCGCCCGGACAGGCGAAGAAGAAGGTCGTCACCGCCGACCAGGCGATCGTAGCGACCCGTCAAGTCCTCGTGTCGCACGGCTACGAGATCGTGCGGGTGGAGACCTTCCGGACGACTCGCGTCGTCTACTACCGTCGCGGCAACATGGGTCGCGGCAAGGGAAAGGGCCCGATCGAGCAGATCGTCATCCGGCCGGAACCCGACCGCGTCGTGTTCGTCTCTCCGCCGCCGCGCGGCCTCATGGTCGACATCAACGTGCGGCTTGGCATGTAGGCCCGGAGCAGAGAGGCGATCGAAGATCGAAGGGGTCAGAGTCGTCTGAAAACCAAACGACTCTGACCCCTTCGATCGTCTTGACCCCCACAGCGCTCATTCGCCGGACGCTGCCGGCAGTGCCCGTCGCTGAATTCGCGGTATGTCCGGCGGGCGCGCGGCTTCGAACTCCGCCTCGAGCCTCGACAGGAACGACCGACCCGCTCGCGTCATGACGCCGGCCACGGCACCGAGGACGCCACTGAGCGTATAGACCCACTCGTTAGGATCACGTGTCGGCCGGTCGCCGAGCGAGCTCAGGATCCGACGGCGCATGCGGAGCGCGATCGGCGCGGCGAACACGATCGGGTTGAAGCGCGGGTCGTAGTGCACCCCCAGCCCCTCGATCAACGCGGCCGCCCGGGCGAAGTAGACCATCTCGCGCGGCAAAGTCACAGGCCAATCGTAGAGCGTCCCCATCACCTGATCCGCGAGGAGCATCTCGATTCGCTCCGGGACCGTCGTCCGCGAGTGCGCGAGCTCGAGAAGCGTGCGCACCAGCTCGCGCACTACCTCGGGATCGGCGTCGGACTCGATCACGCCGAGCGCATCGAACCCCGCCACCACGCCGTCCACGTCCTTCCTGATCGACGCGAATACCGTCTGGATCAGATGCCACCGCGTCTCGCGCGGCACCGGCACGACCATGCCGAAGTCGAGCAGGATGATTCGCCCGTCGGCCGCTACCAGGAGGTTGCCGGGATGCGGGTCGGCGTGAAAGAGGCCGTCCACGAGCATCATCTGGATGTAGAGCTCCATCACGGTCGCGACGATGTCCGCGGAGCGAGCGCGCCTGGCAGCGGCGCCGCGAGCGATGTCCACCGAATCCGCACGGTCGATGCGCACACCAGGCATATACTCCATCACCAGCACACGCTGCCGCACCAGGTCGCGCTCGATGCGCGGAATCATCACGTGACGATTGCCGGCGAAGTTCGCGCGAATGCGCTCCGCGTTGTCGGCTTCCATGCGGAAGTCCATCTCGTCGCCGATCCGGAGCGAGAACTCATCCACGGCAACGCGCAGCCCACGCACGTGCGGGTTGGAGGCGAACCGGCGCTCGAGTAACGCGAGGATTCGTTTGGCCGCGCTCACGTCCGACGCCACGAGGTGCTCGATGCCGGGCCGCAGCACCTTCACGACGACCTCGCGGCCCTCGTATGCCGCACGATGAACCTGCCCCAACGATGCAGCCGCAATCGGCGCGGCGTCGAATCGCTCGAAGATCTCGAGCGGCTGCTTCCCGTAGCTCTCCACGATCGTTCGCTCGACCGCCTCGAGCGGAACGGGGGGGACCTGGTCCGTGAGCGTCGAGAGCGCTTTGACGTACGGCTCCGGAAACAGGTCCGCTCGTCCGGCGAAGACCTGGGCCAGCTTTACGAACGTTGGTCCGAGCGTACCGATGGCGGCGACGAGGTCGCGGGCCCGACGATGATGGAACTCATCCGTCCTGGGCATAGGGCTGCCGGCGACGATCCAGCGCCGTCGATCGCGCAGGAACGACAGAACGAACGGCAGGATGTGCCTGACGATGACGACGACACGCATGGCGAAACATACTCCGGGCGGTCCGGTTTGGTTTCCGCACGGGAGCCGTTCGCCGTTACTCGGCGCGCCGTGGACTATCCGTCTGTCCCCTCGCCCAGGCCGATCATCGCCAACAGCTTCAACGCGTTTGCCGATGTCGCGAGGCCGGGGCGCAGCCGGTAGTCGAAGGTCATCGTCATCGCCCCGTTCCGCTGTTCGAACCGCTCGGTGAAATGGACCCGCTGAGCCGGGCCGTCCAGCTTCTCGTCGTCCGCGAGGGTGAGGTCATGAGTGGTCACGGCGCCAATAGCGCCGGCGTTCAGCAGATAAGTGAGGACTCGGCGGGCAGCGATGCGACGCTCGGCCGTATTCGTGCCGTGAAGGATCTCGTCGAGCAGGTAGAGGAGTGGCCGAGGCCGCGCGGGATCACGGGCCGCGTCGACAATCCGCTTGAGCCGGCGTAGCTCCGCCATGAAGAGCGATACGCCTGCCTCGAGCGAGTCATCGATCCGGATGCTCGTCCACACGTCCGTCGGCGTAAGCCGCATTGACTGTGCGCAAACCGGCCCGCCAGCCTGGGCAAGCACGACGTTCGTGCCGATGGCCCGCAGCAGCGTGCTCTTGCCCGACATGTTCGAGCCCGTCACGAGCAGGAACGTCCCCGGCGGACCGACGCTGACGTCGTTGCTGACGCGGGTCTCCCCCGGCAACAGCGGGTGACCGAGCGCACCCGCCTCGATGCGCGCCGGCCCTTCGACGAAGTCGGGCATGATCCAGCCGGGATTGTCGTGCGACAGCGTGGCGAGCGCCGACAACGCTTCGGCGTCACCTAACGCGGCCAGCCAGTCACGCGCGTGCATTCCCGATGTGGCCTGCCAGCGCTCGAGTGCCACCACGACATGCAGGTCCCACAGTCCCAGCAGCTGCAGCACCGCATGCCCCATTGGGGAATACCGCGCCTCCGCGAGCCGAACGATCGCGCCGAGCCGTGTCAGCGCTCGCGATGCGCCGCGGTCGTTCGTGAGGCGCGCGCGCAGAGCCACGACCCGGGCCGACGTGAACGTCGACGACTCGACGTCGGCCAGCATCGCGGCGTATGCGGCGAGACCGCCGAGATGCGACATCGCCGCCTGAAGGCGCGCGGCAACCGTGCGGCGGGTGAGCGCGGTCAGCAGGACACCCGCCGCGAGTGGCGGCACCCACCACTGCCGCGCCACCGCGCCGAGCCTAACGATCCAGTCGGGCGGCGGAGGCAGTGCGCCGCGCGTCCAGAAGAGGCTGAGGGACGCGAGCACGACCGTCGGAACGATGAGAAACGGGAGCACGCGTGCCGCCCACACCAGCGCGGGGCGGTCCAGCAGCCACGGCTTCTCGCCGGTCCACGAGAGGAACCGTTCGACGTCCACTCGCCGCGTCCGCCCGGTCGTCCACGCGTGCGCGGTCAGCGTCTCACGCCACTCGACCGCCGGCGTGAGCTCTCGCACGGCATCCTGCCTGGCGCGGAGCTCCGCAACGGGAGGCGCCTGACCGGTGAGCCACGACAGCATCGTCAAGCGTCCGGGGCCCGCGCTGGTGACGTCGAGCAGCCGCACGAGCGAGGCGTGACCCGTGACATCGAGATCCGCCGCGTGCGGGTGTTCCTGGTTCAGCGTCTCACCCGTCCAGGGGGCAAGCGCGTTCCAGTCCCGCCCCACGCGGTGCGCGCCCTGCTCACACACGGTACGGCGGACGCCCGCCCATTGCGCGCGCCGCCGACGTTCCGCATGGCGGTTGGCAAGCGCGACGTACGCTGCCACGCCGATGACCAGTCCCGCCACCAACGGGGCAGCGCGCCCCCAGCCACCGAGGAGCGCGATGGCCGACGCGCCGCCCACCACGAACGCGAGGAGCCGGAGCTGCGAGATGCGCTCGACCTCGCGCCGCAGCACCGCCTCGGTTCGGGCGAAAGCCGCCGCCCGCGCGGCATAGTCCGCCGCAACGCTGCCTAACGCCGCCGGACTATCCGCCACACCGCTCCATTGCCGATGTCTGCTCGCGCAGCCAGTCGGGGATGTAACAATGCATGCCGCAGGAGAGGAAGCGCGCCTCGCGGATTCGCGCGCGGTACCATGACGGCGACCGGAGGCGCGTGCCGCGTGTGTCGCCGAACACGCGGCGGTCCGCGGTCGTGAACAGCTCGAGGTACACGACGCCGTTCGCCAGCTCGTAGAGATGCGCCAGGCCGGTTCGGAGCTGAACGGGATCGAGATAATTCAGCATGCCCACGCACAGGATCAGATCGTACTCCTTGCGCAGCCGCATGCGGTCGAGCGAATCAATCGTGCCGAGCCTGATGTTGCGGCTCGCGCCGAACCGGCTCACCACGTATTCGCTCGAGTCTACGCCGGTGTACTGAATGCGTGGGCGCAGGCGGCGAAGCGGCGTGAGCCAATTCGCCTCGCCGCATCCGACGTCGAGGACGGTACGGAGCGTTCGCCCGAGGATGTGCTCCGCTGCCCCGACGACCAGCGCCACTTGCCGCGCGAGCTCCTGCGGCGACTTCACCCGGTAGCGGGGGTTACGGTACCACTTATCGAAGTACCGCTGATCGTACTCGCGAGAGGCGGTCATCTAGGCGTGAATCATCGACTCTTGTGTCCTGTTGATCTCGGGAATCGTGATGACGCGGGCCGTGTGAGACGGCAGACGGCAGACAACTGAAGACGGCAGACGGCAGTGGGCAGACGGCAGTGGGCAGAGACGACGCCGGGCATCGCGTCTCCTCCTCTGCCGTCTGCCATCTGCCGTCTGCAGTCTGCCGTCTTCGGTTCTCTGCCGTCTGCCGTCTAATAGGGATTGGCGTCGTGATAAAAGGCATTCCACACCAGGCAGCCAACGTCTGATCACTTGTAGATCCAGTACTTCTCCGACTGCTTTCTGAACTGCTCCGACTCTTTCGCGAGCACGAGCAACAGCTCCTCGATCCCTCCGTCGCGTTCCACCGCCAGCCGAAGTCGATCCGAGCCGAACAGCCGATCTATCTCCGCCTGCTTCCACTGGAAATCCGCCGTATGGCGCTCGTAGATCGCTCGGAGCAGACGCGCGCCCACGTCGATCGGCTTCACCGCGTTCCGATCCGTCACCGTCAGCAGAATCATCGGAATCGTCTCGCCTCCGAACTTGAAGCCCGGCTCCACCGGCCGTGACACCGAATCGAAGCGCACGCCCGGTATTCCCTTCGCGTTGAGCTCGCGCGCGATCGCGCCCGCGTCCGTCAGCCACTTCGCGCCGACGGACCGAAACGGTTGCTCGGTGCCGCGCCCCTCGGTTGCGTTCGTGCCCTCGAAGAACACCGTTCCCGTGTACAGGATCGTCGCGTCCATGTCCCGCAGGTTGGGCGACGGGTTCCGCCACGGCAGCCCCGTGTCCTCCCACCACATCGCGCGACGCCAGTTTTTCATCGGCACGACCTTCACGTCCGCGTGAACCTGACCCGTACCAACCAGGTACGTCAGCAGCTCTCCGGGCGTGAACCCGTACCGCAGGGCGACCGGGTATTGCCCCACGAAAGACCGGTACCTGGGGTCCAGCACCCCGCCCTCGACGCGATCACCGCGCACCGGATTCGGCCGGTCGAGAACGATGAACGGTTTCTTCGCCGAGTCGGCCACGAGCGCCATCGTCCACTCGTAGGTGTAGACGCGCGCGCCGACGTCCTGAATGTCGTACACGAGCACGTCGACGTTCGCGAGCATGTCCGGCGTCGGCACGTGCGACCGTCCATAGAGTGAGAAGATCGGGATCCCGGTCGCCGAGTCCACGGTGGACGCGACCGACTCTCCCGCCTGGGCGATACCGCGCAGGCCATGCTCGGGGGCGAACAGCGCGGTGAGCCTAACGCCGGGCGCCCTGTGCAGCAGGTCGATCGTGCTCGTGCCCTTGCGATCGCGGCCGCTGTGGTTCGTGATGAGCCCGACGCGCTTGCCGCGAACGAGGTGAATCGAGTCCGACAGCAGAACTTCTACGCCGGGAATGACATCGGCCGCGACCGACGGAGACGCAGCGGAAGTAGTCGGTGTGTCGGTCGTCGCCGCCGACGCGCACGCGATGGCGGCAGCGGGGAGCACGACCGAGGCCGCCGTGACCAGGGCTGCTCGAGCACGGAGAGAGATCGGGATGGTCATGCAGGGGTAAACTAGCGGACATCGGTCGTCAGAGCTGTCCTGCCTTCACGTCCCAGCCCTCGAGCCGCCGCCGATATTCGGCATCCGCATAACGCCGAGGAGACAGCGCCGCGGCGTACGATGGCAGCGCGGCTCCGGTCATGTGCGTCGCGAGCAGCTCCCCGGCAGCGTGCGATGCCATGATGCCGTAGCCGGAAAGTGCACCCGAGAGGAAGATCCCTTCGATCTCCAGCGGTCCAACCAGCGGGCGGTTTTCCGGTGTCTTCGCGTAGTAGCCGCCGTCCACGTACCCTTGGCGCCCCTCGCCGATGTACGCCGCCGCTCGCGGGGCAAGGTGCGCGAACCCGCGCAGGAGCACATCGCCGAGGTTCGGATCGAACGCGGGGGGCCAGACGTACTCGTGAGGCGCGCTCTCGAACGTCCAGATGAGGAGCACATCCCGCCCATCTCCGATCGGTCGGACGTGAAGCCCGCCCGGAAACGGCTCGAGCAGCCAGCGCGCATTCGGGTCCGACGCGAACCGCGCCCGCTCGGCCGCGTTCCATTCGAGCTCGCCCACCGGATCGTTCCAGATCGTAAACGGCGCCAGTCGCGGCACCACGCCGAGCCGGTCATCGAAACGCATCTTCGCGTGAAGCTCGAGAAATACGGGCAGATCGATTCCGAGCATTCCGAGAAGCGCCGGGAGCCGCGGACCCGCGGCGATCGCGAGCCGGCCGGTCGAGATCGGGGAGCCCGACTCGAGCCGGATGCCGCTCAATCGCCCGCCAGCCGTCTCGACGCCGACGAGCCGATCGCGGATGATCCGTGCACCGTGCCGGCACGCTTCCTCGAGCATCCAGTGACCCAGACGGATCGCGTCCATCCATCCGGCACGCCTGACGTGGCTGACTGCGATCGCATCCCCGCGAAGAAACGCGAAGTGCTCCTGGACGAGCGCCGGGTCGAGAAGGAGGTCGGAGCCATCCGGAACGCCGCGCCACTCCTCACCCCGGACCGGCTCATAGGGCACTCGGCCCGGGTGCTCGCGAACAGCGCCCGCGCCGAACGACTCGAGACGCCGCGCCTGGTCCCGCAACCACTCACGCATGCCGGCATCGGCGGTCGCGAACGCATAGCCGTGCCGCGACAGACCGAACGCGTTACCGCTCGACTCGGCCAGCTCCTCGAGAATCCCGATGCTCCGACCGACGAACCGCGCCATCGTGTCATCGGGGCCGTCGAACCAGTTCCGGTACCCCTGGGTGCCTTTGTCGCTCGTCAGCGTCATGGGCGGCCGCTCGTCGAGGATGACGACGTTAGGCACCCGGTTCCGGACGACGAGGTGGTACGCGGCAGCGGCGCCGGCCATGCCGGCGCCGCAGATCACGATCTCGGCGGTCTCCATCGCTACTCGTAGCGGTCCGCGAACACGCGCGTCCAGATCATCACGACGCCGCACTCCGCGTTGCGCGCGGAGTACTCGATCGGGACCATGCCACCCGAGTACGCCTCGACCGCCTCGACCATTTCGGGACGCACGTCGATGTCGACCGAACCGGCGCCGTCGATCGGGAGGCCGTCCACGAGAAATCCTGCCGGACACTTCTTCACGCTGGCTTGGCCCACCACGTTCCCGCTGGAGCTCGGTGCCTTGCCCGAAGAGTCCGGGCGAGCGACCGGCATCGGCGCTGGCGTCACCGTGAATGTCTTCGCCCGCCGCAGCTCGACGATGAGCACCCCGTTGTCGCCCATGTCCACCGACACGCCGGGCATGGTGCGCAGGAGGTCGGTCAGCCGCGCGGCATGGAGACGATCGATCTGCGCACGCGTGAGGTACGACCCGTTGCCGCGTCGGCGCCGCCGCTCGAATTCCTGCATGGTCCGGTTACGCGGGGTGCTCACGGCGGCGACGGTAGGCATTTTCACTGGCTCGCTTGCCGCCGCCACCACGGTCGGCTGGCCCACCACCATGTCGAGCACCGACACCTCGCCGTCGGGCAGCATGATATCCATCGGCGCGGATCGGCGTTCATCGGCGACGACACGCGCAGTGATCCTCACACTGTCCGGAAGGCCGCAGAAGCCGTAGCGACCCGCGGAGTCCGAGCGCGTCGAGAGCGTCCGCTCCGTCACGCCGGGCTGGCTGGTCGTTGGCTGAAGCGTACGCCAGCTGAGCGTGATCCGTGCGTCGACCACAGGCCCCGAGCCATCGCGAACGTGACCGCGAAGGGCCGCCTTCCCCTCCGCGCGGGCGTCGGCGCTGCACTCGCGCGCAAGGATCGTGGCCGCCGACGGACCCGCCAGCTGCGCCATGGTCTCCTCGTTAGGGCGCAGCCCGATGTTCACCGCCGGCGCGGCCACGCCGAGCGAGTCGAACCGGGGGTGGACGACGGAGATCGAATACGTGCCGGGTGGGACCTTCTCGATCAGGAAGCTTCCATCGCTCGTGGACCGGGTCGCGAACTGTGTCCCGTCGAGAAAGACGCGGGCATTGTTCAGCGGAGCCATTCGGGTGCTGTCGAACACAACGCCGCGAACGCTCCCGACCTCGGTCGACATCTCCCGGCGTGCGCCACGTGCTACCGTCTCCAGGACTTCTCCACCCTCCTCGTGTATCCCAGCCAGCTGAATGCGATCGGGACGCGACGGCGCCATCCCCGGAATCACGACCGGGTCGCGGGCCAGTGGTCCCTTGGCCACGAGCAGCGGCATCCGAATGATCCATCGCTCCACGATCCACGCCCCGGTCGGCATTCGGTGGAACTGGATGTGCCCGCCGAAGTCCTCGCTCTTCGACGTTTGCGGAAGGGTCTCCAGCTCGCGGTACACGAACTCGAGGTCGCGGAGCTCGGCTGATTTCTGGTCGATCCAGAGCGTCCCCGCGATGTCCGGCTTGTCGCGCCCCTTCACCGGCTCGAAGGCGAGTCCAATCAGCCCTTCGCGCTTCCCATCGCCCGCACGAAGTCGGAAGCAGTGATCCCGGAGGAACTCGTCCGAGAGGAGCACCGCCGCGTCCGGAGCGTAGAAGACCGATTCGCTCGCATTCTGCCTAACGTAGCCGTTGGCCGAGAGGTGGGCCGCGGTCTCGCTCACGAAGGGGCTGCGCGTGACCGCGTTCGCTTCCCTCGTCTGATAGTTGGTGACGCGACCGGTGCGCGCGTCCAGCGTTCGTTCGAAGCGCGACACTCGCGCGCTGAAGAGCTCCTGCTGCTGGGTGAGATCGGTGGCGAACAACGCCTTTCGCGTTTCCTCCCACACCGCGGACACCTCGCGCCCGTCGCTGGCTCTCGCGACGCACGGGGACTTTCCCGTGACACGCACAGCGCCGAGGACGACGGGAATCGGCCGCGTCTCGAGTCGCAGCTCCACCGTCTGACCAGCCCCGAGCGTGACCGGAGTCGGCGTATCGTCTCGGTATCCGATTCGCTCGGCGCGAAGCGAATAGCGTCCCGGAGCCGTGGCGCGGATCGCGAAACGGCCGTCGTCACCGACGAGAACGCCGGCCAGTCGCCTGCCGGCCGAGTCGAGCAGCACGACGACCACACCGGGGAGCTCCCGGCCGGACGCGTCTTCCACGACAACCCCGCGAACCACCTGCGCGCCGGCAAGCGAGGATAGAGCGGCGGCCGCCGCCGAGATGCCGGCGGCGCGGATCAAGGCGTGACGGGAGAGCCACTTGGCGGCGTGCACGGCAACCTCTCGGCGCGGCGACTTCGGAACGATGAACCGCGGCACGCGGGCCGCAAGGGGACGTGCTCGCCATCACGGCGGGTCGGCCTCGTTAACTTTATGTTATGAAGTACTTGACACTGGCTACCTGTTTACGTACTTATGCCCACAGCCCTGCCCTCTGTGAACCCGACCATGTCTGCTGCTTCGATCGAACCACCTGCCCAACAGTCGCCGGCCGCCCTCACGACCGACGCCACGGAGGAACGCGCTCGCCTGGCCGCGCGCACGCTCGCCGACGCCCTGCTGCTCGGCGTCGTTGGCGATGCGATTCTCCGCGTTCCGTCGTGGGGAACGAACATGACGATCTGGTCGGTCGCGATCGTCGCGGCGATGATCACGCTTGCGCGCCGTCGCTACGAGACGCTGCCTGCCGAAGCGTGGTGGCTCCTCTCGCCGGCGCTCGCGCTGAGCCTCCTCTTCTCGTGGCGAGACACGGAGTCGCTGGTTGCCTACAACACGCTCGCGTTCTTCGGTACGCTCGCGTTGCTCGCTGCCGCCATCTCGCGGGGAACGGAGCAGCGCGTGCTCGAGAGCCGGCTCCGCGAGCTCGCCTATGCCGCGATCACGATCGGTGTGAGCGTGTTCGTCGGGATGATCGCGCTCCTCCTCTCGGACGTCTCGTTCCGTCAGGTTGCCGGCGAACGAGGGACAAGCCGGCTGATCACGGCAGTTCGCGCTGCGTTGGTTGCGATCCCGCTGCTCCTCGTGTTCGGCAGCCTCTTCGCCTCTGCAGACCCGGTGTTTGAGCGCCTCGTCGGCCAGACGCTTCGCATCGACGCCGCGACCGTCGCGTCACACCTCGCGGTGAGCGGTATCATCGCGTGGTTCGTCGGCGGCCTGCTCCGCGCGACTGTCCTGTCGAACGGCCGGGGCACGCGGGCCGTACCCTTCCCCGATGGCGCGCTCGGCCTGACCGAAGTCTCGGTCGCGTTAGGCTCGCTCGTCGCGCTCTTCGCCGCGTTCGTGGCCGTCCAGCTCCGTTATTTCTTCGGCGGTGACGCGCTCGTCCAGGCGACCGCTGGCATGAGCTACGCCGACTATGCGCGCCGCGGCTTCTTCGAGCTCGTGACCGTGTCGGCGCTGGTGCTGCCCGTCCTGCTCTCCGCGAACGCGCTCCTGCGCCGCGATACGCCGCGAGCCGACGTCGTGTATCGCGGTCTGTCGGCCACGCTGCTGTGCCTACTCGGCATCATCATGTACTCGGCGTTCGCGCGCATGCGCCTGTACGTGTCGATGTATGGGCTGAGCGAGGACCGGCTGTTCGCCACGGTGTTCATGGGCTGGCTCGCGATCGTGTTCGTGTGGTTCGCCGCGACCGTGCTCCGAGGCCGTGAACGACGCTTCACGGCCGGCGCCTTTGTCTCGGGGTGGGCGACGCTCATCGCGCTCAATGTTGCCGACCCGGCTGGGTACGTGGCGCGATTCAACATCGCGCGGGCCGACCAGGGCAAAGAGGTCGACGTGAAGTACCTCGCTCGGTTAGGCGGGGACGCGGCGCCGCCCCTGGTCGAGTACCTCGCGCGAGACCGCGTGACGGCACCCGCCGGCTGGGTCATCCCCGGCGCCGATTCGGCAACGGTCGCCGCGGCAATGTCTGCCATCGCCGCGATGGGTCGCACCGACGGCACGCGAGAGGCCGCCGACTATGGCGATCGGTGCGAAGCTGCCCGGCGGCTGCTGCGCGACTGGGGTCCGGCATCTTCGACCGACTGGCGCAGCTGGACGATCAGCCGGGCGCGCGCTCGACGGGCCGTGGCGTCGAACGAGACCGCGCTGCGCCGCCTCGCTGGCCCCGAGCTGATCGAAGGTCGCTTTGTGGGCTGCCCCACCGCGCCAGCAGCACCAGCCCAGCCGACACAGACGCGATAGGCCCGCTCTCGATTCGTCACTCGCCGCGCAGCGCTGACGCCGGGTCGATGGCAGTTGCGCGGCGGGCAGGAATCCAGCTGGCAACGACGCCAACCAGCAGGATGAGCAGGACGACCGCGGCGTACGCCGACGGATCTGTCGCGCTCACACCGAACAACAGCGCCTGGAGGAGCCGCGAGACGGCAAGCGCTCCGGCGAGGCCTAACGCGGCTCCGACCATGGTCACCCGAAGCGAGCTGCCGACCACCGCGCGCGCAACGTTCGGGCGCGTCGCGCCGAGCGCGAGACGGATCCCGATCTCGCGCGTCTGCTGTCGTACCGCGTACGACACCACGCCGTACAGCCCGATCGCCGCGAGGAGAACCGCGACGCCGGCGAACGCGGCCAGCAGCGTCATGTAGAGCCGTGGACGTGCCGCCGACTCCTCGAACCGGCGCTCGAGCGTGCTGAGCTCGAAGAGCGGCAGGTCCGGATCGAGCTCACGCACGGCGGCCCGTGCGGCCGAGAACACCACGTCCGGCGACGCCGACGTGCGCGCCACCACTGTCATCGGCCCCACCGGTGTCTGATCGTACGGCAGGTACATCTCCGGCTCCGGCGGGCGATCGAGGCCGAACTGGCGAACGTCGTCCACGACGCCGACAATCGTGCCGCCGCGCCTAACGCCATCCTCTTCCCATCCCAGCCAGACTCGTTTGCCCAGCGGATCCTCGCCGGAGAAATGCTGGCGCGCCATTGCCCGGTTGATCACCACGACCTGCGGCGCCTTGGCGTCGTCG
This sequence comes from Gemmatimonadota bacterium, assembly GCA_046725585.1. Lineage (GTDB taxonomy): Bacteria > Gemmatimonadota > Gemmatimonadetes > Gemmatimonadales > Gemmatimonadaceae > JAJKIV01. The sequence goes on along the minus strand of JBKOYV010000113.1, from coordinate 6,765 downwards.
CGTCCGGAAAACGTCCGGCCACGCGCAAGACGAATCCCCATCGCCTCGAAGTAGCCGGGCGACGCGATTCGCACCTGCACGGCGGGCCGACGCGCCCCGGTTTCGACCGGCCGGCCGTCGACGGAAAAGCCGACGTTGAAGTTGTACTCGCTGAGCGGGGCGCGGAGGACGCGACCGCTCGCGCTCACACCCGGGAGCGCGCGGACGCGGTCGTCGAGCTGCGCCACGAATGCCCGCAACTTCGCCGGATCGCCGTACCGCGTGTTAGGCAGCTCGAGCCTGAACGTGACCACGCCGTCACGACGGAACCCGGGGTCCACCGCCATGAGATGGCGGAAGCTGCGCACCACGAGGCTTGCCACGACGAGGAGCATGACCGCGAGTGCCACCTCCGACCCGACGATGGCCGTCCGGGCGCGGCGTCTGGCGATCGATCCCTGGTTCGACCGCCCGACAGCCCGCAGTGTGTCCGAGACGCCGAGGCCTGCGAACCGAAGCGCGGGGACGACGCCGAAGACCACTCCGGTGGCCAGCGTCGCGACGAGGGCGAACGCGAGCCCGCCGCCGTCGACGCCCGCACTGGTGAGCCTCGGCACGGTGCCCGCGGCGGCAGCGGCAAACCATCGCGTGCCTAACGTCGCGAGTGCCGTGCCGAGCGCGCCGCCGACGAGAAACGGGACGAGCGCCTCGGTCGCGAGTTGACGCACGAGACGCGCGCGCCCCGCTCCAAGTGCCGTGCGAACGGCAAGCTCGCCGTCCCGGCCGGCCGCGCGGACGAGCAACAGGTTCGCTACGTTCGCGCAGGCGATGAGGAGCAGCACTCCCGCCGCGCCGAGGAGAATGAGCAGCGGGGGGCGGAAGGTGCCGACCGTTTCATCGAGCAGCGGTGCGATGCGGATCGAGACGCCCTCGTCTGCCTGCGGGTGCGCCGACGCGAGCCGAGACGCGATCGTTCGCATCTCGACGCGCGCCTGTTCGATCGTCGCGCCCGGCGCGAGTCGCGCCACGACATCGTAGTAGCGAGCCCCGCGATTCCCTTCGTCGAGGTCCTCGGCCGGAAACACCAGCGGCATGTAGATCTCCGCGATCGCCGGATACGCCACGCTCGTCGGAAGCACGCCGATGACCGTATGAGGAATGCCGTCAAGGTTCACTGCGCGGCCGACGACGCCGGGGTCGCTCGAGAATCGCCGTCGCCAGAGCGCCTCACCCAGCATCACGACCCGTCCCGCACCCGCGGAGTCTTCGCCTGCGCGGAACACTCGGCCCGCGAGCGGCCGCACGTGAAGCATCGAGAACAGGCTCGCGCTGACCGACGCCGTGTACAGCCGCTCGGGCTCGCCGCTACCGGTCAACGTCATGGCGTCCGTCCCAATCGCCGCCATTCCCGATAGCGTCTTCGACACACGCCTCCAATCGACGAAGTCGAGCGCCGAGGTCGCGTCATCCTTGCCGCGATAGGTCGTGACCACCGCGACGAGCGAGGCGGGATCGTTGTACGGCAGAGGGCGCAGAACGGACTGGACGACCGAATAGATCGTCGTCGCGGCGCCCACTCCGAGCGCGATCGTCAGAACCGCGACCGCAGTGAAGGCAAGCGCGCGCCACAGTGCGCGCAGACCATAGCGCGCATCGCGCGAGAGCTCGTCCACCACGCGGATCCCCCACGCATCGCGGCACTCATCCTTGAACCGGGACACGCCACCGAAATCGCGCAGCACTGACGTGCGCGCAGCATCGGGTGTCATGCCACGCCGGATTCTCTCCGCAATCTCGGCGTCGATGTGAAACCGCATCTCCTCGTCGAGGTCCGCCTCCACGCCCCTGCGGGCGAGGAGCGGGCGGATCCGGGCGCGGACTCGTCGCGCCAGCAGGTGCAGAGCATCCATGGGAAGACGCGCTCAGGTCGTCTGCAGGACGCGCTCGACGGCCAGCGTGAAGCGTTGCCAGCTCGCACGCTCCTCGGCCAATTGCTTCTTGCCGAGCGATGTGAGGCGGTAATACTTCGCGCGGCGATTGTTCTCGGACGTGCCCCAGTCCGATTCGATCCACGCCCGACGCTCGAGCCTGTGAAGCGCAGGGTAAAGCGAGCCCTGGTTGATCTGCAGGACGTCACGCGAGATCTGCTGAATGCGTTGCGAAATACCCCATCCGTGCATGGGCTCGAGCGAGAGCGCCTTGAGGATGAGCATGTCGAGCGTCCCCTGCAGGACGTCGGTATTGTCGGTCGCCACGCATTCTCCTGTCGTATGTCTACAGTAGAATGCGACGGCTCTTGTAGAATGTCAAGAGGAGAGCCGGGAACTAAAACAAACGGGACGCTCGTACGAGCGTCCCGAATCGTTTCAACTCCCTGGTTTCGTTGCCGGTTTCCGTTCTACCGGCTGCCGAAGGTTACCGTTAGTACTGCTTCTTCCAGTAGTAGAGCACGACCTTGTTGTCCGCGCTGACGTCGGCCGCGACGATATCCTTGGCCGACGGCTTCGCCTTGGACATACTGGGCGTCGGCACCGCGGGCGTGACAGGCGGCGTGACCGTGGGCGTCGCGGCGCTATCCGAGGCCAGGAGCAGGCTGATCGCCGGGTTGCTGCCTAACGCGGCGCGCAGTGAATCGGTGGCATCCTTGTTCTTCGACAGCGCGTCCTTGAGCGCCTGGGCGTCGTTGCCCTTGATGAGGTCTTCGACGTTCACGAACTGCACATCCGCGGCATTGACCGTCGTCAGTGATTTGATCTTGTCGACGCTGGCCGAGCCCGAGTTAATGGCGGAAATGAGCGAGCTGAAGCTCGGCTGCATGGCGACTTCGCCCTTGGAGACCGTCGGCTTCTTCGCCGTCGTATCCTGCGCGTTCGAGAGGGACGGGGTGGCGATCGCGGCAATGGCCGCGGTGGCGACTGCGGCAAAGAGGGTGCGAGTGTGCATCGGTGACTCCTTTTTAACTTCTTGGTGACGCGCGGCGGCGCAGCCCGGACGCCGCTCGTCAGCACGTCGTGATACGCATTACGGGCCAGCCCTCTGCGAGTGGCAGGATCGGGGCCAGTTACGTCGGAATGTCCCAATCCCCTGGCGTCTTGACCGAACTTCCTTCTCAGTGTGATGTGCGTCACACTGATGGCGTGCGTTAGGCTACGCTGGCGCCGAGCGCTGCCGGGCCGGACGAGCGCCCGGGTCTGGCACGGTTTCGCCGACGCGTTTCAGGGAATGACGATAAGCCCAACCGTACCACCCATCTCGTTGTCGATCCGCGGGAGATTCGCCGGTACGATCCAGGCCTTGCCGTCGATGCGCACCACGACGTGATGCGGGCCCGGCTGGGTCGTTAGGCGGAGCTCCCACCTGCCGTTCTTTCGATCGAGCGGCTTCGCCTCCCAGCCTGTGAGATCGCTCATGAGCTCCACGCGCTGCGCGCCGGGCGCGTGCACCAGCACTACCGCCGACCCTTTGTCCGTTGGGGTCGCGATGAGCGACGCCGCGCCCGGCGAGACCATCGGCGGCTTGCGGAGGGGCACCACTGGCCCATGCCGCTCAGCCGACAACCGAAGCGCCACCGTCGCATAACGAGCCCGCACGGTCCCGCGTATCGGATCGGCAAGCTGGCGGCCTACCGCAGCCGCGATCGCGACGTTCGGCGTCACCCACCACGCGCCAGCTACGGACGCCGCTGGCACCGACGCGAGATCGCCCTTCCACGCGTGGCGAGACAACGCGATCGCGTCCACCTCGAGCCGGCGCCACGCGCCGTGACCGATCAGTGAGACGTCGGCGTAGCGAACCGGATCGTGCACACGGACTACGGTCTGATCGCTGAAGATCAGCGTCGACACGGTGGACGTGTTTACGGCGACTGCGCTCAACGTGAGACGCTGCTCCCCGCGGCGATACCACCCGCCGACCTCGCTCGTCGTCGCTGGGAACGTCGTCCGCTCGACGTGTACGTTCGCGCCACTCCCGCCAACCCACGCGCCCCATCCGACGCCGAGCAGATGCGCTCTGCCGAACGCCGTCCAACTCGATGACGGGGCGAAGTCGGTCGTGCCGAGGATCGTCCCGGTGACGCCAGCCTCGAGTCGGACGCGGTCCACCGGGACGGTGTAGGACCCCGACCCGAGCGCGATACCCGTCGATTGGCCGTCGGAGACACGCGTCGCCGCGCCGCTCGCGACGAGGGAGACGCGTTCGCTCCAACGACTCCACAGCGCGGCGACGGTGCCGCCGTCAGTGTCTGCGAAGTCGTCTCTCGTCAGGCGCGTGGCGCCGACGTCGAGGGTCGTTTGTCGGGCCCATTGTGCGTTCGCCGCCTTCGCGAAGGTGAAGCACGCGAAGACGGCGAACGCAACGAGGTAGCCCGGCCAGGAGAAAGTGTGCTGCAGCTGCCTGGTTGGTGTTCAGCGCGGTCGCTTGGGGGTCGCGGCGTTCGTGAGCCCGGCGGCGTCCGCCGTTGCCGATTGAGGAAGATTGGGGATGATCCCCTTCAACCGCAAATCCAAACTTTCGTCTGGACGCCGGCCAGCCAGCACATCCTGTCGAACGCTCTCCTCGAGCGCGATGAAGGTTCTCCCCACAGCACCGCGCTGCAGCAAGTCGACGACCTGCATCGACGCCTTTTCCACCGGCACGCCGCGCAGGATGAGCGACGTCAACACGCCGAGCGGCACCGCGAGCGATCCGTTCCCGCCCGCCTTCCGCATCGCAATGAGAGTCTCCCGCCCAACCCCGTTCTTGATAGCGTCCGCCGCGGCGTTCAGCTCCTGCTCGCTCGCGTCCGGCCGGAGCGCGTCATAAGCCGTGCGCATACGCTCGGCGAGCGTACGCACCGCGGCTTCGATCTTCGCGACCGGGACGCGCTGCACCTGTCCCTCGCGGGCCTTCGCGTAGAGGGGGGTGACCGGAAGCCTGTCCGCGCGTGCCTGCTCGACGATCGGCGCGATGGCCGCCGCCGTCGCCGAGTCGAGTCCCTGGGCCGCCTGGCCTGACGCGGCACGCGCGGTCAGAAGCATGAGCGCGGCCGCTGTCCACCGCATGCGGGGCGTTAGACACTGCGCTCGCATCACTGCATCCCCACGATCATCACCGATTGCTCGGTGCCGTAGTCCGAATCCTTCGTGCGTGGAGCGGTTGGGTCGAGCGTCCACGTCTTGCCGTCCACCAGGAAGGCGTAGACGTGACGACCCGGGCGCACATCCACGACGGTGCTCCAGACGCCGGTAGTCGAATCACGCTCGAGCGGCGTCTTGCTCCCATCCCAGGCGTTGAAGTCGCCGACGACGGTAACGCTGCGGGCACGCGGCGCGTCGAGCACGAACTGGTGCTTGACCGGCGCCTCCTGCAGCGCGCGAGTAGTGGCGGCCGCCGCCACCGGCCTCGTAACGGTGCCTAACGTCTCAGTCGCCAGGTGGTTCGGTGTCCGCGCGACGACAGCCTCGCCCGCACGTTGCGGCACTGCGCCGCGAATCAGGAAGCCTGCCAGCGTCGCGGCCACCGCATAGCCAATCGCGGCCGGCAGCGACACAACGAACCGACGGCCGAACCTGCCACTCGAGCGCGACCCATCGCGCGCGGCGAGCGCGCGTGCGGACTCGCTCCCCGCGACCGGGGACGCTTGCATCTCCTCGGTGCTCGTCGGAAAAAAGATCACGTCATCATCGTCCGCCGACGCCCGGGAGAGCGCGCCTTCGCCGCGGCGCGCCGCGTCCACGCGTGCGAGCACGCGGGCCGTCGCGTCCGCCGGCACCGGCGGCAGCGTCTTGAGCTCGTCGACGATCCGTCTGATCATCTCGTCGCCTTCATCGTTGATATCACGCACGTTCCACCTCCGCGAGGCGCAGCCGTAGGAACTCGCAGGCGCGCTTGACTCGCATTTTCAACGCCGATACGCCGGCGCCCGTAATTCGGCCCATTTCCTCGTACTCGAGGCCTTCCACGTGTCGCAGCAGAAAGGCTTCCCGCTGCGCGGCCGGGAGTGCGGCCAACGCTGTCTGGATCTCCTCGCGCCATACGATCGCGTCCACATCGGGCGGCGTCCCGCGATCGGGCGGGAGATCGCCATACACGAGCACGCGTGACCGCCGCGCCTCGCGTCCCATCATGGTCCGACATCGGTTCGCGAGGATGCGGAACAGCCACGACTCGAACCGATCGAACTCATCGTAGCGATGAAGGGCACCGTGCACGCGCACGAACGTGTCCTGCACCGCTTCCTCGGCGTCCTGAGCGTTGCCGAGCATGTGAACGGCGAAGCGTAGGGAGCGCGCATAATAGAAATCGACCAGCGCAGCGAAGGCGGCTCGGTCGCCCCGCTTCGCGCGCTGAACGATCGACATGTCTATGGTGCTCATGCCGCGTCCGTTTCGCCCACCAATAAGCCTGAGTGACGGCGGCCCCGACCTCACGGTCGACTCCTCCAGTGCATCACGCGCCGTCACCATTCGTGACCTGTCATGGTTCCCCGCACCCAGCTACGGGCTCGGAGGAAGTTGATTTCGTGTAAGATAGCCGACTCGAGAGTGCTTGATATCACGCCTCGGCTCCAGCAGGGCGGTTCACGGCGCCAAACCCGATCCGACTCCGGTTCGTCACACGCTTGTCGGGGGAATCACCCCACGCCATCAGAGGTACCGAGGGACATCGGGACTGGGGACTGGGGACTGGGGACTGGGGACTGGGGACTCGGCGGGGAACCTTCTACCGCTACATAAGCCTCCGCGCGACTAGAAGCATCCCGGCCGAGTCCCCAGTCCCCAGTCCCCAGTCCCCAGTCCCCAGTCC